>CAJBRT010000104.1 GCA_903958045.1 uncultured Bacteroidota bacterium | reverse complement strand
CCCCGATTAGAGTTTGTATGCCACCACCACTTGTTATTTAATAATTGAATCATTGATACAAATTTAAGAAATATTAAGCACTAAGCCCCTTTTTTTTCTAAAAAAGAGATTCGGCTACAATTAAATCTTGGGGGCGTGTAATCTTCAGATTACTATACTCCCCTTCTATTAAACGAACCGTGTGCCCTGCGGCTTCCACCACGGTAGCTTCATCGGTAAAGCTAGCCTGGTAGGCCTGTTCAAAAGCAGGCAATAATAGGGTACTTAAAAAGGTTTGTGGGGTTTGTATGATTTTAACCTGGTTTCGGTCCACAACCTGGTGGGTATCCCCTGAAATAAGCCTTATACTATCGGTAGCAGTAACAGCCGGTATTGCCGAGCCGTGAACCAGGGCCTGTTCGTAGCATTTTTTTATTAAATCACTAGAAACGAGGCATCTTACGCCATCATGTACAAAAATCACGCCTGGCACTTTAATTGCTTTTAAACCATTTTTTACAGAATCAAATCTTGTAGCACCACCCGCAATAAACTGAATA
This sequence comes from uncultured Bacteroidota bacterium, assembly GCA_903958045.1. Taxonomy (GTDB): domain Bacteria; phylum Bacteroidota; class Bacteroidia; order Chitinophagales; family Chitinophagaceae; genus Sediminibacterium. The sequence continues at coordinate 11,598 of CAJBRT010000104.1, read as the reverse complement.
TGCGCAAGCTGTGCAGGTTCAAAATAAGTAGCCGCTTCCTCTAAATAAGAAGCTGGCAATACCAGTACTATTTGAATATCGTAATAGGCATACAAAAACTGTTGCACGGTATGCCAAATGATGGGCCTCCCTTTCAAATGCAAAAATTGTTTAGGTACATCCGAACCCATTCTTACACCTGATCCACCCGCAACAATTACTGCCGTTTTTTTCATTGTCCTTTATTTATAAATAGCTATTGCAGACTCGCCTTTACTATTTTGAAAAGCACGGTACATACCCGCACTATTAAATACCATGGCCGTATTGCCCTTAGCATCTACGCCAATCATTCCACCTTCCCCATTGAGTGCCATTAATTTTTCATGCACGACAACTTCCATAGCAGCTTGTAAACTAAGGCCTTTATATTCCATAAGGCAACTAACATCGTAAGCGGCAACGGATCTGATAAACATTTCCCCATGACCCGTACAACTAATGGCACAGGTTTTATTGTTGGCATAGGTTCCACTTCCAATAATGGGACTATCGCCAATACGCCCATATTTTTTATTGGTCATACCCCCCGTAGACGTTGCACCAGCAATATTCCCATGACTATCACATGCAACAGCACCAACGGTTCCAAATTTTTTATCTTTTAATAATTCCTCGAGATGATGATTGGTATGATCAAGTGAATAGGAATCAGAATCGCGAATAGCCTTCCACTGATCATATCTAAATTGAGAATAAAAATATTCGTCGGGTGCTAACACAACACCTTGCTTGATTGCAAAATCGTTGGCGCCTTTACCACTTAAAAAAACGTGGTTGCTATTACGCATCACTTCGGTAGCGAGCTGAATAGGGTTTTTAACATTGCGCACAGCAGCGATAGCCCCTGCCTCTAATGTAGCGCCGTCCATAATGGCAGCGTCCATTTCTTGTAATCCTTTTTTGGTAAACACACTACCCTTTCCTGCGTTAAATAAAATATTATTTTCTAGCGTAAAAATAGATGCCTGAATTGCATCCACCGCAGAACCTCCATTTTGCAAGATGGAATAACCTGCATCCATTGCTTCTTGTAATCCGTTTTGATAGGCCTGCTCTAGCGCAGGAGACATATCTTCTTTTAAGATAGTACCCGCTCCTCCATGTATAACCAATGAAAATTGTTGCATAGTTTACTATTTAATTAAGCCAATAGTAGTTTACATTCAGCCAGTAAACGCGTTTTATTAATAGCCGCGGTGCCTACTTCTTCACATACAAGTCCTCCCGCAATATTGGCCATTTCGGTGGCGAGTTCAATATTTTTTGTTGCTGCATAGACAAGTGAAGCTACCGCAATAACGGTATCACCTGCTCCACTTACATCTGCAATGGATCTAACGTGTGTAGGTATAATTTTTGCGTCAGCCCCCGTGTCAAAAAACATTCCTTTTTCCGAAAGCGTTATTAAAGAAATTTGATGTGATAAATGCGTTTGAAGTGCTGCATGAACTGCTCTTAAATTATCTAGTGTAACAGCAGCAATAGGCACTTGCAATCCTTCTTTCACTTCCTTTAAATTGGGCTTAAAAAGTGTCACGCCTTTGTATGCTAAAAAGTTATTTTTTTTAGGATCCACCGACATCACAATATTTCGAGCTGTACAAACAGCAATAGCTGCCTCAATAAATGTTGGCGTTAACACGCCTTTATCGTAATCTTCAAATATGACTACGTCCGGATTTTTTGCGTCTAAACAAGTGGTGAATTTTTGAAGCAATGCGTTTTCAATTTCACTACTAATAGGCGTTGTAATTTCGGCATCTAAGCGCATCATTTGTTGATTGCGACTCATGACGCGTGTTTTATTGGTGGTGATGCGGGATGCATGGGTAAGTAAATAACTGGTGTCAATATGCTCTGCTTCAAATAATGATTGCAGCAAAGCACCATCCGCATCAGAACCAATTACGGATACAATGGTTGTTTGTGCACCCAGTGCAACTGTGTTTAATGCAACGTTTGCTGCACCACCCACACGGTGTTCTTTACGTAGTAGTGATACTACCGGTACGGGCGCTTCAGGAGATATACGGTCTACCTGACCCCACCAATAGGTATCAAGCATTACGTCTCCAATGATTACAACTTTTAGCTTGCTAAAGTCTATGAAAAGTTGGTCAAAATTAGTCATGTTTATTTTTTATTACTTCGCACTGCAAGGTAATACAAAGGAATACCTAATAGTGCAATAATGAGCCCAGGCCATGTAAAATTAGGCTTATAAATGATTAATAATACGCAAAACAGGGTGCCCATTAAAACATAGATAGCCGGTAGTAAAGGATACCCTACTGCTTTGTAAGGACGCTCTAATTCAGGGCGTTTTTTGCGTAAAATGAAGATGCCAATAATGGTTAATACATAAAATATCACCACAATAAAGGAAACCATATCTAAGAGGTCACCATATTTACCACTTAAGCATAATAGCGCAGCTACCACACACTGTGCCCATAAGGCCCACTCAGGTACTGCATTTTTATTAAGGGTAGATGCTTTCTTAAAAAATAAACCGTCTTGCGCCATAGTATAATAAACCCTTGCACCTGCTAATATTAAACCATTGTTACAGCCAAACGTTGAAATCATAATCATAACTGCAATCACATAGGTTCCTATATTTCCAAAAATAGCATTTGCCGTAGATACTGCTACCCTATCGGCGGGTGCATGTGCGATATCATTTAATGGAAGCACACTGATGTACATTAAATTAGCAGAGACATAAATGATGGTCACAATTAAAGTGCCTAAAAATAAACTAAGTCCAATATTTCGTTTTGGATTTTTAATTTCTCCTGCAATAAATGTTACGTTGTTCCAAGCATCACTGCTAAAAATAGAACCCACCATAGAAGCCGCGATGGCGCCAAAAATGGCAAGGCCAATAACGGGTGTGGTGCTATTATCGGCTGCAATGGTTTTCATGTTCCATGCATCCTGCCAATTGGCATTCCAAATTTCTGATTTAGCGGCGAGTAAAAACCCAAAGCCAATAAGACCAAATAGTGACACGAGTTTGGTTACTGTAAAGGTGGTTTGAATGAGTTTACCACCCTGCACCCCTTTGGTATTGATATAGGTTAGTAGAATAATAATGGCGATGGAAAGCAGCTGTGCCGGATAAATTTTTAGTACCCCCAACTGAAAAATAATATTGGCATCCGTCATTTCTAATGCCGGAAAAAAGTAACCCGCAAATTTACTAAACGCGACACCCACGGCTGCAATGGTACCTGTTTGAATCACCGAAAAAAAGCTCCAGCCATATAAAAATCCGAGCAGTGGATTGTAAGATTCTTTTAAGTACACGTATTGGCCTCCGGCTTTTGGGAACATCGCACTTAACTCACCATAACTTAACGCCGCTGTAAGGGTCATAAAGCCCGTTAGAAGCCATACAACCACCAACCAACCCGCCGAACCCACGTTGCGGGTAATGTCAGCACTTACAATAAAGATACCAGAACCAATCATGCTACCAGCCACGATCATGGTGGCGTCTAGTAACCCTAATGATGGTTTAAAAGCAGGTGTAGTTGTACTCATAAAAAAAGTTCTGTTGGTTAAAACAGAACTTCAAGATAATTAAAAAAAATAAGATTTGAGGGACCTATTTTTTTGCTTTATACAATTCATTTAAACCTTTTACAAGGTCTGCGGTAATATCGTAAGCGGTGTCTTTGTAATACATAGAAAGCATATCTGAATTGTTACCCAAAATAAATGCGTACCCTTTAGATTTATTGTATTCAGCTAAATAATCAGTAATTTTTTTCTTTACGTCTTGTAGCTTTTTCATGCTTTCATCCTGCATTTCATTATTCATCATTTGCTCCTTGCTCTTGAATGTTTTGTCCATTTGCTGAAGCTCTTGTTGTCTAGCATTTACTTCTGCTTCTGTCATGCGCTGACCATTTTTTTGTAACTCTTGGTATTTTGATGCAAATACTTCTTTTAATTGGTTCAGCTCATTGTTATTTTGCTGCGCTTTTGCTTGAATAGAATTACTTACTTCTTTGTAATAATCGAATTGAGATTCTACTGAATCAATTTCGAAATAAGCGATTCTGAAATCACCAGCTGCTACTGATTTAGAACCAGTTGCTACCGCAGGCTTGCTGCCGCTAAACTGAAAATAAAATAAAACTGCAACAGCAATTCCTAAAACAACATTTAAAATGGTATTGATATTTTTCATGTAACGAATTTATAGATTTTATACAGTAAATGTAAAAGTAGGAAGTGTTGGCTTCCTACTTTTACAAATTTATTAAGCAATTAAGCTACTATTCTTCCTCATCAAAGCTCATCGCTTCTCTGGTAGTAGCTAATACTTCATATTCTTCTTTGCTTCCTACAATCATGTTCTCGAACTCTTTTTGTCCGGTACCAGCAGGAATCAAATGACCTGTAATTACATTCTCTTTAAGACCTAACATCAAGTCTTTCTTACCTTGTATTGCCGCTTGGCTTAATACTTTGGTAGTTTCTTGGAACGAAGCCGCAGAGATCCAACTTCTAACACCAAGAGACGCTTTGGTAATACCTAGTAAAACTGGTGTAGCGGTTGCAGGTTTTGCATCACGCACTTCCACTAGCTTTCTGTCCGAACGACGTAGAATTGAATTCTCTTCGCGCAGTTCTCTTAATGTTATAATTTGACCAGCTTTGTACGTTGCACTTTCGCCAGCTTCTGTAACTACTTTTTTATCATAGATACGGTCATTTTCTTCGATAAAGTCAAATCTATCTTCTAGATCCTCCTCTAAGAATTTAGTATCACCAGCATCTACAATTTCAACCTTCTTCATCATCTGACGTACAATCACTTCTACGTGCTTGTCATTGATTTTTACACCTTGTAAACGGTATACCTCTTGGATTTCATTTACAACGTATTCTTGTACCGCAAATGGTCCTTTAATAGCAAGGATTGCTGCAGGTGCAATTTGTCCATCAGACATTGGCGTACCCGCTTTAACGAAGTCACCATCTTGAACTAGAATTTGACGCGTTAGAGGTACTAAGTACTTCTTGATCATGCCATCTTTAGATTCAACAATGATTTCTCTGTTACCACGCTTAACGCTACCAAATGCAACCACACCATCGATTTCACAAACAATCGCAGGGTTACCTGGATTTCTTGCTTCAAATAATTCTGTTACACGTGGAAGACCTCCGGTGATATCGCGGAGCTTACCTAAAATACGAGGAATTTTAACCATCACAAAACCAGCTTTTACTTCGTCGCCTTCTTCCACAGCGATGTGAGATCCTACTGGTAAGTTGTAATGTTTGTTGTCTTTTCCTTCTACAATGATGGTAGGTATTTTGGTTTTATCTTTTGTTTCAATAACCACTTTTTCGCGGTGACCTGTTTGCTCATCGGCCTCATCACGGTAGGTAATACCTTCGAGAACGTTGTCAAATTTGATCTTACCGTTTTGCTCAGAAACGATAACGTTGTTGAATGGATCCCAAGTACAAATCACATCCCCTTTTTTCACTTCTTGGCCATCCTTAACATTTAAAGTAGCACCGTAAGGAACGTTGTTGGTAATCATCAAACGGTCGTTTTTAACATCCGTGATTCTTACTTCACCTGTACGTCCAATAACAATTTTAGCTTTTTTGCCTTCGTTGTTTACCGTTTCTACCGTACGTAATCCGTCAAACTGAATGGTACCATCAAACTTAGCTACGAGTGTTGATTCGATAGAAGCAGATCCTGCCACACCACCCACGTGGAACGTACGAAGTGTAAGCTGTGTACCTGGTTCACCAATTGATTGCGCTGCAATAATACCTACTGCGTCACCACGTTGTGCGAGGTAACCCGTTGCTAAGTTTTTACCGTAACATTTTACACAAACACCACGCTTACTTTCGCAAGTAAGTACAGAACGAATCTCTACAGATTCGATACCTGCTTCATCAATTTCTTTAGCAACATCAGATGAAATTTCTTCGCCTGCATTGATAATTAATTGTTCCGTTACTGGATGGTAAACATTATGTAATGAAGTACGGCCTTCTATTCTGTCAGATAATGCTTCAATAATATCTTCATTGTCTTTTAGTGCAGATGTAGCAATACCTCTTAAAGTACCACAATCATCATCCGCAATAACAACGTCTTGAGAAACGTCTACTAGACGGCGTGTTAGGTAACCAGCATCCGCTGTTTTTAACGCCGTATCCGCAAGACCTTTACGCGCACCGTGCGTAGAAATAAAGTAATCTAATACGTTAAGACCGCTCTTAAAGTTAGACAAGATTGGGTTTTCAATTACCTCAGATCCTGCGCTACCACTCTTACGCGGCTTAGCCATTAGACCTCTAATACCTACTAGCTGCTTAACCTGTGTTTTACTACCACGAGCACCTGAATCAAGCATCATGTAAACAGAGTTAAAGCCTTGCTTATCTGTTTGCATTTCATGCATCAATGTTTCAGTAATTCTCGTATCCACACGACCCCAGATATCAATAACTTGGTTGTAACGCTCGTTATTGGTAATAAGACCCATGTTGTAGTTTTCCCAAACTTCTTCTACTTCTGCCTTAGCATTATCAAGTAATTCACCACGCTTATCAGGAACGATAAGATCGTTTACGTTAAATGATAAACCACCACGGAATGCCATTCTAAATCCTAATGTTTTAATATCATCAAGGAATTTAGCGGTTGTAGGAACGTTTGTGATTTTAATAATATCACCAATGATATCTCTTAAAGATTTTTTAGTTAAAAGCGCATTGATATAACCTACTGGAGCAGGTACGTGTTGGTTGAATAACACACGACCAACAGTGGTATCAATTAATTTTTTAACAATCACACCACCTTCACGCACATTGGTTTTTACCTTAATGTTAGCGTGTAAGTCTACACGGTTTTCATTGTACGCAATGATCACTTCATCCATACTGTAGAAAGCCATGCCCTGTCCTTTAACGGTTTCAGTTTCGGTGGTTTTCTTACCCTTTGTAATGTAGTATAAACCAAGTACCATGTCCTGAGAAGGAAGGGTGATTGGCGTACCATTTTGTGGGTTAAGGATGTTGTGAGAAGAAAGCATTAATAACTGTGCTTCAAGTACCGCTGCACTGCTAAGTGGAACGTGTACCGCCATTTGGTCACCATCGAAATCCGCGTTAAACGAAGACGTTACGAGTGGGTGTAATTGAATGGCTTTACCTTCAACCAACTTAGGTTGGAATGCTTGAATTGACAAGCGGTGAAGTGTTGGGGCACGGTTTAATAATACCGGGTGACCTTTTAAAATATTTTCTAAGATATCCCAAATCACAGCTTCTTTTTTGTCTACTAATTTTTTAGCAGACTTCACTGTTTTTACAATACCTCTTTCAATTAATTTACGAATAACAAATGGCTTAAATAACTCGGCAGCCATATCTTTTGGTAATCCGCACTCGTGCATTTTTAATTCAGGTCCTACCACAATTACAGAACGACCAGAATAATCCACACGCTTACCAAGTAAGTTTTGACGGAAACGACCTTGCTTACCTTTTAATACATCCGATAAAGATTTTAAAGCACGTCCACCTTCTGCTTTAACCGCATTAGATTTACGAGAGTTATCGAATAAAGAATCGATCGCTTCTTGTAACATACGTTTTTCATTACGTAAGATTACTTCTGGCGCTTTAATTTCTAACAAACGCTTTAAACGGTTGTTACGGATAATTACACGACGGTATAAATCGTTTAGATCCGAAGATGCAAAACGACCACCATCTAGAGGTACTAATGGACGAAGTTCTGGTGGAATAACGGGGATGTATTGCATCACCATCCACTCAGGCTTATTTACAATATGTGTACCTGCTTCACGGAAAGATTCTACAACGCTGAGGCGCTTTAAAGCATCTGCTTTACGTTGTTGAGATGTTTCGTTTGCAGCAGCATTACGTAAAGAGAAACTTAAACCATCTAAATCAATTCTTTGCAATAAACCGTGAACGGCTTCTGCACCCATTTTAGCGATGAACTTGTTTGGATCTTCGTCAGGTAAGAACTGGTTTTCTTTTGGTAAAGTATCTAATAAATCTAAGTATTCTTCTTCGGTTAAAAGATCACCCATGTTGAGGGTTTCTTTGATACCGCCTTGTAATACTACATAACGCTCGTAATAGATGATGGTTTCTAATTTCTTAGAACTCATCCCTAATAAATAACCAATTTTGTTTGGTAAAGATTTGAAGTACCAAATGTGCACAACAGGTACCACTAATTTAATGTGGCCCATACGCTCACGACGTACTTTTTTCTCTGTTACTTCTACCCCACATCTGTCACACACAATGCCTTTGTAACGGATACGCTTGTATTTACCACAAGCACACTCATAATCTTTAACTGGACCAAAAATTCTTTCGCAGAATAAACCATCTCGTTCAGGCTTATACGTACGGTAGTTAATGGTTTCAGGCTTTAATACTTCACCGAAACTTCTTTCTAATATATTATCTGGAGAAGCCAGACCGATAGTGATCTCGGAGAAAGTTAATCTTGGTCGATTGTCTCTTTTAATGGCCATATCTAGGTTGTAAATTTGTAATGATAATTGTTGTTAATAGATGTGTTGGTTTTTTAAAATCTTATTCAAATTTTAAGTCTAAACCTAAACCTCTCAATTCATGTACTAATACATTAAATGATTCTGGTACACCCGGACGTGGAATGTTTTCACCTTTAACGATGGCTTCATAGGTTTTTGCACGGCCTATGATATCATCTGATTTAAGGGTTAATAATTCCTGTAAGATGTTAGCAGCACCATATGCTTCAAGTGCCCAAACCTCCATCTCACCAAAACGCTGTCCACCAAACTGAGCCTTACCACCAAGCGGTTGCTGGGTAATTAAGCTGTATGGTCCGATAGAACGGGCGTGCATTTTATCATCAACCATGTGGTGTAGTTTAATCATATAGATAACACCCACAGTAGCTTTCTGATGGAAACGCTCTCCAGTTTCACCATCATATAAATACGTATGTCCATTTCTTGGAATACCCGCATCTTTACAATATTGCTCAATTTGATCGGTGCTTGCACCATCAAAAATTGGTGTAGCAAATTTCACACCTAAACGCTTACCGGTCCAACCTAAGATGGTTTCATAGATTTGACCAAGGTTCATACGAGAAGGTACCCCTAGTGGGTTAAGTACGATGTCTACCGGTGTACCGTCTTCCATAAATGGCATGTCTTCTGCACGCACAATTTTGGCAACGATACCTTTGTTTCCGTGACGACCCGCCATCTTATCTCCCACTTTAAGCTTACGCTTAACGGCTAAGTATACTTTCGCTAATTTTAATACACCTGCTGGTAATTCATCCCCAATTGAGATGTTGAATTTCTCACGCTTGTAACGACCTAGCTCTTCGTTGAAACGAATGCTGTAGTTGTGTAATAAAGTGTTGATTTGTTGATCTGTTTTTTCGTCACCAGTCCAACCTAATGGATTTACGTTTTGGTAATCGAGTGTTACTAAGTTTTTTTGATTGAACTTAGAACCCTTAGGGATCAACATTTCGCCAAAGTTGTTGCTCACACCAGAAGAAGCTTTATCTTTTAATAGTGTTTGTAATTTATCAAGCAACAATTCTTTGATATGCTCGGTATTTTGTTCGTGTACTTTTTCTACTTTTTCAAGTAAAGCTTTTTCACGAATTTTTCCGTTCTTATCTTTTTTAGCGCGTTGGAATAATTTTTTATCAATCACCACACCTTCGGTACCGTTTGGTGCTTTTAAAGAAGCATCTTTTGCATCACCTGCTTTGTCACCAAAGATGGCACGCAATAATTTTTCTTCTGGTGTAGGATCTGATTCACCTTTAGGTGTAATCTTACCAATTAAAATATCCCCTTCTTTAATAGTTGCACCAATTCTGATGATACCATGCTCATCTAAATCTTTGGTGGCTTCTTCAGAAACGTTAGGGATATCTGGTGTTAATTCTTCTTCACCTAATTTAGTATCGCGAACTTCTAATTCATATTCATCGATGTGAACAGAAGTAAATAAATCTTCACGTACTACTTTTTCACTAATTACAATCGCATCCTCGAAGTTGTAACCTTTCCATGGCATGAACGCCACTTGTAAATTACGACCTAGTGCTAACTCACCATCTTTAGTTGCATAACCTTCGGTTAAGAAATCACCTTTCTTAACTTTTTGTCCTTTTTTAACAGCAGGACGTAGGTTAATACAAGTTGCTTGGTTTGTTTTGATGAACTTGGTTAGTTTATAAATTTGTAAATCGTCGCTAAAAGAAACCAAACGATCTAAATCATTTCTATCATAACGAACATGAATTTCGTTTGCATCCACAAACTCAACCACACCATTACCATCTGCATGGATTTGGATACGTGCATCACGTGCAGCTTTTCCTTCTAGACCTGTACCAACAATGGGTGCTTCAGGAATAATTAACGGAACTGCTTGACGTTGCATGTTTGATCCCATTAGGGCACGGTTGGCATCATCATGTTCTAAGAATGGAATTAAAGACGCACTCAAACCAACAATCTGGTTAGGTGCAACGTCCATATATTCTACATCTTCTTTATCTAAAATTGGGAAGTCGCCAGTTTGACGAGAAATAACTTTGTCTTCTGCGAATTCTCCTTTTTCTGTTAATGGTGAGTTTGACTGTGCAATTTTTGCAGTATCCTCTTCTTCAGCGCTGAGGTACGTTAATTGCTTCATGTTTACTTTACCATTTTCTACTTTACGGTATGGTGTTTCAATGAATCCCATATCGTTAATAGAAGCATGCACACACAACGTAGAAATTAGACCAATGTTTGGTCCTTCCGGTGTTTCAATGGTACATAAACGGCCGTAGTGAGAATAGTGTACGTCACGTACTTCAAATCCTGCACGCTCTCTACTTAAACCGCCGGGTCCAAGTGCAGAAATACGACGCTTGTGCGTGATCTCTGATAACGGATTTGTTTGGTCTAAGAATTGAGATAACTGTGAAGTACCAAAGAATGAATTGATGACACTAGAAAGTGTTCTTGCATTGATCAGGTCTACGGGTGTAAATACCTCGTTGTCACGTACGTTCATACGCTCACGGATCGTACGCGCCATACGCGCTAAACCAACACCAAATTGTGCATACAACTGCTCACCCACGGTACGTACACGACGATTGCTTAGGTGATCAATATCGTCAATCTCTGCTTTCGCATTGGTTAAACGAACTAAGTATTTAACAATTTCAATAATGTCTTGCTTTGTTAAAACTTTTTTCTCTAATGGATAATCTAAGTCAAGTTTACGGTTGATTTTGTAACGACCTACTTCACCTAAATCATAACGCTTATCAGAGAAAAATAATTTGTCAATGATACCACGCGCCGTTTCATTATCTGGCGCATCAGCACCACGTAATTGACGATAAATATGTTGTACCGCTTCTAACTCAGAGTTAGAGGTATCTTTGTTTAATGTGTTGTAGATGATTGCATAATCACCACCAAATTCTTCTTTTTGAAT
>CAJBRT010000103.1 GCA_903958045.1 uncultured Bacteroidota bacterium | reverse complement strand
TGATGAGAGTGTTTCGGCCCTAGACGTGAGTGTTCAGGCGCAGGTACTAAACCTACTTAACGACCTTAAAGCTTCCATGCAGTTTTCGGCACTTTTTATCACCCACGACTTATCGGTGGTTAAATACATTAGCGACCGAATTATGGTGATGAACCAGGGGAAAATTGAAGAAATTGGGCCTGCCCAGGAGGTGTACCATTCTCCTAAAAGCCTTTATACACAACAACTTATTGCAGCCCTGCCTTAATTTTGGCAAATTTTACCTACTTTTGCAGCCTTCACTAAAAAATCATGCCGTAACATGAAATTATCACAATTTAAGTTCGATCTACCCCTTAACCTGATCGCACAAAATCCAACAAAAAGAAGAGAAGACAGTCGCCTTCTAGTAGTAGACAGAAAAAGTGGTCATATGGAAAACAAAAATTTCCGTGACATTTTGGAATACTATGATGATAAAGATGTTTTTGTAGTAAATAACACCAAAGTATTTCCAGCGCGCATGTATGGCCGTAAAGAAAAAACAGGTGCTAAAATTGAAGTTTTTTTACTTCGTGAATTAAACAAACCAAACCGCCTTTGGGATGTGATTGTTGATCCCGCAAGAAAAATTAGAGTAGGCAATAAATTATATTTTGGCGACAACGAAGAATTGGTTGCTGAAGTCATTGATAATACTACAAGCCGTGGTCGTACTATTCGTTTCTTATGGGACGATGATGATGAGAGCTTTAAAAAAATGTTAGAATTTTTAGGTGAAACACCTTTGCCTAAATATATCAAACGCAAGCCAGACGAAGAAGATAAAGAGCGTTACCAAACAGTATATGCAAAGCATGAAGGTGCGGTTGCTGCTCCTACCGCTGGTTTACACTTCAGTAAAGAACTTATTAAAAGATGTGAAATATTGGGTGTTCGCTTTGCAGAAGTTACACTTCACACGGGCCTTGGAACATTTAGACCTATCGAAGTAGAAGACCTAAGCAAACACAAAATGGATGCCGAGTACTATCAAATTACAGAAGAGGCTTGCAATATTGTAAACAAAGCCAAACAAAATGGTCGTCGTATTTGCTCGATTGGCACCACCACCATGCGCGCCATGGAAAGTAGCTTTACTGCCGAAAAATTATTGAAACCAAGCGAAGGTTGGACCAATCACTTTATCCACCCTCCTTATAATTTTAATGTAGCAGATAGCCTTGTAACCAACTTCCATTTACCAAAAACAAGTTTACTGATTATGACTTGTGCTTTTGCAGGTTATGACTTAGCCATGGAAGCTTACAAGAAAGCCATCAAAGACAAATACCGTTTCTTTAGTTACGGTGATGCACTTTTAATTATCTAATGTTACCCAATCGAGATCATCTAAACCTGATTATTTGATCGAATACTCTTTTATAAAAAACCTAGTTAGCTTCGACTACCATTTGAAGTTTAGCTAGGTTTTTTTCCATTAAGGTGCCTAGTATTTTATCATTCATTAAAGAGCTGATACGCTCCCAAGGATACCACTTAACCTCTTGCTCAAACTGCCACTGAACAATCGTTACAGCTTGGCCAGGATTATAAATAAACCTAAATTTTGTGGTATAATTTGCTTCGGCTGTTTTCCAATTAGCTACTACAAGTGAATCAGACACAGCAACAATTTGCACTTGTTGACGCTTGTTTAAAGTAGTACTATCCATCCCCTCTATCCATAAATGCCACGCCGATTTATTTTGCACGAGTGGCAAAATAGATGCTGGCTTTGCTTTAATATTTACTGCGCGTGATACAATATTATGAGAAGGCAGCAGCAATCCACCAAGGGTAAACAAAATAAAAAAAACAACTGCACTAATAAAACCTAATTTAATCACACGCATTTTAATCCCATTTAAATGTTTTAAAAGCAATCGCATACACACCCACAATCCAGAGGCCAAGTATCAACAACTCTTTGCCGCAAGCAGCAAGAGAAGCGCCTTCAAAAGCGATATTGCGCATAGCGTTATTAAAGTGTGTTAAAGGAAGTGCATTGCATATAGGTTGCAGCCAAGTAGGGAAAGCTTCTACCGAAAAAAAAGTGCCCGCTAATAAAAACTGTGGCAGGGTAAATAAATTTGCAAATGGCGGTATCGTGCTTTCGTTTTTAGCAAGCCCACTCACAATAAATCCAAAGCCCATAAACAAAACAAGGGCAATAAAACTTAAAAGCATAATGGTTGCAAAAGTGGTAAGCCCGTGCACGAGTGTAAATCCAAATGCAAAATGTCCAACACCAATTACAATAATAGCGGTTAATAATTGAAAAATAACCCTACTTAAAGCTTCTCCCAATACAATATACGCGCGCTTAATGGGCGTGGCATAAAAACGTTTTAATACAAGTTGTTGGCGCAAATTGAAAAATAAAAATGCAACGCCAAACACACCTGAACTAAGTAAAGAAAAGCCAAGCTGTCCAGGCAAAATAAAATCGATTGTTTTATAGGCCCTTCCTGGAATTTGTGAAATAGTAGCATCGACGCGCGCAATGGTTTGGTTGCCCTCAAAATATTTTTGATTCATACCTGCAATCACACCATTTAACACAGACTGTAAGAGCTGAATGTTTTGAGGCATGACAGCGCCTGAGCTTGTAATTTTAATGGCATACGCAGGACTTACTAAACCCGTTTTTGCAATCAAAAGATTTGCAGTAATTCTACCTTTTTCAAGTTCTTGCTGCAAAGTGTCAGGACTCCCGTTAACGATCTTAATACTATTAATATTGGTAAGTGCTGCATACACAGGACTCGTGGTATCTGAATGTGGATCGATAGCAATTTTAACGGTTGTTTTACCATTACCACCGCCAATAAATCCAAAAACCAAAATAAAAATGAGCGGGAAAGCGATACTAAAAACCACTGCCGAAGGACTACGCAAAATAGCTTTTAAGCTACCCTTTGTAATAGCCAGCATCGCTCTTAATTGACTATAATTTGAAGGCATAATGATCAATTAATGAACAGTGATAGTATAAGGCAATGTAGCCTGTGGCACGCCAACCATTGCCTTTACTTTTTTAACTTGTTGCATCATAAGTAGCTGGTCTGCGCCTAGTTCTGATTCGATTAATTGTAAAGAAACAGTTCGCTTATAATTAGTAAAGAGTTGCTCCAAAATGTTCTTTTTTTCGGGATACTCTTTGAGTTTATAGCTTTTAACTTTTGCCATCGATGCAGCTGCTTTGATAGCATCTGAAAGCGTACCAATTTCATCTACGAGTCCAACAGTCAACCCTCTTGTACCCGTCCAAACGCGGCCCTGTGCTATACTATCAACATATTCCATATTTCTTTTTCGACCTTCTGAAACACGTGATTTGAAAGTATTATAGATAGAATCGGTAGAGGACTGAAAAAACTTCTTTTCAGGTTCTGTAAGTGCACGGTCCATACTTCCCATATCAGCAAAAGGGCCCGTTCTTACTCTATCAGTAGTAATGCCGATTTTGTTTTTCAAAAAC
>CAJBRT010000102.1 GCA_903958045.1 uncultured Bacteroidota bacterium | reverse complement strand
TATTGAAAAAACGACTTCAAAAAGTTGTCAATTGGCAATACATCGACAAATATGTCTATCTCCAAGCTATGGAGCGAAGTCCGATTAATGATCTAGAATTAAGAACAATCGTATCACAGCACCTCACTACCGAAATAGAAAACAGAGAAATCATTTTCAGCGGAATTGAGCAATCATATTATTATGAAGGTTATGAGAAAGTAATTGATAGTAATATTAAAGATAGATCTGCATAATGTCATCTTTTTAGTATTTCACTAATATATAATCACAAATTTTACCGAAGCACATGAAAACTTGTCCAAAATGCGAATCACCTTATGGATATGCAATGCATGAAGAATTGTATATATGTCCGGAATGTGCTCATGAATGGAATCCGCTACAAGAAGAAGTATCAGACAATCCCAAAATTTTGGATTCGAATGGCAATGAATTACAGAATGGCGATACAGTTATTGTGATAAAAGACCTTCCTGTTAAAGGTGCACCAAAGCCAATCAAGGCTGGTACAAAAGTCAAGAATATTCGCTTAAATCATATTAGTGATCACAATATCGATTGCAAGATCGACGATTTTGGCGCGATGGCTTTAAAATCTGAATTTGTAAAAAAGGGTTAAAGAGAATATATAAGAATTTTCAGGGTACTTTTGCATCATGGGAATAAGGGCAAAAGCAACCATACAAAACCGGTTGCATTGCATTTGCTGCGTCATAGTTATGCAACACATCTACTGGAAAGTGGTACTGACTTGCGATACATCCAAGAATTATTGGGTCATAATAGTAGCAAAACAACAGAGATATACACCCATGTAAGCACTAAAAATATTCAACACATAAAAAGTCCATTTGATGATTTATAAAAAACATATATTGACAAAAAGTGATTTTTCTTCGCATATACACCTATTATGCCTCATTGTAAAAAGACAGACAACTAAAAATGAAATTCGGTAAGACAATAAAAATATTCCTAATTGACGGAGAACCAAACGGGCGAATGAGTTGTGAACTTTCCAACTGGTCTGGAAAAGCATATAAAATCCCTCGAATTAAAATAAAGGACTGCATAGATCGTGAAGACCTTACTAGTACTGGAGTTTATTTATTATTCGGAAAAGACACCGCAAGTAAAGATCAAGTATATATAGGCGAAGCCGAATCAATACTGAAGCGACTGAATCAACAATTGGTACAAAAGGATTTTTGGAACGAAGCAATTGTATTTATTAGTAAAGACGAAAATCTAAATAAAGCTCACATTAAATATTTAGAAAATCGCCTTCATGATATTGCAAAATCTGCAAATCGTTACATGGTTGATAATTCGATTATTCCAACTCAGTCTTCAATTTCTGAATCAGATAGAGCTGAAATGGAAGAATTTATTGAATATATCAAAATGCTTGTAAATACACTCGGGCATAAAGTATTTGATGAGAAAAGAGAGTATAAACAGAAACAAAATCAGGAATTATTTTTTATTAGAGCAGCTCGTGGTGCAGACGGCCAGGGGGAACCCACTTCTGATGGCTTTGTAGTTTTCAAAAACTCAAAAGCCGCTGCGACAACTGTAAATTCATTGTCTCTCCACTTCAACAATTATAGACAAAAACTTATTGACGAAGGCTTGCTAGTTGACAAAGGAGAATACTTAGAATTTTCAGAAGACCACATATTTGGCAGCCCTTCTACAGCTGCAACTATTCTAATGGGACGCAATGCAAATGGACTGACAGAATGGAAAAACAAATATGGCAAAACACTGAAAGAATTTGAGACAAATGACATATCAACGACCCCCTAAATAAACAAAAATTATGAAAAAGCTAATTTTTATTCTTATCGTTTTTATATCTTGTAATGGTGGTGCTAACAAAAATGAATTAATGATTTCTTTAATTAATAAGTCGAAGAATTTAACTGATAGTTTAGATTTTTACAACACAATTGATGCTAATGCAAAACTATCAGTTGATACGTTGTCTGACAGTGATTTGTTAAGGGTTGGTTCATCTTTTTTAAGTGAACAATCAAAAATTAGAATTAACCTAATTCCAAAGATTGCCAGTTTAGAAGAAGAGTTAAAAACTGTAAATCATTCAATTGATAGTTTATCTAAAATGAAATAATAGAATTAGTCAATAAATTTTATGTGCCAAATATAGATTAGTCTTTATTCTCAGAGGATGGAATACCTACTAAATGATAAATTAATTACAAGTCTTTTTGATTAAATCATCGCATCATTTCAAATCGAATGACCGTAACGCGCGAAGCTACCTCTTCCTTTAAAGCGCTAATGAGGATTTGATTATTGAGATTGTATAAAGGTAGTTTTAATGATAATTCCATCTTTTTAATTATTTTTAAAAAAATTGTCACATTGGAAAAGGTATTAATTATATTTTTTATTGTTGCTTTTGCGTATTTAGTGCTTATGCGTAAACCGAAAGAAGCTGATAGTGACAATAAGAATATAGCAGACTTTTCTGAAGAATTAGATGCCGGAAAGCAAAAGGAAATCGCTCAATTAAAATCTAGATTAGCTGAATTAGAAAGCGACAATTCTGGTAATGGAGACCAATATATTTCTAAAATCAAACACGAAAATTCAGAAGTGGCAGCGGCATTTGCAGAGTTGGATAAACAATTTGTAAAAAATGCTCTGTACACAAAAAAAATTCTTCAAGATAGGGGATTGGATACATCCAAAGTAGACGATTTTCTTAAAAAATATTATGATAAAAAATGATATATTATTAGTATCAAGAAAGGTTTGAATTCTTGAAGTAGAAAAAACTATTAAACTGAATTATCATCGCATTTCAAATCGAATGACCGCAACACGCGAAGCTCCCTCTTCAATTAAAGCGCTAATGAGGTTTTAGTTATTGAGATTGTATATAAGCCAGGCAAGACAATATTGTGATAAATTTTATCCTTGCCCTACTAAACTATTTAATTATTTTATCACTTAGTTCATCCCACTTATGCTTCAATGAATCACAAGTAATTGTACTATCATTTATTAATGTATTAAATTTTTCAAGTTCATTTTTAAAGCCCTTTTGTACTCCTAGAGATGTAATGTTTCCAGAGCTCTCAACCCAATCTTTCGCCCATTCAGCCTTACAAGAACTTTCTTTCTGCATTGCTTCAAGTCTTTCTAATTCAGGATTTCCGCAAGAGAAAAGTGCAATAGTAAAAACCAAGTATATTAATAGTGTTTTTGTCATTATATAAATTTTACAGTTGAAGATAGTAATATTAATTAATGTATTAATATTTTAGATAGTAAGGATATGTTTGAAGAAACTTTTGGGAATCATTGAAAAAGCAATAGCAAAAGCTCAAAAGGTTCCCC
>CAJBRT010000101.1 GCA_903958045.1 uncultured Bacteroidota bacterium | reverse complement strand
GGTCCATCCATAAAAAGTCTTCACGTTCCATGCGCTGCACACCTGTAATGTGCTGCAAGTTTGGATGTTCGGTTTCTTTTAAATAATGTAAGATGGCCCCAGCGGCTGTAATAGCTTGGGGTAGGGCTTCAATACCAAATCCTTTTAGTGAGTGGGTATTAAAATGTTTGAGTAAACTTTCGGTAGCAAAAGCTTCATCAAAAATCCAAGACTCCATGGTGTAGGTATAAAACTTAGGACCAAATTTTTCAACAAATTGTTTTTGAAAATTGCGTTGAAAAATAACTTCGGCAGGTTTTAAACCTTGAAGTAGTTTATCTATGTATTCGGCGTTGCCTTCTGCAACAAAAAATTCGCCAGTAGAAATATCTAAAAAAGAAGCGCCTAAACTGTCTTCTTTATCTGAAAAATGTACAGCCGCTAAAAAGTTGTTGCTGCCTTGTTCTAATAATTTATCGGAAGTGGCAATGCCCGGTGTCACCATTTCTGTAACACCTCTTTTTACAATACCCTTTACCGATTTTGGATCTTCTAATTGATCACAAACCGCAACACGGTGACCGGCTTTAACGAGTTTGTGCAAGTAGGTATCAAGTGCATGGTGCGGAAAACCAGCCAGTTCATTTTCGGAGGCGGCACCGTTGTTTCTTTTGGTAAGTGTGATGCCCAAAACTTTTGAAGCAACAATGGCATCTTCACCAAATGTTTCATAAAAATCGCCTACCCTAAATAACAAAACAGCACCAGGATATTTTTGTTTAATAGCCCGGTGCTGTTGCATTAAAGGAGTTTCTGAAGCCGCTTTTGCCATAGAGGCAAATATAAGAAGCTACGGCTAATTTTTGCCTTTTCTAGGCAGCTTAGCGTCTCTTTGAGCGGTATTATAAGCAAAGGCGGCAACAATGGTTGCTATTTGCTTTAAATCGTCTTCTATAAGGTGGTCATAGACGTCCATATTGCTATGGTGCGTTCTTGAATTGTACTCGATGGGGTCCTGGATAAATTGAAAACCAGGAAGGCCAATGCCATCAAATGATTGGTGGTCGGTTCCGCCGGTGGTACTAACCGTTACG
Source organism: uncultured Bacteroidota bacterium (assembly GCA_903958045.1). Classification (GTDB taxonomy): domain Bacteria; phylum Bacteroidota; class Bacteroidia; order Chitinophagales; family Chitinophagaceae; genus Sediminibacterium. The sequence continues at coordinate 16,232 of CAJBRT010000101.1, read as the reverse complement.
GTAGAAGCGCCAAGGTCTTTAAACGGCGCTAACCAGCTACTAAAAATAGGGCCGCAGGCTTCGTTACCTTGTAAATAAATACCTCTAATTTTTCCGGTACCATTGTCAATATTAAAATACCCAGAAAATTTATCGGCAGCAGCTGCCTGATCGCCGGTAAATGTTTTTTTAACGTAGCCTCTTGAGCCTAATAAACCCTGTTCTTCACCACTCCATAAACCAATACGAATGGTACGTCTTGGATTTACACCAAGGGTTTTTAAAATGCGCATGGCTTCCATCATTACGGCAGATCCTGCTGCATTATCTGTTGCACCAGTACCTGCTTGCCATGAATCTAAATGCGCGCCAATCATTACCACTTCATCTTTTAAGAGTGGGTCAGTACCTTCTATTTCTGCAATTACATTATAGCCTTGTAAATCTTTATCCTGAAAACTTGTTTTTACATCGAGGTCAAAATTTACAGGTGTGCCAGATTTAGCAAGTCGTAAAAGTGTATTGTAATCTTCTACGCCAACTGCCATGTCTAAAAAATTAGCAGGGTCAGCGCCTTTGTAGGCACCACCACCTTGTGCAAAAATGGTTCCGTCATGGTTACGGGTAGAAGTTGAAATCATGGCATAAGCGCCTTCTTGAACGGCCATTGCTTTTAATAAATTTAATACGCGCGCTGCGCCATTACCACCACCTGCGCGCATAGCATCGCGCATTCTGCGCTGTGCTGCGGTATCGGTTGGGGCCGCTGCACTCCTTGGTGCTGCTGGTTTTGCGGCCGCCATAGTAGCAAGTTCTTCGTCGGTGTATCTTTTAGCATCAGCAGTAAAACTATGCTTATAAATATTTTGCTGATCGAGTATAATTATTTTTCCTTTTAACTGTCCGCGGAATGCTTCAAGTGCTGCAGAATCTTTTGCATCTACTAAAAGTAGGGTTGCTTTTTTTAATCCTTTGGTTCCAGCGGTCCAAGTTTTAGGCCATGCCATTAAAGGTTTATAATAAGGTGCTGTTACGGCTAGATACATTTTTTCTAATTCCCATCCTTTACCAAATTCACCCCATGGTTCAATGGTTGCTTTTGCAACACCCCAATTTGTAAGTGTCTCTTTTGCATAATTAGCGGCTCTACTAAAGCCTGCCGAATTGGTTAAGCGACTACCACTTTTGTCGGTTAAATTAAAAGCGATATCCATCACTTTAGAATGCTGTAAGCCTTCTTGTCTAATTTTTTGCATCATGGCCTGGTCTACATTTTCCTGTGCTATACTAGCCACCGGAAAAGCCAAGGCAACAAGGCAGCCCAGCTGAATAAGTTGTTTGTTCATGTCTTTTGATTAAAGGTTTGCAAATAAACTAGTTTCAATATAAGCAATCTTACGCTATACATTCACTTCTCTATTTGAGCGGTTAAAACTACCTTTGTGGCATGCGAAAACTAAGCATGGATGAGTTAGGCCGAAAATCCCTGACACAATTTAAGGCTGCACAAAAACAACCCATTATGGTGATCCTTGATAATATCAGGAGCATGCACAATGTGGGGAGCGTTTTTAGAACGGCCGACGGATTTTTGGTTGAGGGTATTGTGCTGTGTGGATTTACCCCACAACCTCCTCACCGGGATATCCAAAAAACAGCACTAGGCGCCACCGAATCGGTAGATTGGTGGTATATTCAAAATACACTGGATGCGGTTATGGATTTAAAAAGTAAAGGCTATAAAGTATTTGCTGTGGAGCAGGCGGAGGGTAGTATTTCTCTTTCTAATTTTAATACAAATTTTACAGAACCCATTGCACTTGTTTTTGGAAATGAAGTAGAAGGGGTAGCAACAGATGTGATTGCCATTTCTGATGGGTGTATTGAAATTCCGCAAGAAGGCATGAAGCACTCTTTTAATATTTCTGTGGCGGCAGGCATTGTGCTTTGGGAAATGGTAAGAAACAAACAATCAAATATTTAACAAAGGGATTCTGATGGTTAAAAAATATTTAAGTCTTGTAAAGTTCTCGCATACCATTTTTGCGTTGCCTTTTGCATTCATTGGTTTTTTTATGGGTGTGTTTGAGGTTTCTCTTGCAAAGGCGCTACCCATGGTAGAAGTGATGATGCAAAAACAAATGCTGCAATTATTTTTATTGGTGCTTGTGAGTATGGTTACTGCCCGTAGTGCTGCGATGGCTTTTAACAGATACCTCGATCGTAGTTTTGATGCTCAAAATCCGCGAACGGCCATTAGAGAAATACCTAGTGGTGTGATTGCTGCATCAAGTGCGCTTCGATTTGTTATTTTAAATGCAGTGGTGTTTATGGCAGCTACTTATTGTATCAATCCAATTTGTTTTTATTTATCGCCGGTCGCACTTTTTGTTATTTTATTTTATAGTTACACCAAACGCTTTACAGCGCTGTGTCATATGGTGCTTGGGCTTGGTTTATCATTAGCGCCCATTGGCGCCTATTTAGCCGTTACCGGATCTTTTGCGGTGCTGCCCATTTTATTTTCTTGCATTGTTATTTGTTGGGTGAGTGGGTTTGATATTATCTATGCCATGCAAGACGTTGATTTTGATGCGTCACAAAATTTACATTCCATCCCTACTTATTTAGGTAAAGTAAATGCGCTTCGTTTATCGGTGCTGTTACATGTGGTAGCCGCGGCGTTAGTTATTGTAGCTGGCTTACAAGCAGGGTATGGTTATTTTTACTGGGAAGGGGCACTTGTATTTATTGGTATGTTGTATTACCAACATTCTATTGTATCGCCCACCAATTTATCAAAAGTAAATATCGCCTTTATGACAGCCAATGGTATTGCAAGTGTTATATTTGGTATTCATGTGCTGGTTGCATTATTTTTAATATAAAATTTAATACTCTATTGGCTAGAATTCTTTGCATTGATTACGGCGGAAAAAGAACGGGCCTCGCCGTTACCGATCCACTGCACATTATTGCAACGGGCTTAACCACCGTTGACACCAAAGATTTGCATGCTTTTATAAAAAACTATATACTAACGGAACCCATCGAACTTATTTTAATTGGCGCGCCTTTAAGTTTAGACAATACACCCACCCATGCAACGCCGCTTGTTAAGGCAGCCATTGGTCAGCTCAAAAGAACATTCCCACAAATACCTATACAAACCGTAGATGAGCGCTATACCTCCAAAATGGCAGTTAAGGCCATGGTTGATATGGGGATGAAAAAAAAGGACCGTCAAAATAAAAAAATGGTAGATGAAATAGCGGCTACCATTATGTTGCAGGAATATTTAGCAAACCGTTAAGCTCTATTTTTGTTGATTGGCATAATTGGGGGTATTTTTGCACCCTAATAGCCATTATTCAACAACTCAATGCTCATGATTCTTCCAATTGTAGCCTATGGGGCCCAAATTTTAAGAAAAGTTAGTGCTTCAATAGACGCTTCTTATCCACCGCTTCCTAAATTACTAGAAGACATGTGGGAGACTATGTACTCAAGCAATGGGGTAGGGCTTGCTGCGCCTCAGATCAACAAAGACATCCGATTGTTTGTAATTGATAGTGCGCAAATTTTTGAAAGTTTGGAGCCGCACGAAATTGGTAAATACCCAGATGCACCAGGTGTTAAACAGGTATTTATCAATGCAAAAATTGTGGAGTTGGCGGGCGATGTTTGGTCCTACAACGAAGGTTGTTTGAGCATCCCAAATATTAGAGAAGACGTTTCTAGGCACGAAACGGTTACACTCGAATACCAAGACGAAAATTTTATTACCCACACCAAAACTTTTAATGGCATTACTGCCCGCGTTATTTTACACGAGTACGATCATATAGAGGGTAAATTATTTATCGATTATTTAAAGCCACTGCGTAAAAAATTATTACAAGGAAAACTAAACGATATTAGTAAGGGCAAGACACGCATCGATTACAAAATGATTTTCATTAAATGATAAAATACACTTGGTTATTGCTATTGTTAATGAGTGGGTCTTTGTATGCGCAAGACACCACCATTGCCATGGGAAACCAAGCCTTTACTTTATCGGAAGTAGTGGTTCGAAATAATTTTGATTACAAACAGGTACTTGAAACCATCAAGCAAGACACTACCTTTTACAAGGCTTTCAGAAACCTTCGTATCATTGGATTTTCTTCTTACAATAGCATTCAAATGCTAGGCAAAGAGGGTGGTATCAAAGCTTCCTTAACCAGTAAAACGCGTCAAAACCATATGGGTAATTGCCGTACCATGGATGTGTTGGAAGAACAAACCACCGGCGATTTTTATTCGGGGAATGGCAAATACAATTACTTAACGCCAGAATTATACGCCGGTTTATTTTTTACCAAAGGAAAAATTTGTGGCGAAAATAATATTGTAAGAGGGCGTAATTTATTAACCAGTAATAAATCGGGAATCGAAAAGCATAAAGACCAATTAAAAATGCTTTTTTTTAATCCAGGTAAAAAAATACCGGGCATCCCGTTTATTGGCGACAAGCTTGATTTATATGACGAAGCTGCCCACAAACTCTACGATTACCGATTAGATGTAGTAGATTATAAAGGAACACTTTGTTATTTGTTTTCTATCAAACCAAAAGAAGACCTCGGTTATTTTAAAAGTGACCGGGTAGTGGTAGATCAAATGAATACCTGGTTTGATTTAAAAACCCTCGAAGTATTAGGTCGCAATTACGCTTTAAGTTATAAAGCAGGTGTGTATGACTTTGATGTTGCCATGGAAGTTGAAATGACCAAATTTAATGGGCTTACGGTACCCAAAACCCTGCGGTATAAGGGCAACTGGGACGTTGTATTTAAAAAAAGGGAACGCGCAATATTTACCGCTACATTATTTGATTACAATTAGGGCCTTTCATTGCATTTAGGCCAAAAACTGGTCGTGGATATAATCTACCACTTCTATAAAGCTGTTGTTTTTCTGGTAAACTGCAAGCTGCCTGTCTGCACCTGTTCCAGCTTCAAATAAAGCATCCATATTGGAAAGGGTATCTCTGCTACCTAAGTCGTTTAAAGTGTCATCTACAAAGTCTAAGAGCTCATAAATAAGTGCTTTGGTTTCCACTTCTGTTTCTTTACCAAAATCAATTAAGGTTCCTTCAATACCATACCTACTAGCTCTCCACTTATTTTCATTAATTAGGGAGCGTTGGTAATTGATGAAATTTAAATTTTGATGCCTTAGCTTATATATTTTAGCGCAAATGGCCTGAAACAAAGCCGCAATAACCGTGGTTTCCCTAACGGTTAATGGCACATCGCAAATTCTAAATTCGACAGTATTAAAAACGGGGTGCACCCTTACATCCCACCATATTTTTTTTGCATTGTCTATGCAATTGGTTTTGATAAGCAGGTTCACATAATTCTCGTAATCCTCAATGGTTTCAAAATAATCGGGGATGCCTGTTCGGGGAAATTTATCAAACACTTTGGTCCTATATGATTTGTATCCGGTAATTCTGCCTTCCCAAAAAGGAGAGTTGGTACTAAGTGCGTATACGTGGGGTAAAAAATAACGAGCTGTATTGGCAATATGCATGGCCATTTTTCGGTCCTGCATACCTACGTGTACATGCAATCCAAAAATCAAATTGCTTCGTGCAGCTTCCTGTAATTCATTGACAATTTGATTGTACCTGACATGATCGGTAATCAGTTGGTTTTGCCAATGGCTAAATGGATGTGTACCGGAAGCACCTACCCATAAATTTAAATCACCTGCTATGGTAGATACAATTTGTCGGAGTGAGGTTACATCTTTATGCGCCTCTTCAATATTGCTACAAATATCAGTACCTACTTCAACAACGGCCTGATGCATTTCTGCTTTAACCTTGTCTTTTAATGTCTTTTGCCCCTCAAGTACAATGCGCTGTTCATGGCTTGTCAATTCTTTAGTTATAGGATCTATAACCATGTATTCTTCTTCTACACCAAGTGTAAATAGAGTAGGTGATACGCTAGACATGTGATCTTAATTTGATGTGTAAATGGAGCAATTAAAAATACCTCGTTTTTCTTACATAAAAAAAGGTCGAATCAATTAAGATTCGACCTTTTTAAGATATTGGTATTTATGTATACTAGAAGTTAAAACGTAAACCAACTTGACTGATCCATCTTGCAGCGTAAGCAGCATTTGTAGTGGTGCTCACGTTCCATGGAGTTTTGATAGTTGGGTTAAATCTGAAGTTAACAGGTGTTAAATCTGTTGCACTTGCATAACCTCCAAAAGAAAGTAGCGTGAAGCTATCATTTCCTTGGAAGTAGTTTCTACCCCATGTTCTGTTGATCATGTTACCAAAGTTAAACACGTCATATGTTAACTGGAATTGGTAACGCTTAGCACCTACTTTAATATTAAAGTCTTGTGCGATTTTTAAGTCAATAATATTTGTGAAAGGCGTACGAGAACCATTTCTTTCAGCAAATTTACCACGGTTGTTTCTGAGGTAAGGATTAGACTGAATAAATGCTTCAAACGCATCTTTTTGTTGTTGAGCAGAATAGGTCACACCAGAAATAGTGTTTGTAGCAAAAGACATAGCAGCTAATTGCGCTTGTGTAGGGATGAAAATCAAGTCGTTTGTTTCACCGCTACCATTGTTGTGGTCTCTAACTGGTCCACCAGCGTAAGTGTAACTCATTGGTGAGCCTGATTGACCTGTGTACGCAAGTGTGATAGTTGTTGCTAAAGTTTTCTTAGCATATTCAAACTTTTTGCTTACATAAGTGAAAATTCTGTGACCAGCACCGAAATCAGAGTTTGAACGGGTAATATAGTTACGGCCATTCACTGTTTCCATAAAACGCCATTGGCTATAGTTTACTGAGCTAGTACCATCGTTAACGGCTACCGCATTACCAAATGTATAGTTTACATCAAATGCAAAACCAGTATTGGTACGCTTGCTAGCTGTTAAAGTAAAGCTGTAAGAATAACCAGTTTTACCTTGATTGTTGCTTAATAATACAGCATTATCATAAGGGTTAGAACCATCAGCATTTAAAGGAATACGACCAAGGTTTGCGGTTGGATACACATTTCTGCTACCAAAACCATTTGAAACACCCATAGGAGGTAACAAGTTAACGTTGGTGTAATAGATTTCATTTAAGTTTTTGCTGAAGATACCTTCTATTGTACCAGACCAGCCATTGCCAAATTTCTTATCAATAGCTATAGAAGTTCTAAATAATTTAGGGGTACTAAATTCAGCAGCAACTAAGTTAAGAGGGCCTTTTGTAACACCTGCACCAACTTGCGCTGGAGTCCATTGGTTGTTAGGATCTGGTCTGAAACGGATATTATTTAATTGAGTAGCGTTAGCTGAGTAACCACCCACAAAAATACCATTGTTGTTGTATAAGCCACCAGGCCATACTAGAGGAATACGTCCAGTAAAAATACCTACACCACCACGAATCACCATATTCTCTTCAGGGATTTTATAAGTAAATCCAACTCTTGGAGAAATAGCGATAGGTACTTTAGGTGTTAAACCTGATTTTGCACCTTGTAAATCGTAGTATTGAGCAAACTTAGGGATTGCTACGTTATTCGTGTAGTCATCTGCCCAAGGCTTACTTAAAAACTTGTAGTAGTCAGCACGGATACCAAAGCTCAATGTTAAATTATCTGAAGGTCTTAGTTCATCATTTAAGAACATAGAACCTTTTGCGATTTTAAACTTTGCAGCTGCGTCAGTTGCGTCACCTTTACCATTGTCAATCTGAGAAAAACCATATTGGTATGCCTGAGGTCTTGCATTGGTTAAAAAGTCGTTTAAGTTCGCATAGGTGTAGTTTCCAAATGTGTTTTGAATGAAAGCATTATAAACATCATTGTACTCATAATCAACACCAACCTTAAGCGCGTGCTTACCAAGGGTTACTTTAAACTCGTCATAGAATGACCAGTTCTTTTGCGTTAATAAGTTTACAGTTGAACTGTTATCTGGTCCAAAAACAATGGCACCAGAACCATCATTAATACGAACTCTTGGGAAGTTTTGTCCTAATGGGCTTCTATCATCTGTTACATCTGTGTAAGTAACAAGCATTTTATTACTTGCATTTTTACCTACTAAACTTTTTAATTCTGCAGAAGTTGAATTAGTTGTTGTAGGGAACTGGAAACCATTGTTGTAAAAGTTGATGGTACCAGCACTAGAAGTAGAGGTATTTAAACGCTCACCTTTTGTATATCTGTTTGATAAAGACAATTTGTGTCTATCGTTAATGTTCCAGTCTAATCTAGCAGTGATACGGTCTGCATTCACTTCTTCTGTGTTATCTAAAAATCCACCAGCATCGTAGTTATAACTAGACTTTAAAGTAGCCGCTAAACTGTTTAATACGTTGATGTCTTTAGTGTTACCATTGTACTGAGAAAAGTCAAATGGTTGAGGACGAACGTCTCTTTGTAAATCAACGTTTACGAAGTAGAATAATTTATTTTTTGTAATAGCTCCACCAAGTCTAAAACCATAGGTTTTTTTGCTGAAGTTATTAAGTCTTACAGCATTTTCTTTTAAACCAGTTGGTGTTTTACCAGCTAAATCTTGGTTTTGTAAGAAGTAATATACTGATGCAGAAGTTTTGTTGGTACCTGATCTAGTGATCGCATTGATACCACCACCGGTAAAGTTACCTAATGATGCATCAAATGGAGAGATAACAACTTGGAACTGATCAATCGCATCGATAGATAATGGAGCGATAGCAGCTTGACCACCATTGGTACCTGAAGCAGATAAACCAAATACGTCATTGTTGATCGCACCATCCACATAGAATGCGTTGTAACGGTTGTTCTGGCCTGCAATGGATACAGCACCTTCAGAACCGTTTACCAATTTAGCTTGAGGAACTGCACGTAAGTAATCGTAAATGTTACGACCTACCGTAGGTAAGTTCGCCATTTTATCACGACCAATGGTTGTTTCAGCACCACCTTTACCAGACGTTTCAGTAGTCTTGCGTAAAGCGTTCACTGTTACGTTTCCGAGGTTGTTTACTTTAGAGGCAAGCGCGAAATCAACTTTTAAAACATCACCTAAGCTAAGGTAGAGGTCAGTCTTTTTTTCGTTTGCATAATTTAAAAAAGAAACTTCAACAATGTATGGACCACCAGGGTTCATATTGCTGATGTCAAAACGGCCACCTGCACGGCTCTGAACGCGGTAGGTTGTACCGGTAGGCTCATGGGTTGCTGTTACGGTTGCGCCAACTAATACCTCACCGGTATTTGTTTTAACAGAACCACTCAGGCTACTGGTGGTATTCTGTGCTAGTGCAAATGCTGGTAGGATTAATACCGCAAGTACAAATTGCAAGAGTTTTTTACTAAGCATAAGTTTGATTTTTCAGCTGCAAAGAAAACGAATATTCTGCTACTAATTTCAACAGAGTATTAACAAATTGGCACTTTTTAGAGAAAAACGCCCTTTTTTAGCAAAAAACCCCCTTTTTGAGGGGGTCTGCTATCTAAATTTGGGGTAGAAGGGGGCAAATTTGGTTATCTTTTGCCATATGTTTCCTCCTCTCTTTCATGTTCTTTGTCGTAGGCCTTGATAATGGCTTTTACCAATTTGTGCCTTACCACGTCCTCTTCGGTAAGGGCAATATGAGAAATTCCTTCAATATTTTGTAAAATTCGGCTCGCTTTTTCAAGTCCGCTGCGCATATTTCGGGGTAAATCAATTTGGGTAGGATCTCCAGTAATAATGGCTTTTGCACTTGCACCAATACGCGTTAAAAACATTTTTAATTGCAGGTCATTGCTGTTTTGTGCTTCATCCAAAATGATAAATGCATTGTCAAGTGTTCTTCCACGCATGTAGGCAAGTGGCGCAATTTCGATGGTGCGCGTGCTCATATAATAACCTAGTTTTTCGGCAGGTATCATATCATCTAATGCATCATACAATGGACGTAAATACGGATCAATTTTTTCTTTTAAATCGCCGGGTAAAAAACCTAAATTTTCACCAGCTTCAACAGCTGGTCTAGTTAAAATTATTTTTTTAACTACTTTATTTTTTAATGCACGCACTGCAAGTGCTACTGCGGTATATGTTTTGCCGGTTCCAGCAGGACCAATCGCAAATACAATATCATTTTTATCGGCGGCAGCTACCATCTTTTTTTGATTCGGTGTTCTTGCTCTAACCGTTTTTCCATTGGGTCCAAACACTAAAATATCGTTCGGATTTTTGTCTACAAAGTGGTCCGTAATTTCTGCGTCATCACCGCCTAGAATTTGTTCAAAATAAGCTTCGCTCAAATGTCCATTGCGTTCTAAATATTGTAGTACTAAACTTACTTTTTCCTTCGCAATATCAATTTGCTCCGGCGAACCACTTAATTTTAGTTGTGTTCCACGCGACAATATTTTTAGAAGGGGAAATCTCTTTTTTAAAACGTCTAATTTTCCGTTGTTTACGCCAAAAAATTCGATGGGGTTTACGGAGTCGAGGTTAATGATAGTCTCTGTCAAATTACTTGGTTTTAGTGAGGTGGTTAACCAAATGTAACTAATTGGATACCACTTTTCCAAGCCTTATTTATGAACAAATTGTGAATATTTTTTTGCGCGCGCCGAAAATTAAAGGGCTTTTAGCGCAGCGATGGTTTGGGTTGGGTTCTCCGATTTAAAAACGGTATTCCCGGCCACCAAAACGTTGGCACCTGCTGCCAAAATTTGCGGTGCATTTTCTAGGGTTACGCCACCATCAATTTGAATGAGGGTGCTTGCATTTTTTTGTGTGATCAAAGCTTTGAGTTCAGCAATTCGTAAAAGCGTTTGTGGGATAAATTGTTGACCACCAAATCCTGGGTTAACGCTCATCAAACACACCACATCAATATCCTGAATCACATCTACAAGGCTTTGAATAGGGGTGTGCGGATTGAGTGCCACGCCAGCTTTCATGCCAAGTTGTTTTGCTTGTTGTATATTTCTGTGTAGGTGCGGACAGGCTTCTATGTGAACCGTGTAAACATCAGCACCTGCTTTTTTAAACGCTTCGGCATATTTTTCTGGTTCCAAAATCATTACGTGCACATCGCAAACTTTGGAGGTAGCTTTTCTGATTTGTTCGATAATGGGAAGACCAAAACTAATATTGGGAACAAACCTGCCATCCATGACATCTAAGTGAAACCAATCGGCAGCACTATTATTGAGCATGTCGCAATCTTTTTGTAGCTCTAAAAAATTGGCACTTAATAATGAAGGAGCAATGATGGGCATATGCAGGTTTTGTGCAAATTTCCACTTTTTTAATCAACCTTTCTACTTTTTTGAGTCTTTTATTCTAGAAATAGCATCAGAAGCTTCTGATAAACTGTTGTCTAGGTTGAAAGCTAGTTGATAGGCGTTGATGGCCTTGTCTGATTGTCCAAGTTTTTCGAGACATTTGGCGGTCCAATAATGACCTCTTGCATCTGTGGGTTTAACAGCAGTAGCCGTTTCAAAAATTTCTTTTGCAGGGATGTATTTTTGTTGATCAAAATAAATCCAACCAATTTCTAAATAAGCATCTAGGTAGTAATAATTTTGTTGGATACATCTATTAAAGTTTTCGATGGCGGCGCCGGTTTTACCAGTGTTTGCGTAATAGAGGCCAGCAATATAATAGCTATGCGCTATATAGGTTCTGTCCGGTTGTTGATCAATCACTTGGGTACTCAAAGTAAGGGCCAATTTATTTTTTTGGGCAGCATATAAATTAGCTAGTGTTAGCAATACATCGGGTGTCGCATATACATTTGCTGCGCGCGAAAAACTTTGGATAGCCATCGAAGTATCAGCTGCATGAATGGCTATTTCTCCTTTTCTAAACCAGTTGCCATAATTGCCCGAATCTCTTGCAATTAAGGCGTCTATTTGTAGGAGGGCATCTTTTGTTAGGTTGAGGCTATCCATGGTATCAATAAGTTGTACCCGAAGCTCGGTGCTATCGGGAAACCTGTCAACTGCTTGTATTAAATCTTGTACAAAAACAGGATACACAGTCGCTTTATTGGTATCGTTCTTGCCGTCTTTTGGATTGTTGCAGCTAATGGATACAATAACTGATAAGATACAAAAAAATATGCGCATCCTCAAAAATACCCCCAATTTTTAAATCTCCTGACAATACGCTGACATAAAAATCTTGAAACATGCCTACTTTTGCATCCTCTTAACACGTATTTATGAAATTATCTACCGCTTTTTGTTTGTTCCTTTCTACACTCTTTGTGTCTTCAACATTTGCGCAGTATGCGACTGTGGACACGGTTCATTTTGCCGGTGAAAAGTATTTTAAAAATGTTAGACAATTAACTTTTGGGGGTGATAATGCAGAAGCTTATTGGAGTTACGATGGCAAATCCATTGTGTTTCAAAAAACAAATCCCAAAGAAGGTGTTTTTTGTGATCAAATTTTTGTGGGTAAAGTACCGGTAACGGATGCGCAAAAATTTACACCAAAAATGGTAGGCACCGGAAAGGGAAGATCTACCTGTGCTTATTTTTTACCAGATGGTAAACATATTATTTATGCGTCCACACATTTGGGTGCAGATTCTTGTCCGCCAACACCAGACAGAGCAAAATATGGCAATAAATATATTTGGCCTTTATACAATAGTTACGATATTTTTATGGCAGACATGTCAGGTAAAATTGTAAAACAAATGACGAGTGCTAAGGGGTATGATGCAGAAGCAACATTATCTCCGGACGGCAAAAAAATGATTTACTGTTCTGATAAAAGTGGTGATTTAGAACTGTATGTGATGGATGTACAATCAGGTAAAGAAATTCGTGTTACCAATGAGCTAGGATATGATGGGGGAGCATGGTTTAGCCCCGATGGCACCAAAATTGTTTGGCGCGCGAGTAGGCCCAAAACACCCGAAGCCATTAAAGAATACAAAGAATTACTTGCAGAAGGTATGGTAGCACCCACCAATATGGAAGTGTTTGTTGCGAATGCAGACGGTTCAAATGCAAAACAAATTACCGCACTTGGTCAGGCCAATTGGGCGCCTAATTTTACACCCGATGGAAAGCATATTATTTTTTGTAGCAATCACGAATACAAAAGAGGATTTCCATTTAACATGTACCTCATAGATTTAGAAGGGAAGGGGCTCGAAAAAATTAGTAGAGATAAAGGGTTTGATGCGTTCCCTATGTTTAGCCCGGATGGTAAAAAAATTATTTTTGCCTCTAACAGAAACAATGGTGGAACAAGAGATACCAACTTGTTTGTTGCAGACTGGGTAGAATAAAACCAAATCCACTATATTAGCATTATAAAATCAAACGCTATGGCAACTGGACTTTTGCATTTACATAATTTTTTACGTTGGGTAATTTTAGTTTTATTACTGATTTCAATTGTAAAAGCATACACTGGATGGCAGTCTAAAAAAGAGTTTGCCGCTGCGGATAAAAAAACTTGGCTTTTTACAATGATAGCTGGGCATATCACTTTGTTATTAGGTTTATATCAAGTGTTAGCGGGCCGTATAGGTATTTTTACAACAGAGGTTGCCGCTGGTACTTCTGTAATGAAAGATAAATTTTTACGTTTCTTTTGGGTAGAGCATCCAGTTACCATGATTGCTGCGATTGTTTTTTTAACACTGGCGCATGGCGTTGCTAAAAAGAATTTGGATAGCACCACCAAGTATAAAAAAGCGTTTTACTTTTTTGTAATTGCACTCGTATTAATATTAGCGGGGGTGCCTTGGCCGTTTAGAGGCATCGAAATTGCGCGTCCACTTTTTCCGGGCATGTAATGATTAATGGCCTTTTATACCCTGGTTCCTAATTCTATTATTTGACAGTTTTTAATGTCTGTCCCGTCAATATCTATTTTGATGAGGGTTCTCACTTTTTGCCAACCCTGTTTACCAGCTGCTCCTGGATTGATATGTAAACAAGCAAGTGCAGGATCATACATGACTTTTAAGATATGACTGTGACCACTTATAAATAACTGTGGTTTATAAGCCGCTATAATGGGCTTAGTTACTTTATTATAATTAGGGGGGTAGCCGCCAATATGAAATAGCATAACCCTGATGCCCTCTATTTCAAATTGCTGGCACTCCTCAAATTCGGATCTAATATCCTGTCCATCAATGTTGCCGTAAACGCCACGAAGTGGTTTTATAGCACGGAGCTTCTGGGCTACTTCATAGCTACCAAAATCACCAGCATGCCAGATTTCGTCACAATCCGCAAAGTGAACCGCCACTTTGGGATCCAAATAGTTATGGGTATCTGAAATAAGGCCAATCCGCTTCATGTTATTCAAGTATGAGCCGCAAACTACTCAATATTGGCATGCGTAAACCTAATTTTTATTGTTGTGAAGGCTTTTGTATATTCGTAACAATACAGTAATCGAAAAAATAAATCATGAAAAAATTAGTACTCGCTTTGTTCGTGTTTGCATCCTTTGTTGCAACCGCGCAAGAAGCACAAAATTTTACCGTTAACGGTACCCTTCAAAATATTGCTTTGCCGGTAAACAAGGTATACTATTCTTATAGAGCCGATGGTGTAACGGTAAGAGATAGCATAGCTCCAACCGACGGGAAATATAGTTTCTCCGGAAAAATTGCAGAGCCTTTAATGGTGACCATTTTTGTTCGGTATAAAAATGATGCCCAAGGAAAGCCTGTGCGAATGTTTCAACCCCGCGACTACGCTTCTGTGTTTGTAGCGCCTGGAACTGTTCAAGTAAGTTCTGTGGATTCGTTTAGTAATATCAAAGTAAAAGGGTCTAAGGCGCACGAAGCCTACCTTGCTTTAACCGAAAAAACAAAGCCGGTAAATGATAAAATGCAAGCTGCTAGTAAAGCATATAGTGCTGCTTACCAAGCTAAAGACTCGGCAACCATGAAAACCTTAGATGCAACATTTGATGCACTCGATGCCGAGATGAAAGAAGTGTACAAAGGTTATTTAGCTACCAATGGTAATTCTCCAATAGCCATGTTTGCGCTAGGCCAGATGGCGGGTTGGGATATCAATCCAGAAGTAGTAGAGCCCATTTACAACGCTTTGTCTGAGCCTGCCCGCGCCACTCCTAGTGGAAAGGCTTTTGCGGAAAAAATAGTGACCGCTAAAAAAACAGCGGTTGGAGCCATGGCCATGGACTTTACCCAAAACGATACTTTAAATGTGCCTGTTTCCTTATCAAGCTTTAAAGGTAAATATGTATTGATTGATTTTTGGGCCAGCTGGTGCGGTCCTTGCCGTCAAGAAAACCCAAATGTGGTGAAAGCTTTTCAAGCCTATAAAGCCAAAGGATTTACCGTTTTAGGGGTAAGTTTAGACCAACCAGATGCTAAAGACAAGTGGATGAAGGCTATTCATGACGACAACTTAACTTGGACCCAAGTGTCAGATTTAAAGTATTGGGACAATCAAGTTGCCAAACAATATGGTATTCAAGCAATTCCGCAAAACTTCCTCGTTGACCCATCTGGCAAGATCATTGCCAAGAATATTAGAGGGGAGGAGCTGTCTACCAAATTGGCCACCATTTTCAAATAGCTAAAATAAACATTGAAAATCAAGGAGTTACGTAATTTTTCACAAATTCTGTAAATTTTTCCCCGTTTTCTTCGTATTTCGGTTGCATTCTAATATCTTTGCAGCCCCAAAAATTGTATGTCTAAACAACCGTTGATCAAACAAGATGGAGTTATTCTAGAAGCACTGAGCAATGCTATGTTCAGAGTTAAGCTAGAAAATGGCCACGAAATATTGGCTACCATCTCAGGAAAAATGAGGATGCACTACATCAGAATTTTACCTGGCGATAAGGTCGGCGTTGAAATGAGTCCATACGATTTAAGTAGGGGTCGGATTATTTTTAGGTACAAATAACCGGGTAGAGTAAACCGAATAACAACCAGACTAAAACTAAAGAGATGAAAGTTAGAGCTTCAATCAAAAAGCGTAGTGCAGATTGCAAGATTGTTAAGCGCAAGGGCAAACTTTTTGTAATCAACAAAAAGAATCCTCGCTTTAAGCAACGTCAAGGATAAAAATGAATGGTGGTGCTAGTTTGCGCTACATCGTTTTTAAAATCAGTAACTACAAATAGTAAAATAAAATTTAAAAAAAGCATATGGCTCGTATTGCCGGTATTGACTTACCAAAAAACAAAAGAGGCGAAATTGGTCTGACCT
>CAJBRT010000100.1 GCA_903958045.1 uncultured Bacteroidota bacterium | reverse complement strand
GGGCCTTTTTACATACCTTCATTATTTTTTCTCTGCCATATCAGGAATCGCTTCTACCTAATAATCCCCTGCATCTAATTTGGCTTTTGTTTCAGTAAATGCAACCAATGTTTCTTGGATATCAGCGTCTGTGTGCGCTGCTGTTGGAATTAAGCGGTATATAATATGCCCTTTTGGAATAACTGGATATACTACAATCGAGCAAAATATTTTATAATTTTCGCGTAAGTCCATTACCATCGCAGTGGCTTCTTCTACCCCACCTTTCATGTATACAGGGGTTACCGGCGTATCGGTTTTGCCAATATCAAAGCCACGCTCTTTTAAACCTGCTTGTAATTTTAATGCATTGCTCCATAACTTTTCTTTAAGTTCTGGCATGGTGCGAAGCATTTCGAGGCGCTTTAAATTACCAATCACAAGTGGCATTGGTAAACTCTTTGCAAAAATTTGCGAACGAATATTGTAACGAATAAAATCGATGATGGTTTTATCGCCTGCTAAAAATGCACCGATAGAAGCCATTGATTTTGCGAATGTAGAAAAGTATAAATCGATGGCGTCTTGACAACCTTGTGCTTCACCGGCACCAGCACCCGTTTTTCCAAGGGTACCAAAACCGTGCGCATCATCTACTAGTAATCTAAAATCATACTTGCCTTTTAATGCAGCAATTTCTTTTAGCTTTCCTTGGTCACCAGCCATTCCAAACACACCTTCGGTGATCACTAAAATACCACCTGCTTTTTGCTTTTCAATAAGCGCAGTAGCACGTTGCATTTGCTTTTCAAAATCTTCGAGGTCGTTGTGCTTAAATACATAACGGTGACCTGGGTGTAAACGAAGACCATCAATAATACATGCATGGCTTTCTGCGTCATACACGATTACATCATGTCTTCCACAAATCGCATCAATGGTACTCATGATACCTTGGTAACCAAAGTTCATGAGTATCGCGTCTTGTTTAAAAACAAACGCAGCCAATTCACTTTCTAATTGTTCGTGCTGATCGGTGTTACCACTCATCATACGTGCACCCATTGGAGATGCTAAACCGTATGCCGCAGCAGCGTCCGCATCTGCTTTTCTCACTTCCGGATGATTGGCTAAACCTAAATAGTTATTCAGGCTCCAAACAACCATGTCTTTACCTCTAAATTTCATTCTACTTCCTATTTCACCTTCCAACTTAGGGAAAGCAAAGTAACCATGTGCTCTTTCGCGGTGCTGACCTAATGGTCCAGCGTTCTTAAGGAGTTTCTCAAAGATGTCTGCCATATATTATCATTATTTCTTTGGTAATCAATAAAAATTGATGCAAAATTAATCTATTTATGCACTCAATTCGTGTTGGATTTATGCACCATTGTGTACCTTAGTCGCTGAAATATGTTAAAAACGCATTTTAATACCCCATTTCTTATGAAAAAGCACTTGATTTTTAGCCTTTTAAGCCTTTTCGCAATTTGTCTAAGCAATAGCGCTGTTGCTCAAAAAACAACGACGTCTGCGGCGCAAAAAGGGACCTTAGCCCCTGCTATTGCCAGACCTAAGCTTGTGGTAGGCATTGTAGTGGATCAAATGCGCTGGGACTATTTGACGCGTTTTAGACCTCTTTTTAAAGCAAATGGAGGATTAACCAGGTTATTAAGCCAAGGTTATTCTTGCGAAAATAATTTCATCCCTTATACCCCAACGGTTACTGCTTGTGGTCACACTTGTGCTTACACAGGATCAGTACCTGCTATTCATGGTATAACGGGTAACGCCTGGTGGGACAATCAACTGATGCGTAATGTGTATTGCAGTGAAGATAAAACCGTAAAAGGTGTTGGTAGTAAAACAGAGGCGGATGGTCAAATGAGTCCACGCAATATGCTCACTACAACCATTGGTGATGAGTTAAGACTCGCTACCAATTTTAAAAGTAAAGTGGTAGGTATTGCCATTAAAGATAGAGGCGCTATTTTACCAGCAGGCCATAGTGCTAACGGCGCGTATTGGTATGAAGGTGCTTCTGGTAATTTTATTACGAGCACGTATTACGCCAATCAATTGCCTACTTGGGTGAATGATTTTAACAACAGAAAAGTAGTTGACTCTTTATACAAATTAGGTTGGAATACTGTATTACCTGCTGCTACTTACGCCGATTATGCAACTGCGGATCAAAAAGAGTATGAAGGCAAACCTTTTGGAAAAGATGCGTTAGGATTCCCTTATGACCTTTCTAAATTTATAGGTAAAGATTACGG
>CAJBRT010000099.1 GCA_903958045.1 uncultured Bacteroidota bacterium | reverse complement strand
TAAACCTTTCTAACAAAAAGTCTTTGTTTGTTTTACCAGAATACAATGATAATTTATACCTAAGCACACGTAACGTACCTAATGTTGCTAGCAGTTTATTAGCTGACATCAACACTTACGAAATCATGAACGCTGACGTATTAGTCATCACAGAAGCAACTGCAAAAATCTTCACAGAAGAAGAAGCAGCAGCATAATAATTTTAGAAACGTTTCAACACAAATACAATGAAACCGACCGACGTATTGATAAAGCCTATTTTAACTGAAAAAGCAAACGCTCAACAAGAAACTTTGAGAAGATATGCTTTTAAGGTTGATCGTAAGGCCAACAAATTAGAAATTAAAAAAGCAGTAGAAACTTTCTACGGTGTAAATGTTGTAGATGTAAACACTGCTGTTGCTCCAGGTAAAAATAAAGCACGCTATACAAAAGCTGGTTTTATTCAAGGTATGAAGTCTGCTTATAAAAAAGCATTCGTTACTGTTGCCGAAGGCGAAACCATTGACTTATACGCAAACATTTAATTTATAGTACGCAGAGCTGAGAATTCTGCATTTAAACAAATAGAAAATGCCACTTAAAAAGTACAAACCAATTACTGCCGGAACACGCTGGAGAATTGGAAATGCTTATGCTGAAATTACTACCAACAAACCTGAAAAGAGTTTGTTAGAGCCACAGAAGAAAACGGCTGGCCGTAACTTCCAAGGTCGTCGTGTAATGCGTTACATGGGCGGTGGAAGCAAGCATCATTACCGTATTGTAGATTTCAAAAGAGACAAACGTGATATTGCAGCAACTGTAGTATCTATCGAGTACGATCCAAACCGTACAGCGTTTATTGCTTTATTGCAATACACCGACGGAGAAAAACGTTACATCATTGCTCCACAAGGTTTACAAGTGGGTGCAAATGTAATTGCTGGTGACAATGTTGCACCAGAATTAGGTAACGCACTTCCATTAAAGAGCATGCCATTAGGTACCACTATCCACAACATCGAATTACAACCTAGTCAAGGTGGTAAAATGGTGCGCAGTGCTGGTGGATCTGCACAGCTTGCGAACAAAGAAGAAAAATACGGAGTATTAAAAATGCCTTCTGGCGAACTTCGTAAAGTTTTAATCAATTGTTACGCAACAGTAGGTGTAGTTTCTAATAGTGATCATAACCTCGAAACTGCTGGTAAAGCTGGTAAGAATCGTTGGAAAGGTATTCGCCCTCGCGTTCGTGGTGTAGCCATGAACCCAGTAGATCACCCGATGGGTGGTGGTGAAGGTAGAGCTTCAGGTGGTCACCCACGTAGCAGAACTGGTAAGTATGCAAAAGGTGAAAAAACAAGAACAAAAGGAAAAGGAAGTGATAAATTAATTATCCAACGCAGAGACGGTAAAAAGCTCGCTAAATAATTAACAGTCATTTTCAAATTATAATATTTATCATAACTCAATTAACTCATAATTATGGGTCGTTCGATTAAAAAAGGTCCTTACGTTGATGCCAACGTTGAATCTAAGGTTTTAGCAATCAATGATGGTTCAGCAAAGAAAGGCGTCATCAAAACTTGGAGTCGTAGAAGTACCATTACCCCAGATTTTGTAGGCCACACTTTTGCAGTACACAACGGGAATAAATTTATTCCAGTGTATGTAACAGAATTCATGGTAGGTCACAAATTGGGTGAATTTTCACCTACTCGTAACTTCAGAGGACACGCAGGAACTAAAAAATAAACAGTAAGAAGCGAACGTTAAGTTTACTTCAAACGTCAAACTAAAAAAGAAATGGAAGCAGTAGCTAAACTGAACAATTATCCAACAGGGCCGCGCAAAATGCGTTTGCTTGCTGATGTGATCCGTGGAATGGAAGTAGAAAAAGCTTTGGCGATTCTAGAATTCCACCCACAGCACAATGCAGTACCTTTGGCTAAATTGCTAAAAAGTGCCATCAATAACTGGGAACAAAAAAACAATGGCGCAAGTGCTGCAGATAGCAGCTTGATTGTAAAAACTGTATTTGTAGACGGTGGCCGTGTTTTAAAACGCATGCGTCCAGCTCCACAAGGCCGCGGTTACAGAGTTCGTAAGCGCAGCAATCATGTAACATTAATCGTAGATTCTAAAAACTAATTGTAAAACCACTATATGGGTCAGAAAGCAAATCCAATTGGTAACAGGTTAGGTATCATCCGCGGATGGGACAGCAACTGGT
>CAJBRT010000098.1:2500-5695 GCA_903958045.1 uncultured Bacteroidota bacterium | reverse complement strand
CCAGACTTGCCCTCCAATTGTTCCTCGTTAAGGGATTTAAATTGTACTCATTCCAATTACAAGACTCAAAAAGCCCTGTATTGTTATTTATTGTCACTACCTCCCTGTGTCAGGATTGGGTAATTTGCGCGCCTGCTGCCCTCCGTAGAAGTGGTAGCTATTTCTCAGGCTCCCTCTCCGGAATCGAACCCTTATTCCCCGTTACCCGTTAAAACCATGGTAGGCCTCTATCCTACCATCGAAAGTTGATAGGGCAGAAATTTGAATGAACCATCGCTAGCATAAAGCCATGCGATTCGAAAAGTTATCATGAATCACCAAAAGTTTCAGAGTTGCCCCTGAGCTGGTTTTTTATCTAATAAATACATCCCTTCCAAAAAAGTCGGGATTTTTTGCATGTATTAGCTCTAGAATTACCACGGTTATCCAAGTAGTAGGGTACTATCAAATAAACTATAACTGATTTAATGAGCCATTCGCAGTTTCACTGTATAAATTCATTTACACTTAGACATGCATGGCATAATCTTTGAGACAAGCATATGACTACTGGCAGGATCAACCAGGTAACTACCTAAAGTTTCTTAATAGAATCCTTTGAGGCTACTCTTTGAAGGATGACCCTACGTTAAAAAACAAAGGGGTCCTCGCAGAAGTAAAACCAAGAATTTCCTGAAACTAGGAAAACTGGGGTTCATTATAAAATAATAAACCTAGGCTTGATGCTCAATTCATGTTCATGCAAAAAAAAGTGTTAGCGCCTTAAAGCAAACTCTGTATTGAGTCGATTAGGCAATCTGAACAGCTATCTCTTACACTCACTTTGAAAAGAACTGTAGCCTATTGGCTTCCTTTCTTTGCCAGTCTTTTTAGTCCTAAGAGAATGCAACTCTGAATCTAGGATTCAGAGATGACCTCCTTCGGTGTTGGTTATAGTCCCTGCTCTCATGTAAAACTACAGAAAGACAAGGCTACCGCCCAACAAAAGGTTTGTTTATAATGTTACCCATCGGGCAGCAATACATACATCACCTTCCTTTGCCTAGATTGAAAGACTACCAAATAGTAGTCTAAAAACTAGGACTTACTTCCTCTATTTTACTAGAGAAAAACATAAGATACTATCAAGAACAAATAAACCCTCTAGAATGATTACTCCGAAGAATAACCACTCACAGAAGTGTTGTCCAAAACAGTAAATAGTTAGTCAGTCACTAACCACGACATAAGGTTTGGAGAGACACTACTCAACACAGTACCGCAGAAGGTATAAACTCGAAAATTTAAAAAATCTTCGAAATTCATCTATCCCGACGCCTTTTCGCGCTCTCCATGTAGATGGCAAACGCGAAATTTTGAGGCCAAACTCGATGACTTCCAAAAATCTGTCGACATTTATTCATCGCAAATTTTCAAAAAACGCGTTTCTAGCGTGGTTTTGTAGGAAAATCAAATTTTACTTTAGACCCAGGCACGATTAGTAAGGAAACCATGTTTTTAGTAAGAAAACACATTGGATATTGATTTTTTTTCTTTTTTTCCTTCATTGCTATATAACTTGAATATAATAAGAGGTACTTGGTCATTTTTGAATGAAACTATAAAAGATTGACTACACTACCTTGGAAAAAGTAAACGCCCGCACCATTTTTCCGCGTTTTTTTGCGCGCCCGCACCAAAAAATTCTTCAAAATGGAACGCCCGCACCTTTTTTGACTGCATTTTTTCGCGCCCGCACCTTTTTAAATCGCGTTAAATCTATTTATTGGTAGATGGGTGAGTGTATTTTGCTATTTCTTTTTATTTTCTCTTTATATATGTTTATATTAATGTATAGAAGTAGAGAAATGTTGAAAAAAGCAAAAGATTCCAACGCCCGCACCTTTTCGGAATTCGTTTTTTTGAGATAATTTCGTTTGTTGAGGTTTTATACCTTTTTAATTAATTTAATATATTGATTAACGTTTATATTAGTGGGAATAAATGTTTTGGAAGTTAAAGGATAGTGTATTTTAAAAGAAAACGGGATTTTATCGATTCTGCAAACGTGTTGACTACTCTAAATCTCAAAAGGGAATGGTTATAACCCACTCTTTTCATGAATGTTTATTAATCATAATCAATTCACAATGAATCATGACCATAACTCCATCTAGATGGGTGAATTGTTCAAAATATTCATGAAATTCACCATTTCCGAAAAAAATAAACCTTAAATGAACGATTAAAATACATTCTATATCGTCTTGAACAAGTTTAATTTATTGTTTCATAACATGTTCAAATGTTTGAATTAAAAAAATTATGATTCATGAATGTTTCAAGAATACTTTACATGTAAAAGATATGCATCAGTTGCAATTGTCAACTAGTTTTTTTAAACTCAGGAAAAGGCATGAAACCATTGCTTTTAAGTTATTTTATTTTATGATTATATCACCAAAGAATAAAAAAGCAATTTAGAGCATCTCATCATCATTATTGAGGTCGTAATGACGAAATCATTTTGAAAAGAGTGAAGCCACGAATCAGTTTTTTTCGATTATTTACATGAAAATGAGTAGATTAAAGAGATTTATTATTTTCATTGGATTAATAGAGTATTGTTTTAATAAAAAGGCATAACCATGATTGAAATTCAACACCATAGGACATTTTATTCGAAAATCATCATTTTCACGAAATCACGTTTTTGGCTATAAACACGACTATTTACACTATTTTGATACTCTCTTTGATTGAATTGGTTATAAAAAAATTATTTAAAATAAATGAATGCATTCAGAATGTCTTTGGTATCTAATTGATGCTAATTTAGAGGAAAAGGTCGGAGAAATAATTTCAAAAATTAATAAAATGCATTCATGGAAGTTTTTTATTGCACTTTTCAGTATTAATCAATGTTTAGGAATGTAATCTACTGTATTATAATGATGGAAGTTGAAAAAAATAAATGGACCATGCAGTCGCGAAAAACGCCCGCACCTTTTGCTGGCAAATGTGAAGAAAACGCCCGCACTAAAAAATTTTGGGTGTTTAAAAAGAACGCCCGCACCTTTTAATTTTTCGAATCATGAAACGCGAAAAAGAGAAACGCCCGCACTAAAAAAATTTTGATCATGAAGCGCGACGAAGAAAAACGCCCGCACCTTTTTCCAATGCGCGATCAAGAGAACGCCCGCACTAAATTTTTTC
>CAJBRT010000097.1 GCA_903958045.1 uncultured Bacteroidota bacterium | reverse complement strand
TCACTTTATCCAGTGTCAGCGCTTTGTTTTTTTGAAGCCACGCTTCTACAATTCTATACCCAACAAACTGCCCAATAAATCCCGGAGATGCGTCACCAAAAACGGCCGTGTTAGGACAATCCATCATGTAGTCACCAATCAAAGAAGGATCTTTTTGGTAGAGTAAATTATTTTGAACAAAAAACGACCAGATATCTTTTTCACTTTTGTAACAACCTTCTAATTGTGCCGCCGTGTATCCAGTTACAATACTATCCGGCGTATTTGGTTGCACTTGTTTTAAAAAGTATAAACGCTTTCCGGCTTCTACCATTTGTTCGCATAGTGGCGCACCTGCATCTTGGAGTGGGAACATATCATCCAATATGTTTTTCATACAATTGGTAGCCATATAAGACTTCTCGAAACGCCTTGAAACATAAGTAGGATATAGGCTCTGGCCTTCTTCCGATACATAAATAGGATCATTTTTTCCTAGGTACATTTGAAGCCCAATAGCGAGTGCATCAATGGTAATGATGTTTCCAAAGCTATTAATGGGGCCAATAAATGTGATGAGTTTTGTAGGCAATTTGTAATCTGGAAAATAATATTTCACATATTTTAATCCTTTTTTAATAGCTGCTTCCTCGGTTTTAATCGAAGCAAATTGAGTGCTCGTTTGTTTGTACATCGATTGGTAAGCGCTCAAAAATTGAGGCACGTCTTTTGCCGCTGTTTGTGGTGTAGTGGCTAAAATATTATATAAAAAATCTTGGGTAAATAAGGGTTCCTGTCCAGCTAATTTTTGCAATGAAACATCCAAACGCAAAGTGTCTATCGCAAAAAAAGACTGCTCGTAGCGGACCGTTGTAAGTGGCACATCGATAGCAGTGATATCGGGTGTTTTTTGAGCCGAATTACAGCTAAGGCACAAAACAGTTGCGGCAATAAATAGGAACTTTGTCATAGAACAAATTTGATGCAAAGATGTTATTTAAATTCGTTAAAAAATAAACAAGATTTAAATGAGATAGGTGGTATTTGGTAAGTAAAAGTTACTGACCTTTGCATCCACCGCAGTTATAGCTATGAAAATAAGTATCGCGCAACAGAACTACCACATTGGCAATTTCGAACAAAACACCCAAAAAATGTTGGATGCCATAGAGCTTGCCAAAAAAGAAGGCGCTGATCTTATATTATTTAGTGAAATGAGTGTGTGCGGCTACCCTGCCCGCGATTTTGTTGAGTTTGAAGATTTTATCAATAAATGCTACGAAAGCATTGATACCATTAGAAAAGCAGCCGACACCATTGGCGTGCTCATTGGAAGTCCGGCGCGTAATCCGGGTAAAAAAGGCAAGGATTTATTTAACGCTGCATTTTTCTTGTACGAACAAAAAATTGTAGCAGAAATTCATAAAACATTACTGCCTACCTACGACGTTTTTGACGAAAACAGATATTTCGAAGCAGCGAGTAGTTGGCAAGTGATTCCGTTCAAAGGAAAAAAATTAGCTGTTACCATTTGTGAAGATATTTGGAACCTAGGAGACAATCCACTCTACAAAATTTGTCCGATGGATGAACTCATGAAACAGTCTCCGGATATCATGCTCAATCTAAGTGCATCTCCTTTCGATTATACACACGACGAAGACCGAAAAGCAACCATTAAAGCCAACGTTTTAAAATATAAAATTCCTCTTTTTTATTGCAACGCAGTGGGCAGTCAAACTGAAATTGTTTTTGATGGCGGATCTTATGCATTTGATAAGGACGCCAATTTATGTGGCGCGCTTCCAATGTTTACACCGGAGCTTTCCTTTTACGCTTGTAATGATGATGGCACGATTCAAGAGCCCATTATAGAACCTGCAAGTCGTGTCCCCAATAAAGAATTAAATCCGGCAACACTTGTTGCTGATTTAAACATCGATCAAATATATCAGGCGCTGGTACTTGGTATTAAAGACTATTTTACAAAAATGGGTTTTACCAAAGCCATACTAGGTTCTTCTGGCGGCATCGACTCGGCTGTAACCCTTGCTATCGCAGCGGATGCGCTGGGTGCACAAAATGTATTTGCGGTACTCATGCCTTCCGAATTTTCTACGGAGCACTCTATCGAAGACGCTGTTTTACTAAGTAAAAATTTAGAAAATCCTTACCATATTGTTCCTATCAAAAATGTATATCATTCATTTTTAGAAACACTAAATCCTATATTTAATGGGATGCCTTTTTCACTTGCCGAAGAAAATATTCAGAGCAGATCTAGAGGTAATATTTTAATGGCGATTGCAAATAAATTAGGCTACATACTTCTCAATACTTCTAATAAAAGTGAACTGGCAACAGGCTACGGAACTTTATATGGAGATATGGCCGGTGGGCTTGGCGTGCTTGGTGACCTCTATAAAATTCAGGTGTACGAACTAGCCAAATACATCAACCGAAAAAAAGAAATTATTCCAACTAATATAATTACCAAAGCACCGAGTGCCGAGTTAAGACCAGATCAAAAAGACAG
>CAJBRT010000096.1 GCA_903958045.1 uncultured Bacteroidota bacterium | reverse complement strand
GCTATTAATTTTTGGATGTTGTTTTAATGAAAGTGCTGTTGCTTTAACAACCATATCATTGAAACTAATTTTTACAGGCGCCACTTCATTAATTTTTGTACGTGCTGCAACAGCTGCGTCCATATCAATGGTCATGGTGATATAAAAATGTGGAGCCGTAAATAAGCTTTCGCTCAAGCGGCGTGCAATGGTTTTACGCATTTGAGAAACCGGCTGGTCTTCAAAACTCACAACACCAGAAGCTACTTGTGGCGCTGAAGCAGCAGTTACAGCTTGTGGAGCGGATGCAGCAGATGCCGTAGCTGGAACATATCCGTCAATATCAAATTTGGTGATACGTCCATTATCTCCGGTACCTTTTACATATTTTAAATCGATGCCACGCTCTTCTGCCATTTTTTTGGCAAGAGGGCTCGCAAAAATTCGACCTTCATTAACAACGGCCTGAACGGCAGGAGCAGCAGGTGCTGGAGCATTTGCAGCCGGAGCAGAACTAACAGCAGGGCTTGCTGCAGGTGCAGCGTTTGAAGCAGCAGGCGCAGTTGCACCCGCACCACTTTTTACAGCAGCAACAATCGCATCCACATTTGTACCAGCAGCACCAATCACGCAAAGTAAATCGTTCACTAAAATTTTCTCGCCCGCTTTTGCGCCTTGGTATAATAAAATACCATCTTTATAACTCTCAAGTTCCATGGTTGCTTTATCGGTTTCGATATCCGCTAACACATCTCCTTTTTTAACTGAATCACCTACATTTTTTTGCCAACCTGCAATCACCCCTTCTGTCATGGTATCACTTAGGCGTGGCATAAGCACCACTTCATCCATCGCAGCAACGTCAAGTGCCGGACTTGCAGACGCTGCAACAGGTGCAGCATTGGTAGCAGCTGGAGCTGGCTCATTAGCAGGTGCTGCAGCAGGTGAACCCGCTCCAACAGACGCAATGAGTGAAGCAACATCTTCACCAGCCTTACCAATAATAGCGAGCAAATCATTGACTTGCAATTTGCCTCCTTTTGTAGTACCTATATGCAATAAAACACCCTCTTGGTAGCTCTCAAGCTCCATGGTTGCTTTATCTGTTTCGATTTCAGCTAATAAATCACCTTTTTTTACCGCATCGCCCACATTTTTGTGCCAAGCTGCAATAACACCTTCGGTCATTGTATCACTTAAGCGGGGCATTAAAATCACTTCAGCCATAAGATTCGGTTGCGCTTTTAATTAAGGCTCGAAATTAAGGAAAAAAGGGATTGAGCGCCCCCAAAAAGCCCGTTTATTTGCCCAATTATAACCGAAACCTTACTTTTACGTGAAAGCGGCCACCTATGACATCCATGATTTCTGAAGGCATCCAAATAAGTGTAGAAACTTTCTACCAATCGGACTATAGTAATGCCGTTTCCAATGAATTCATGTTTGCCTACCGAATTACCATCGAAAACCACAACCATTTTAATGTAAAACTGCTTCGTAGGCACTGGGAAATATTTGATAGCTGCGGGGAGCACAAAGTAGTGGATGGCGAAGGCGTTATTGGGATTCAACCCATCATTAAACCGTCGGACCGTTACCAGTACATCAGCGGCTGCAATTTGAAGTCGGAACTGGGCCGTATGCAGGGCACGTATGAAATGGAGAATGAAAACAACAAAACACTGTTTACCGTTACCATTCCTGCTTTTGACCTGATCGTACCTTCTAAATTAAACTAATCACTTACGATCCAAGCCTTGTTGTAAGCTTTTTTATGGCTTATCATCATGGCTTATATTTCGCCTGCTCAAAAATTATTTTTGCTGGGGTTCGCATCACTTTATCCAGTGTCAGCGCTTTGTTTTTTTGAAGCCACGCTTCTACAATTCTATACCCAACAAACTGCCCAATAAATCCCGGAGATGCGTCACCAAAAACGGCCGTGTTAGGACCATCCATCATGTAGTCGCCAATGAATGAAGGATCTTTTTGATAGAGTAAATTATTTTGAACAAAAAACGACCAGATATCTTTTTCACTTTTGTAACAACCTTCTAATTGTGCCGCCGTGTACCCAGTTACAATACTATCCGGCGTATTTGGTTGCACTTGTTTTAAAAAGTATAAACGCTTTCCGGCTTCTACCATTTGTTCGCAAAGTGGTGCGCCTGCATCTTGAAGTGGAAACATATCATCCAAGATGTTTTTCATACAGTTGGTAGCCATATAAGAAGGCTCGAAACGCCTTGAAACATAAGTGGGGTATAGGCTCTGGCCTTCTTCAGATACATAAATAGGATCAATTTTTCCTAGGTACATTTGTAATCCAATAGCGAGTGCATCAATGGTAATG
>CAJBRT010000095.1 GCA_903958045.1 uncultured Bacteroidota bacterium | reverse complement strand
TTTGGTAAGAGCCGTCCAGCTAAAGTAGCTGTTGTAAAAACTGCAAAAGCTGCCGCTAAAGCATAAAAAATAATAAACCCCCAAATTTGGGGGTTTATTATTTAAAGTACTTATCCTTTTTGTTTCGCAGCAATTTCTGTTAAGGCTGCTACCAGTTTATCGAGGTCTTCAAGCCTGGTGTACACATGAGGCGTTATTCTAACACAACTAATATTTTCCCAAACAATACCTACTGTATGAATTTTATAATTCGTATACAGTGCCCCGTCTAATGCAGCAGGTGTCATACCATCAATAGTAACACCACAAATACCACAAGCATATTTGTCTTTGAATGAAGTATGGATTTTTACACCCGGAATTTGAAGCGCTTTTGTAGCCCAATAATTTTTCAAATAACGAACTCTTTCTTCTTTTCTTTTTGATCCAATAGCCATATGAAAATGAACGGCTTCGCCAATCCCTTGTTCTATTGGAAAGCTTCTGGTACCAAGGGTTTCAAACTTTCTAATATCATTACTAAGCGGCTTGTCGTTACACAGTAATGGCCAAATTTTTTCGATCTTATCTTTTTGTATCCAAAGCATACCACTACCAATGGGTGCCGATAAAAATTTATGTAAACTGGTACCAAAATAATCGCATTCCAAATCTGGAATTTTAAAATCAAGTAATCCAAACGAATGCGCGCCATCCACAATGACTTCAATGCCACGTGTATGTGCCATCGCTGCAATTTTTTTGACGGGCATAATTTGTCCCACCCAATTAATGATGTGCGTGATATGAATGAGTTTGGTGCGAGGGGTAATTGCTTTTTCAAAAGCTGCTACAATGGTATTGTCATCTTCGATAGGAAAATCAAAACTTAATTGCGTGTATACAATGCCATCTCTGAGCGCACGCTGACGATAGGCCTGAATCATATTGGGATAATCCTGCTTGGTGCCAATAACTTCATCGCCGGCTTTAAATGGATAGCCAAAAATGACCGTATTTAGGGCCTCTGTTGCGTTACGATTAATCGCAATTTCATTTGGCGAACATCCGGCCAGTGTGGCCAGTTTATACCTCACCGGCTCACGCCCCTGGTCCAAAATACGCCACATATAATAGGATGGGGCCTCATTGGAGAGTTGATTGAACCTTTCTACAGCTTCCTGAACCACCCTTGGCGAAGGGCTAACGCCCCCATTATTGAGGTTCACCATATTTGGGTTAACGGTATAAGCCTGCTGGACCACCGACCAGTAATCTTCGTTACTAGCTAACTCCTGCGGGGTAAGGGACGCGGCTGATTGATTGACTAGTTCCCAGTTTGCAGCCCAGGCCTGCTGTATAAGACTAGGGGCACTGAATGCCGCTGTTAAGCCGGCTATTTTTTGGATAAACTTTCTACGTTCTGTCACTGTTATTGTATTGATAAAGTAAGTTAAGAAAATTTCTTACGCAAATATTCAATTAACTTTGTGCTCCATTTAGACCTATGAACAAAAAAACAAAACGCATTATTGTATTATCGCTAACCGCTTGTTGGGTGATGCTTTTTGCTAGCGATGCAGGCGCACAGTGTTCTATTTGTACTAAAACAGCCTCTCAGTTAGGAGACGGACCGGCAAAAGCACTCAATGGTGCTATCTTATATTTAGCGGGAGCTCCACTAGCGATCATGGGATATATTGGCTGGCGTTGGTGGAAAACAGAAAAACAGTTTAACGCAGGCGATACGCAAACAAAAACGAATGTTTAACTGCTGCAAAAAAAGGAAGCTTTCTTTTTTTGTAATGGAATAAATTTTTCCGGTGTTTAAGCATAAAGAAAAACAGCCCCGAACTTGAGCCCTGCTCTAGCATTTCACTCCAATGTTTCTCAAAATTTATAAAAAATTCTTTATCGATTTCTGATAACGATTCTATTTGTGTAAATGCCTTCAAATGTGCATCTAACATGGTTCGGTAATTATTTCGAAGCTCTTTTTTAGAAACATTTTTTGAAATGGTAACATTGTGATCGTGTACCCGCTGATACACAAGTATTTCATCTAAAAATTGTAACCCACCATTCGCTGCCACTTGCAAAGCAAGCCACCAATCATAATAAATATTGGAAGGGATAGGCAGTGCATGTGCAAGTATTGATTTTCGAATAATCAGTGCATGCCCACTCACAGTATTGTACATTGCTAATTTTCTAACTTCGGCACCAAATACACGTCTATTTTTTTTATTGGAAACAGGGTCTGTGGGAACCGTTTTTGAAAAATGAACCGAGTCGCAATAAATTGCGGCTGCATCTGGCTTAAAAGCCGTCATCATTTTTTCGATTTTATGTAGGTGCCAAATATCATCTTGATCGGCAATGGCAATAAAATCATGATTGGCCATTTTCATGGCTTTCTCGAAATTCGCCGAAAAGCCAATGTTTGAATTATTTTGAAAAAGTGAAATACGCATATCGCGCGCTGCCGCGCGCTCTAGGATAGCATAGGTATGATCGCTTGAAGCGTCGTCCACCACAATAATTTCACCTACACCATAAGTTTGGCCTATGATAGAAGCTAGTTGCTCTTCTATAAACAGAGCACCATTATAAGTGCAAAGAACAACTGAAATAGGCGGTTTGGTCAACAATTTTTACTTTTAACCCATAAGGCGGTAATCAATGCATGTAAATATAGAAAAAGTAAAGGGCAACACAGCACGGGATGCAAAGTTCTCGATTGTAATTCCTAGTTGGAATAATTTGGCCTATTTGCAATTGTGTATTGAGAGTATTAAAAAAAATTCTATATATACACATGAAATTATTGTTCATATTAATGAAGGTGTTGATGGCACGCTAGATTGGGTGAAAACACAAGCAGATATTAGTTACTCATATAGCAAAAATAATATAGGTGTTTGCTATGCACTAAATAGTTGCAGAACACTGGTAACAACACAATACTTGTTATATATTAATGATGATATGTATGTGTGTCCAGATTGGGATGCACCCATTGCAAAAGCGATTGAGGAAACAGGCCATCATTTTTTCTTTTTTTCAAGTACCGCCATTGAATTAAAAGCGCAGAGCAACTGTTCGATTCAACATGATTTTGGGAAAGACATTCACAGTTTTAAAGAAGCAGATTTACTAGCGAATTATGCGGCGTTACCCATGCAGGATTGGCAGGGTGCTACTTGGCCACCTAACATTGTACACATTGATACCTGGGACGCCGTGGGCGGATATAGTAATGAGTTTAGCCCGGGCATGTACTCCGATCCTGACTTTTCGATGAAGCTCTGGAATGCAGGGGTACGGCTATTTAGAGGGATTTCAGAAAGCAGGGTGTACCATTTTGGATCCGTATCTGTTAAGCGCGTTAAACGGAATAAAGGCTATTTTACTTTTATTCAAAAATGGGGATTCACGTCTAGCACTTTATCGAAATATTATTTACGAAGAGGCGAAAAATTTACCGGACCACTTCCAGAAGCAACTGTTCCGATAAGTGTACAGTTCAAAAATTTTATCAAGCGCTTACAAGTAAAGTTTTTTAGCTAATCAATTTTAAAAAACATTTTTACGGCAAATAATATTTTAAGGAGTCCTGATTTCTTTTTATACGCAAGTATTAAATTTCTATAATCATAAAACAGTTTAGCTCTTTTAAAATTGTTAGACAAAGAAAAACTGGCGTAACTATTATAGATTTTTTCAAACACAACCGCATCTGCGTGACCAGTTGCTTTTACTTTATTGTAGAGTAACTCCATACGTGCGCGCGCTTGTTGTTTTTTTTGCGCCAGTGTTAAGGACGCGGTTTTATGTTTAGTCGTGTCAGCCCCAATAGCATTGTGTGTATGCTGACGGTAATGTACCAGTGGTTCATTCACATATACCACTGTGCTATAACAAGTAGCTACAAAACCAAGCCAAAAGTCATGCGTAACAAGAGTTGGAAAAGGGACCGCTTTATCTATCAGTTCTTTTTTAAAGAGCATGGCATGACCTGGGGCCCAGGCACCAATCGCATACATAACTGGGGTATGATAGGATAATTGATTTTTTATAGTGGACATTTTCTGATGTAGCAAATGACCCTTAGCATCAATAAGTTCAGAATCGGAATAAGCGAGCATTTGATTTCCAATGCTTGCGAGTAATTTTTCTAATTTATGCGGTAGCCAAATATCATCTTGATCACTCAGTGCTACATAATGAGCGGTTGCAAGTAGCATACCTTTTTCAAAATTTTTAATATACCCAAGTCTGGTTTCATTTTGAACCACCATTACTTCCGGATGCGCAGCGGCAAATGCGTGCGCGATAGCAATGGTATCATCTTTGGAAGCGTCGTCTATAATAATGATTTGAGCTGGCTTATGCGTTTGCTGTACAATACTTTCTAATTGCGCTAGCAAATAGGTAGCGCCGTTGTATGTGGCAACCACTACCGCTACTGTGGGTATATTATTTTCCAAAGTACCCATGATTAATATGCTTGTGCAAATTCAAAAATATTAAATTGAGGATCTTGCGACTGCGCAGATATAGCTGCTAATAATTTAGTAGCGTCTACGTCCTGCATTCTTTTTTGTTGAATTAAGCGAAGTGCTTTTTGTGTGAGCAACCAGTTTTTTCGAGTAGGGTCATGCAGCTGCTGTTGATGTGTAGCAATCGCTGCAGCGAGTTCATCGATACCCGTTTTTTGAGCCGCAATGGTTTTAATAATAGGAATTTGATACGCCGTATTTGAAAAACTAGGCGCCATCATTTGTTTTAAATGATGTACGAATTGATCAGCTTCCGGACGGTCACTTTTATTCACTACAAAAATGTGTGCGATTTCCATGATGCCAGATTTCATGGTTTGCACTTCATCTCCGGCTTCGGGCACCACTACCACAACAGTGGTATCGGCAAGACCGGCAATTTCAATTTCACTTTGTCCAACACCAACCGTTTCCACAATAATTTCATCGAAGCCTGCAACTGACATAAGCTGCGTAATTTCTAAAATATGGGTATGCAGTCCACCGAGTGCGCCTCTACTCGCAAGTGATCTGATATATACATTTGGATGGTTATACCACTCACTCATTCTAATACGGTCACCTAAAAGTGCCCCTAAATTAAAAGGTGAAGAAGGGTCTACACAAACTACGCCCACCTTTTTTCCAGCAGCCACCCAGTTTGCAATTAAAGCGTCCACCAAAGTGCTTTTGCCGGCACCTGGGGGCCCTGTAATACCTGTAACAGTGCATTTATGTGTAGGTGTAATATGCAATAATTGCACATAGCCCGCTACTTCGTTTTCGACCCAAGAAATACCCCTAGCCAAAGATTTGAAATCTCCGGCTACAATACCTGCTGCTATTTCCTGCGCGTTATTCATTTAATACTATTGAATGATTTTAAAATTATTAAAATCGAAAAGTCGAATGCCTGTTAATTTTTCGAAATAATATAGGAGGCGGTCTTTGAAAGAAAAGTTTTTGCGCGTTGTATCAATGTCAATTTTCCAGTTTTGTGCTGCAATACGTGATTGCATCACCGCAGGATGTGTGCCCGCAAATTTTTCGAGTGAATCGTAGGCTGTAAAATCCCAATGCTCGTTGTCTTTTAAAATTTGGTGGAGCTCTGCGTCTGAATGCCAAAGCGCGCTAAAATTTTTTATTTTTTTGGCCATTTGCGCAGGACTTTTTACCCAGCCGTAATGGTAAACGCACGCGTCAATTGGTTGTACATCAATTTTAGTAGTGCCTTTTCTAAATCCTTGCGCATCTTTGTAAGCGGTAATTTCTTTTTTATTTCGAATGATGCGCACTTCTTTGTTGTACCATTTTCTACTATCCCCTACATAATCGTAAGTGCCATAAAAATGTACATAATCAAAAAGTAATCCTTCAACGCGGGTATCATTTTGATATTGAACACAAGCTTCTTTAATAGCTGCGTGGTATTTTTCATGCACCACTTCATCCCCCTGAATATAAAAAGCCCAGGTACTATTTGGATCAATAAGTGCAAACGCTTTATTGGTTTCTACTGCTAACACAGCCCCGCCTTTTCTCAAATTGGGATCCCACACTGATTCATGAATTTTTATTTTAGGATCACCAATGGAACGTATTAAACCAAGGGTATCGTCATCAGATTTTCCCACCAGCACTATCATCTCGTCTACCACGGGTAAAATGGAAGTGATGGCTTCCACAATGGGATAGTCATTGATCACTGCATTTTTAATAATGGTAAAGCCACTAATTTTCATGACTACAAAGTAACCGTGAAATTGCAGGCTATCCAAGTAATTAGTAGGGTAAGCTGCACAAAAGCATTATTTTTGGGGCCTGTATCCACAGATACTTGATTTATGGAAAGAACCCTCTGCTTTGATTTTGGTAATAGCCGGCTTAAATGTGCCGTTTTTGAAGGTCGGGACCTGCAACAAACCATTCATTTGGAAAATGACGCTGATGTGGTCATTGCCGAACTACTCCAAAACCACCACCCTACACGAATTATATTATCCTCAGTCATCAAGCACCGTGAGGGTTTGGAGGCACAACTCGCGGCAGCAGCCAAATTTCATATGTTAGGCCATGCTAGCAAATTACCCATTACCACGCCGGTTGGGAAACCAGAAACCATAGGAGCGGACCGCTTAGCCCTTTGTTCGGCGGCTGTAGACCTATTTGGGGGCCAACACAACCTAGTTATTGGCCTAGGAACCTGCATTACGTACAATTTCATCAATAAATACCATGAATTTTTAGGGGGAAGTATCTCGCCAGGCATGAACATGCGCTTTAGGGCCATGCACGAGCAAACAGCGCTTTTACCCCTTATTGAGGCCCAAAACCAGTTCCCGCTCGTTGGCTACGACACCAAAACCAACCTACTTTCGGGGGTTATTTTTGGAATGGCCAAAGAAATTGATGGAATCATTGAGGCTTATGCCCAAAAATACAGCAACTTTAACGTGCTATTAACCGGGGGTGATATGCCTTTTTTTGTACCACACTTAAAAAACAGGATATTTGCCGACCCTAACTTAATATTTAAAGGCCTTTATGCGATCAGTGAGTTTAATAATGGGTAGGTTTTTCCTGCCAGTTTTAGTTACCGGATGTTTCTTTTT
>CAJBRT010000094.1 GCA_903958045.1 uncultured Bacteroidota bacterium | reverse complement strand
CGTCGTTACCTTCTGCAATTTTCTTTTTTGCTTCAATTAAAAATTGATTGGTAGCACGCTTTTGTGCATCTACTAATTTTTCGATACGTGGCTTTAATTCAAAAAATTGTTGCTCGTTGGTATTGTGTCCTACTGGACCAGAAATAATAAGTGGCGTACGCGCATCATCAATTAATACCGAATCCACTTCATCCACCATGGCAAAATGATGTTTGCGTTGCACCATTTCCTGTGGCGTATGCACCATGTTGTCCCGCAAATAATCGAAACCAAATTCGTTGTTGGTTCCATACGTAATATCAGCTAAATACGCATTACGGCGTGCTTCACTATTTGAATCATGCTTATCAATACAATCTACGCGAAGTCCAAGCCACTCAAATAAAGTACCATTCCACTCACTATCACGTTTTGCGAGGTAATCATTTACCGTTACAATGTGTACGCCTTCGCCCGCTAATGCATTTAAATAAGCCGGTAACGTAGACACAAGCGTTTTACCTTCACCGGTAGACATTTCGGCAATTTTACCTTCATGCAATACGCTACCACCAATTAACTGTACATCATAGTGTACCATGTTCCAGGTAACTTTTCCGCCAGCGGCTGTCCAAGTATTTTTGAAAACACTTTGTTCGCCTTTAATTGAAATATAATCTTTTTTAACGCTAAACTCACGATCGAGTGCCGTAGCGGTTGCCACAAGTTCTTCGTTGGTAGAAAATCTGCGCGCTGTTTCTTTAACGACTGCAAAAGCTTCTGGTTGAATTTCCGCAAGTACTTCTTCAATTTTTTGATCGCGCTCTTTATTTAAAACGTCCACCTCTTTATATATGGCATCGCGCTTATGAATTTCGGTATCACTAAGTGCGTCAGCAATTTGTTTTTTCTCTGCAATTTGCGCATCTATGCCTACTAAATGATTTTGAATTCTTTGCTTAAACTCAGCAGTCTTTCCACGAAGTTCATCGTTGGTTAAACTAGCGTAAGATGCAAAAAAAGAATTGGCCTTTTCTACAATTGGAAGTATCTTCTGAACATCTTTCTCGCTCTTGCTGCTTCCAAAAAATTTGGTTATAAATTTCAACATATTGTTAAATAAACTGTTTTAGAAAAAATATATTACTCAAAAAGAGTGCGGCATTTAAATTTGCGTCAATTTGGCACTCTATATCAAGGCCGCCAAAGGTAAAGATTTTAGAGCGGTTGTAAACGGGTTAGAAAGAACTGATTATGAACAAGATTATAGGCAGCAAAGCTTTGACGGTTGGTATTGGGGCATTTTTAGCCATTATATTGGCTAGCGGACCCGTATTTGGTCAAAATAACCCTTCCGACTCGGTTCAAACGGTGTCAAATGACAGCATCCAGCTTCCCCTGCCGGAGGCCGTAGCCATGGAACGGATTAATATAACACGTAATTATATGACCGCCCTGGGCGCCTGGGGCCTTGTAAATGTAATACAGGGTAACATTTCAGCTACCAACACCGTGGGTCCTGAGCACTATTTTCATCAAATGAGCGCTTATTTTAACGCCGTTAATGTGGGCATCGCAGCAGTAGGCTTTTTGGGCATCAAAAAACAGCTTTTAAAAACCAATACCCTGGCCTCGGAGATTCGGGAACAGCAAAAAATTCAAAAAATACTGCTCATTAACAGCGCATTAGATATAGGATACTTTGGTATTGGCCTACTTATGCGAAATAGTGGTATCCGCAATCAAAACGCCAAAATACAGGGATATGGGGGCAGTATTATGCTACAAGGAGCCTTTTTACTGGCTTACGACCTCTTACAATTTGGAGCCCACCGTAAAAATGGCAAAAAACTAGGTCAAAAATTTGGCATTTGGACCCTTGGCCCAACATCAACCGGCATGGGGCTTGCCTACCGTTTTTAGCCCTAAAAGGGTGGTTCATTCTTTCTTGAAAACTTCTTTATGGAATTTCAGCGTCTTTCTGCTACTTTTGCCCCCGAAAACGAGTAATATTTAATACCATGGCAGGTCAATTAAAAGAGGTTAGAAATAGGATCAAAAGTGTACAAAGTACGCAGCAAATTACCAAGGCAATGAAAATGGTGAGTGCGGCTAAATTACGCCGTGCCCAAGACGCCATTACGCAAATGCGCCCTTACGCGCAAAAATTGCAGGAAATGCTGAGCAATATTGTGAGTTCTTCGGAAGGTGATTTGTCTATTAAATTAGCAGAAACAAGAACGGTAGAAAACGTACTATTAATTGTCATCACCTCTGATAGAGGTTTGTGCGGCGGGTACAATGCCAACCTTATTAAACTTGCAAAAAGCACCATCGACGAAAAATATAGCAGCCAACATAAAAAAGGCAATGTAACCATTTGGAACATTGGTAAAAAAGGATACGAGAGTTTAACCAAAGCAGGTTATACTACCGATGCCACTTTTAAAGATATCTTTTTACAGTTGACTTTTGAAAATGTACAAGCCGCTGCAGCAGCTGCTATGAAAGCATTTGAAGAAAAAACATTTGATGCGGTAGAAGTTATTTATTCTGAATTTAAAAATGCCGCTTCACAAGAATATAAAGCAGAAGCATTTTTACCTATTCCAAAAGTAAAAAACACAGGTGCTGCAAAAAAATCAGACTTTATTTTTGAGCCAGCTAAAGAAGAATTGATAGCAGAGCTTATGCCAAAAATATTAAACACACAATTATTTAAAGCAGTGCTTGATTGTAATGCAAGTGAGCATGGCGCGCGCATGACCGCAATGGATAAGGCGAGCGAAAACGCAAACGAACTCTTAAAGTCGCTTAAAATTAGCTACAACAGAGCACGTCAAGCGGCAATCACCACAGAACTTACAGAAATTGTAAGTGGCGCGGCTGCACTTCAAGGATAAACCTTAATACCCGTTTATGGAGATTAGTGAAATCATACCTCATATAGAAGTTCTCATTTTTGCAAGTGAAAAACCACTTACATCCCCTGATATTGTTGAATTAATCAACAATACTTTTGGCTTTTTAGAAGAGCGCATTAGTATTGATCAGGTAGATGCAGCAGTCAATGGAATCAAAGAAAAGTATGATTCAGAATTTTATCCATTTGAAGTAAGAGAGAGCGGCGGTGGCTGGCAGTTTTTAACTAAAAAAGATTACCACCAAACCATTGCGCAACTGAATGGCGATAAGTTTTTAAAGCGTCTTTCCAACGCTGCACTTGAAACACTTGCTATCATTGCTTATAAGCAACCTATTACCAAAGGTGAAATAGAATCTATTCGAGGTGTGAACACCGATTATAGCATTCAAAAATTATTAGAGAAAGAACTTATTTTAATTAGTGGCCGCAGTGAAAACATGCCGGGTAAACCACTTTTATATGTGACTTCTAAAACTTTCATGGATTATTTTGGCATTAACAGCCCAGAAGACCTTCCTAAAATTAGAGAAGTGCTAGCCGAGCAATTAATTGAAGGTACCATGATCAATCCTGAAGACTTTACCGATCAAAATGTTGCCAATACAGCAGGTTTTGAAGAAGAGAGCTTACTCATTAACACCGAAACAGCCTCTAACGAAGACCCTATCGACGAACTAGCCGCTGCCGAAAATGAAACGCTAGACACCGAAGATGATGGCAACTTTAACGAGTCTGATAATTCAGATCAGGACCCTGCCTAATAAATGCCCCGAAGTGTTATCTTCGTGGACCTATGT
Organism: uncultured Bacteroidota bacterium; assembly: GCA_903958045.1. Taxonomy (GTDB): domain Bacteria; phylum Bacteroidota; class Bacteroidia; order Chitinophagales; family Chitinophagaceae; genus Sediminibacterium. The sequence goes on along the minus strand of CAJBRT010000094.1, from coordinate 47,494 downwards.
CACATTCACTTTCCAACGAACAACTAATTGCAGCAGCCAACAGTTTTGGCACACCGCTTTATGTGTATGATGCTGCAAACATTGAGGCGCAGTACAGTGCATTAACCATTGCATTTGCAGGGCAACCCGTAAAAATCTTTTATGCGAGTAAAGCCCTTACCAATATAAATATTTTAAAGCTCATGCTTAACATGGGCTGCGCTGTTGATTGTAGTTCTATCAATGAAGCACACCTTGCTATCAAAGCTGGACACGCGCCTAAAAATATTTTATATACCAGTAATGGAATTCATTTTAGTGAAATCGAAACAGCCGTATCACTGGGCATTCATGTAAACATCGATAGCTTATCCAATCTAGAAAAGTTTGGTAAAAAATATGGTAGCAGCTACCCTGTTGGCATTAGACTGCGTCCAAATATTATGGCGGGTGGCAATTTAAAAATCTCTACGGGTCATGATAAAAGCAAGTTTGGTGTGCCGCTAGAACAACTTGAGGAGTTACTTGCCATCGTCCATGCCCATCAAATTAACATTGCTGGACTACATATTCATACCGGTAGTGAAATTAAAGACGTGTCTGTTTTTATGAAAGTAACAGACGTATTTTTTGATTTGGTTCCTAAATTTCCGCAGTTGCAGTTTTTAGATTTAGGCGGCGGATTTAAAGTGCCTTACAAAGCAGGGGATCCCTCTACTAATATTTCTGAACTAGCGACTGAAATTAAAAAGTTTCAAGAAAAACTACAAAGCACGTATGCACGCAGTTTTGAATTGTGGTTTGAACCAGGAAAATATATGGTAAGCAAGGCTGGATATTTTATTACAGAAGTAAACGTACTCAAACAAACCCCAACCATCACTTTTGCTGGCGTTAACAGCGGATTCAACCATCTCATTAGACCCATGCTGTACGAAGCTTACCACGAAATTAAAAACCTTTCCAACCCTAACGGGCCTCTTGCAACCTATGACGTAGTAGGAAATATTTGCGAGACAGATACATTTGCTTCTGACAGACAAATAGCAACGATAGCAGAAGGCGACCTACTTGTTTTTGAAAATGCGGGCGCCTATGGCTTTGAAATGGCCAGCAATTTTAACTCGCGCTATAAGCCTGCTGAGGTAATGATTATCAATGGCGAAGCCAAACTGATTAGACAAAGAGATACCTTTGAGGACCTTACCAGAAATCAGATTGAGGTTTTATAAAAGCGGTACCCAAAAATTACCATGATTGAATTAAAAAATATCAGCAAAAGTTTTGGAGAAAGACGCATCATTGAAGACATCAGTGCTACAATGATTGCTGGTAAATGCAATTTGATTATTGGAACCAGTGGTAGCGGCAAAACCGTGCTTACCAAATGCATGGTGGGTTTATTCAAACCAGAAATTGGACAAATATTATTTGGCGGCAAAGACATGCTGCTCATGGATAATAATGATCGCAAAGAATTAAGACAGCAAATTGGTATGCTCTTTCAGGGCACTGCACTTTTTGATTCTATGACGGTAGAAGAAAATGTTTTATTCCCGCTTAACATGTTTACCAATTGGACCCTCGCCGAAAAGAAAAAAAGAGTGGATGAAGTACTAGACCGTGTTAATTTAGTAGACGCTCATAAAAAGTACCCTTCTGAAATTAGTGGAGGTATGAAAAAAAGAGTGGGGATTGCACGCGCCATTGTGCTCAATCCTAAATATCTTTTTTGCGATGAGCCTAACTCTGGTCTCGATCCGCAAACCTCTATGGTCATTGATAAACTCATTCAAGAAATTACTGCTGAATTTAATATTACCACGATTGTGGTAACCCACGATATGAATAGTGTAATGGAAATTGGAGAGCATATCATGTATTTGCACCAAGGAAAAAAACAGTGGGAAGGCACCAATCAGGATATTATTTATTCGAAAGATGAGTTACTCAATAAATTCATATTCGCTTCTTCATTTTTACAAGACGCCAAACAAATGCGTATGTTAGAAGATGAGCAAGCAAAAAAATAACCCCCTAATGAAAAAATTGACCCTAGTATTTGTTGCCCTTCTTTTTTTGGGCGCTGTTACGCAGATAGCTGCACAAGACAATACCCCAGTAAGACCTGATGCCCCTTATTTAACCAACAAAAATATTCCAGCATTTAGCCTACTGCTTGCTGATGGGAAAAATTTTACACAAAACAATATTCCAGCTTCAAAATATACCATCATCATTTATTTTAGCCCCGATTGTGGACATTGTCAACACGAAGCCACAGAAATGGTTAAGAATATAGATAGTCTTAAACATGTTTATTTTGTTTGGGCCGGCAGCAGAAGCATGCCGGAACTAAAAGCCTTTTCCGAAAAATATGGACTCATCGGCTGCCCAAATATGGTATGCGGTCAAGACCAGCAGTATAGCATCCCCTCTTATTACCAGGTAAAATACACCCCGTTTGTTGCCGTTTACGATAACCGCAAACAGTTTGTTAAAGCGTATGAAATGGGGGTTGAAATCCCTGAATTACTCAAATTAATTGGTACGCATTAAGGTATAATAATGGTATTCTATACGTACCTTTGCGCCTGAAAATAACATTCACCTTTTAATACATTGTATATGAAAATTACGGTAGTGGGCGCTGGAGCAGTAGGTGCAACCTGTGCAGACAATATTGCGCGCAAAGAATTAGCAAGCGAACTTGTTTTATTAGACATCAAAGAAGGTTTTGCAGAAGGCAAAGCACAAGACATGATGCAAACAGCTGCATTGCTTGGTTTTGATACTAGAATTTCTGGTAGCACCAACGATTATACTAAAACAGCTAACTCTGATGTTGTAGTAATCACATCTGGCTTACCACGTAAACCAGGTATGACCCGCGAAGAATTAATAGGCACCAACGCTGGTATTGTAAAAGGAGTTTGTGAAAATATTTTAAAGCACTCTCCTAACGCCATCATTATTGTGATTAGTAATCCAATGGATACAATGACCTACTTGGCATTACAATCTACCGGGTTACCTAAAAACAGAATTATTGGTATGGGCGGCACACTTGATAGCGCCCGTTTCAAATATCAATTAAGCGCGGCACTTGATTGTAGCCCCGCCGATTTAAACGCACTTGTTGTGGGTGGTCATGGCGATACTACCATGATTCCTTTGATCAAGCATGCTACATGGAATAGTATTCCGGTAACTCAATTTTTATCTGAAGAGCAACAAGAAAAAATTATTGCTGACACCATGGTTGGCGGTGCAACGCTCACTAAATTATTAGGAACATCTGCGTGGTATGCACCAGGTGCTGCTGGCGCTGCATTAGTTGAAAGCATTGTGCGTGATGAGAAAAAATTATTTACTTGTTGCGTAAGCCTAAATGGCGAATATGGTCAAAACGACATTTGCTTAGGCGTTCCTGTTGTAATTGGCAAGAATGGCTGGGAAAAAATTGTTGACATGGACCTTTCTGCAAGCGAGCAAGCAGCGTTTAACAAAAGCGCCGATGCTGTTAGAAGCATGAACGACGTTCTAAAAACTTTATAAATATTTTTCTACGGCTGCTGCAATCGCAGTAGTGTCTTGTAGCATCATACAATTAAAATGCCCTTTGGGGCATTTTTTTGTGCCGTAATTGGAACAGGGCTGGCATGTCAAATGCGGCACTATAAAGTTTTGATACGGTGGCATGCTTAACCCCATTGCAGCAAGGCTCACCTCGCCATAATAAGGCTCTACCTGTAACATAGGAGACGTAGAGCCCCAAATGGCCAGCACGGGCTTGTTAAAGGCACAAGCGACGTATTGTAGTCCTGTATCATGAGAAATAACCACTATCGATTTTTGAACAATACTAGCCGATTCATTTAAACTAAACTTACCGCAGGCATTGTAAATTTTAATGGGGTCAATGGAAGCCACTGCATCCCCTTCTTTGGCATCTTCTGGTCCACCCACTAGCACGATTGGAAAATTAATTTTTTTACAAAGCTGCTGTAGTTTTAGAAGCGGCAATTTTTTGGTTGCATAAGAAGCGCCCATAACAAGTGCTATAAAACCGGCACTATGCGCCGTAGGTAAATCGGCTGCTTTTATATGATCCTCAGCGGCAATAAAATAATCGAGGCCTTTACCATCATTTTGGACACCCAGTGGGGCGAGTGTATCGATACACCTATCTACAATATGACGCGAAGGGATTTTATTTTTAATACCAAGCTTAGTTAAAAAGAACTTATGAAGGCTTAATTTTTTATAGGTTAAAGCGGGTACTTTAAGCGCTGTTTTAATGCGCCAGGTTCTAAAATTTTTATGAAGGTCAATAATCCAATCAAAATTTTGCGCTTTCAATGCAGCAATAGTTTCGTTTAAATCATCCTGAAAATAATGAAACTCCGATATGTATGGATTATGAATGGTAACAGCTTTAAAACTCTCTTTGGTTAAAAAATGTATTTCAGCATCCGGCACTTGTTGTTTTAAACAACGAATAGCGGCCGTTGTTAAAACGATATCACCAATAGAAGAAAAGCGGATTACTAAAAATTTCATTGGGGAATATTGAATTAGTCTAGTTCCATATAATCCAAATCTTTATGGAAGGTTTCTTCGGTAAAAGCATATGCAGTAAATGCTACGCACATGACAATAATGCCCGTAATGATACCACTATATACAATGGACCACTGCCAAGATTTTTGAAACAAATCTAAAAACAACATATTGATTAATGGTAGTGCACCCCTAACCATGTTAGGGATAGTCGTAGCAGCCGTTGCCCGCAAATTGGTTCCAAACTGCTCAGCACCCATGGTAACAAAAATGGCCCAAAATCCAGTACTAAACCCAAGCCACAAAGCAATTAAATACATGCTGGCATCTGAACGATTCAATCCACTAAAATAAAAGATCAAGCCTACAAGGGTAAAGCCGTAAAATAAAAGGAGCGCTTTTTTACGACTCTTAAAATACTGACTTACTAGTCCAATTAAAATATCACCAACGGCAATACCCACGTAACCAAACATGATAGCTCTACCAGAATCGATGGTGGTACTATTAAACATGGCTTTACCAAAACGATCACTTTGGTTGAGCAATATTCCAATCACATACCAGGTAGGTAGTCCAATTAAAATCGCAACAAAATATTTTTTAAACCGCTTGCCATTATTAAGGAGCATGAAAAAATTTCCTTTTACGACTTCCGAAGCTTTTGCTGTAGCAAACATGCCCGACTCTGCAACTTTAACACGCAGCAGTAAAAGGCAAATACCTAGCACGCCACCAATTTTATAACAAAGGCGCCAATCCTGTGTGTACTGATACGTAAAGTAAGCGGCCACTGCACCAAAGAGCCCAATACCCGCCACAAGCGAAGTTCCCACACCTCTCTTATTTTTTGGCAGCAGTTCACTCACAAGTGTGATGCCTGCGCCTAGCTCACCGGCAAGTCCAAGGCCACCAATAAAACGAGCCCATGCGTACTGGTCAACAGTAGTTACAAAACCTGTTGCGAAATTTGCGGTAGAATATAAAATGATAGAACCAAAAAGTACACTCAATCTTCCTTTTTTATCGGCAAGCACGCCCCAAATAATGCCGCCTAATAAAAGGCCGGTCATTTGCCAATTGATAACACGCGTGCTATCTACTAGCAGTGTGGCTTCTGTGGAACCCACACCTAGCATACTTGTTTTTTTAACAATCGTAAACAATAGCAAATCGTAGATGTCAACAAAATAACCTAGGGCTGCCACAATTACTGGAAGCGAAAAAATAGAAATCTTTTTTTCTGAGAGTTGTGTCATGACGCTTTATTAGATTTTCCAAAAAAGAGTTTGATGATAACAGGAGCTGTTGTAAAAAATACAATGCCGAGTACAATGATTTCCAAATGATTTTTTAAATCAAAGCCAAATTCACTCAAAATCCATTTCTGTAAAAAGTGGCCAGAAAACAACATGCTAAACACCCAAGCAATAGATCCAATAACATTAAAGCTGACAAACTTTTTTTGATCCATCCCTACAATGCCGGCTACAATGGGCGCAAAGGTTCGTATGATAGGAATAAACCTAGCTACAATGATGGCACCACCGCCATGCTTATTATAGAATTCTTGGGCTTGAATTAAATATTTTCTTTTAAACAATAAATTTTCTTTCCAATTAAACATAGCAGGACCTACTTTTTTACCAAACCAATAACCCGTTGCGTTACCTGCAATACCGGCGGCAGCAATAAGACTCATGAGTAAAAATAAATCAGTAAACTCATTGCCTGTCGACCAAAGTTCAGCAGCTAAATTGGTGCTATAAATACCAGCTACAAAAAGTAAACTATCGCCCGGTAAAAAAAATCCTGCAAAGAGTCCGGTTTCTGCAAATACAACGAATAGTATAAGCCAAAGACCACCATGTTCGATATAAAACTGTGGTTGTAATAATTGACTCCAATGAAAAGCTTCTAATAAGAACATGGTAATATTTTAATCTTTTAATTACACGGCAACTTCTGTTGGATTTTCTAATGAACCTTCCCACTTACTAACTGCACTTGTTGCAAGCGCATTGCCAAGTACATTGGTAGCGGTTCTAAACATATCACAAAAATGATCGATTGGCAAAATAAGCGCAATCCCTTCTGGCGGAATATTAAACATCGCACAAGTAGCAGTTACAACCACCAGTGATGCGCGCGGCACGCCTGCAATACCCTTACTCGTAAGCATGAGCACCAAAAGCATCGTAAGCTGCGTACCAATATCAATATGAATACCATATGCCTGCGCGATGGCCAAACTTGCAAATGTCATATACATCATACTGCCATCTAAATTAAAGGAATAACCAAGCGGTAAAATGAAAGAAACAATTTTGTCTTTACAACCAAATTTTTCCAGCTCTTCGGTAAGTTTAGGAAACACCGCTTCGCTACTAGTGGTACTAAATGCAATAATAAGCGGCGGGAAAATTGCTTTTAATAATCCTGGCAAACGCTTGCCTAAAATTAAAAAGCCAACCAATAAAAGCACCGCCCATAATGTAGCGATACCCATAATAAAATAGAGTAAATATTTTCCGTAAAAAACAAATACGTCAAGTCCTTTGGTGGCAATCACTGCGGCAATGGCACCAAACACACCCACTGGTGCAAAATTCATCACATAGCCCACCATCTTTAAAATTACGTGCGCAACAGCGTCTAGTGCTTTAACCACAACCGTTGCTTTTTCACCCATCGAGGCGGTGGCCACACCAAAAAAGATACTGAATATAACAAGTTGCAAAATTTCGTTATTGGCCATAGCGTCAATAACGCTTTTTGGAAATACGTGTTCTATGAATTTTTGAATGCTAAACTCCTGCGTTTTACCCACCAGATCTTGTGCACCACTCATATCAGCATTGCTTAAATTAATACCAGCACCTGGCTTAAATATATTTACCAGCACAAGCCCAATCAATAAACTAACAAGTGAAGCCGTCAAAAACCACAATAACGCTTTTCCGCCTACACGTCCTACCGTTTTTAAATCGCCGAGTTTGGCAATACCCACAACAAGGGTAGAAAACACAAGCGGCGCAATAATCATTTGAACCAGCCTTAAAAATATGGTAGTAAGTAGCTTTAAATTTTTTGAGAAAGATTGAATAAACGCAGGCTCGCTATTTTGATGCACAAAATAACCAAGAATGACCCCAGCAATCATTGCAATGACAATGTAGAGGGTTAATTTATTAGATTTTTTCATAAGGTATATAAGTGTTGCAATATAAGACTTAACTCCTAAAAAAAGGCAGGTGCCCGGTTCGTGATTTTTGTAAAAAACAAGGGTGATTTTGAGAAAAAAGTACTATTTTTCGATATCAATTGATTAGAAATCAAACCAAAAAATTATGAGTTTATTCAGAAAAAAGGATTTATCAGTCATGTTAGCACAAGCAGAAGATGGTGGTAAGGGCCTTAAACGCACGTTAGGTGCAGGTAACCTTGTTGCCTTAGGCGTTGGTGCTATTATTGGAGCAGGTTTATTTGTAAGAACAGCAGCCGCTGCTGGACAAGCTGCGGGACCAGCCGTTACATTATCATTTATTATAGCAGCCATTGGTTGTGCTTTTGCAGGTTTATGTTACGCAGAATTTGCTGCCATGATTCCTATTTCAGGTAGTGCTTATGCCTACTCTTATGTTACCATGGGAGAAACGGTTGCCTGGATTATTGGTTGGGCTTTAATTATGGAATATGCATTAGGAGCAGCAACTGTTTCTATTGCGTGGAGCGAATATTTAAACAAGCTGCTAGGAGGAGGCATACCTTATGAGTGGAGTCACTCCCCCTTTGAAAGTGTTACAGATACCGCAGGTGTCATTCACCATGGTATCATGAATGCTCCCTCTTTAGTGATTTTGTTACTACTTACGCTTTTACTTATTAAAGGAACGCAAGAATCTGCAATCGTTAATGCGATTATCGTTTTTGTTAAAGTAGCAATTGTAATTATTTTTATCGTTTTAGGTTGGCAGTTTATTAAACCTGAAAACCATACGCCTTATTTTATTCCTGCTAATCAACCTCCATTATTGGATGCGTCAGGTAAAATAGTTGCTGATTACTCAGGTGTGTTTAAACACGGCTGGGGTGGTGTATTAGGCGGTGCCGCTATTGTGTTTTTTGCCTTTATTGGTTTTGATGCAGTATCTACTGCTGCACAAGAAGCAAAGAATCCTAAAAGAGATATGCCTATCGGTATTTTAGGATCACTAGTGGTATGTACCATTTTATACATTTTATTTGGTCACGTATTAACAGGTGTTGCAAACTGGAAAGATTTTGTAGACCCTTTAAAAGGTCGTGAAGCATCTGTTGCGTATGCTATTTCAAATTACATGACTGGCTACGGATGGTTGGCAACAGCTGTTACCGTTGCCATTTTAGCGGGCTTTAGCTCGGTAATTCTTGTGATGTTAATGGGTCAATCTCGTGTGTTCTTCTCTATGGCAAACGATGGCTTATTACCTAAAGTATTCTCTGACCTTCACCCTAAATACCGCACGCCATACAAATCCAACTGGATCTTATTTATATTTGTAGGCGCTTTTGCTGCTTTCGTTCCTGGAAGTGTTGCCGGTGATTTAACTTCCTTTGGTACCTTATTTGCCTTCGTACTCGTAAGTGCGGGCATATGGATATTACGTGTTAAGTCTCCAGAAATGGAAAGACCATTTAAAACACCACTCGTTCCACTCGTGCCAATTTTAGGTGCTGTGATATGTTTGGCTATGATTTTTGCACTTGATGCGCAAACATTAAAAGTAGCATTTGGATGGATGATTTTAGGCCTAGTAGTATACTTTGTATACAGCCGCAAACACAGTAAGTTAAACTAACCCTTACTTATATCTAAAAAAATAGTCCCGACCTTCGGGACTATTTTTTTTGCCGTATTTTTGCAACTCATAAACAATCACTATGGGAAGGATTTTTGAAGTTCGTAAAGCAACCATGTTCAAGCGTTTTGACCGCATGGCAAAACAATTTACCCGTATCGGTAAAGAAATTGTAATCGCCGTTAAATCAGGTGGCCCCAGCCCCGATGACAACCCTGCTTTAAGAAGATGTTATCAAAATGCCCGTAGTGCTGGTATGCCCAAAGACAGAGTGGAAGCAGCTATTAAGCGTGCGATGGGCAAAGACACTTCTAACTACGAAGAAATCCTATATGAAGGGTACGCACCTCATGGTGTGGCCTTACTTGTTGAAACAGCAACCGATAACCATGTAAGAACCGTTGCCAATGTTAAAAGTCATTTTAATAAAGGCGGTGGTGCGATGGGTAATAGTGGAAGCGTAAGTTTCCAATTTAAAAAAATGGGGGTTTTTAAATTAAACCCAGAAGGCATAGTGATGGACGATTTAGAATTAGAACTCATTGATCACGGCCTTGATGAACTTGGAGATAGCAACGACGATAACGGCAATCCAATTATTGTATTAAGATGCGCCTTTACCGATTTTGGTAGTTTGCAAAAAGAATTAGAGGCAAAAAAATTAAATGTTATCAGTGCCGAGTTTGAATGGATTCCATCAACAACCGTTCCTGTAACTGACGAGCAAGCAGAAGATATTAGTAAACTTATTGAGCGTTTAGAAGAAGACGAAGACGTGAATAAGGTTTTCCATAATATGGGATAAACCGTTTAGTATTATTCTGCCATAACAGCTCTCACCGCTTCAATCACATCTTCGGTGTTGGGCTTACTAAAGTAATCCCCATCACTACCGTAACCTGGCCTGTGTGCTTTTGCAGCAAGGGTTCTAGGGCTTGCGTCTAACCACTTGTAACCACCTTGTTCTTCCATCACCTGCGTAAACATATAGGCAGTAGCACCACCCGGAACGTCTTCATCAACAAATAAAATACGGTTGGTTTTTTGCAACGATTTTACAATGCTATGGTTGATATCAAATGGAAGTAATGTTTGCACGTCAATAAGCTCTACCGAAATTCCTTCATGCGCTAAACGAACAATCGCCTCTTCAATAATACGTAGCGTAGAACCATAAGAAACAATGGTAATATCGCTTCCTTCATGGATAATTTCTGGAATACCCAATGGCACAGAAAATTCAAGTAAATTATTAGGTGATTTTTCTTTAAGTCGATACCCGTTCAAACACTCAATCACAATTGCCGGATCGTTAGATTGTAAAAGTGTATTGTACATACCTGCCGCTTGCACCATATTACGGGGCACACAAACATACATGCCACGAAGTGCATTTACAATCATACCCATGGGTGAGCCACTATGCCAAATTCCTTCTAGTCTATGACCTCTTGTTCTAATAATAACGGGGCAACTTTGTTGACCATTGGTTCTATAATGCGTGGTAGCAACATCATCACTTAACGGCTGTAAGCCATAGAGTAAATAGTCGAGGTATTGAATTTCTGCAATGGGTCTTAACCCTCTAACAGCCATACCCACAGCTTGTCCTACAATAGTAAGCTCTCTAATTCCGGTATCAGCAATACGGTCTGCGCCATGCTTTTCTTGCAGGCCAGCAAACCCCTGATTTACATCTCCAATATAGCCAACGTCTTCCCCAAAAGCATATACTTTAGGATTGCTGGCAAATAATGCATCAAAGTATTTGTTGAGAACTTCGTAGGCATTTACAGTGGGTGCATCCGGAGCATAAGTGGCTTGAACCGCAGGAACTCGAAGTGCCGATTTTGGACCTTCGTTGTATAAATAAGAATTAAAGAGAGAAGCGGCTTCGTTTTTTAATTCCGCCGCATACTGTGTTACTTTATCAACGCCTTTTACGCCAGTAGCAGCCTCACTTACTTTTGCAAGTGTTTTTAAAACATCGCGTCGAAGGGGCTCTTTATTACTTGCTAACTCAGCAACTATTTGATGTACCTCGGTATTGATTACTTGTAAGCCATTAATAATTTGAACTGCATGTTCGGCCTGTTTTTTAATAGGGCCAATAAATTTATCCCAAGCACTAGCTTTTGCTTCTTTTACAAACTCTTTTGCTTCAACCTCAATATGATTTAATTCGGTAATGGTGGCGAGGCCAGCATCTAACATCCACTCACGCATTTTTTTAATGCAATCCCAATTTTTTTCCCACTCTAAACGCTCTGCTGATTTGTAACGCTCGTGGCTACCACTTGTAGAATGGCCCTGCGGTTGTGTCACCTCTTCGATATGAAAAAGTGCAGGCGTATGCGTATCTCTAATTTTTTGTAAGCCTTCTTCAAATACTTCACACATGCCGGCGTAATCCCAGGCCTTGGCTTTGTATATTTCGATGCCATTGGTGTCTGCTAATTTTTGCATGCCAGCAAGCGCATCAGAAATTGAATTTTTTGTTGTTTGCAAATTTTTAGGAACAGAAATTCCGTACCCATCATCCCACACAAAAACAGCTAGTGGAATTTGTAATACAGCGGCAGCGTTCATGGATTCCCAAAAATGACCTTCCGAAGTGCTTGCATCTCCAATGGTACAAAAACAAATTTCGTTACCATTGTTACTCAAATTTATATGTAAGGCATTGTTTTTTTGCTGGGCTTCTCTAAAACATTTAGAGGCAAATGCAAGTCCAACAGCACGTGGCATTTGACCCGCCGTAGGCGCCATATCCGCAGAAGAATTTTTTTGATTGACAACATCTAACCAATTGCCATTTTTATCTACTGTGGGTGTAACAAAGTGAGAACTCATTTGTCTACCCGCGCAAAAAATATCGTGATTGCCATCAGGGTCTGCAAATAATTGAGAAAAATATTGTTCGACAGTTGCAATACCTGCGGCAAACATAAAAGTTTGATCTCTGTAATATCCGGATCTGAAATCGCCATTTTTAAAATATTTTGCGAGTGCTACTTGTGCTACTTCTTTACCATCCCCAAAAATGCCAAACTTGGCTTTACCTGTGAGTACTTCCCTTCTACCTAGCAAACTAACTTCCCTACTAATGAGCGAAATTTTATAATCCTGAATCACCGTATTACGAAATCCTTCAAAGGATAACATCTCGGTTTGGGGCGCTGGCGAAGCAATTAATTCCATGGCACAAAAATAGCATTCGGATAGCATTAGAAAAGGGTTGTTTATGAATTTGGGGATAAATGTCAGCCACCCTTAACAACCCCGTTTTTTGACGATTTAGCCTTTTTTTAAGGCTATTTTTGGCACTAAATTGAACTATAAATGATACTTTTACAGGGTACTTTAAACAAAACACTTATATGAAAAAGATTTTAGCACTTACTTTATTAGCCATTACTGTCTCAATCAGCGTTTTTGCGCAACAAGACATCAAATTTGCTGAAGGCTCATTTAATTTTGGAAAAATTGCTCAAGGCACCCCAGTAACCCACGTTTTCAACTTTACCAATACCGGCGCAAAGCCCGCGGTTGTTGAATATTGCACTGCAGAATGCGGTTGCACAACCCCAGAAGTAACAAAAGAGCCTATTTTAAAAGGTAAATCAAGCACTGTTAAGGTAACTTACAATGCTGCTAGCATGGGTAATTTTACCAAGCGTGTTACCGTAAAATTAGTAGGTGTTGCCGAGCCAATCATCTTAACTATCAGCGGCGAAGTAGTTGCCCCTAAAAAATAATTGTTAAGATTCTGATAATGATCTTACCGGCCTCCTTCGGAGGCCGGTTTTTTTTGCCCCTGCCTCAAATTGTAAACTTATATTTGCAACATGTTACAAATCAGCAAACGTGGCATAGACATGCCTGCCTCACCTATCAGAAAACTAGTTCCCTTTGCAGAAGCTGCAAAAAAAAGAGGAACGAAAGTATATCACCTAAACATTGGTCAGCCAGATATCGAAACACCCAAAATGGTACTCGATGCGGTAAGACATAGTGATTTTAAAGTACTAGAATATAGCCATAGTGCAGGCAACGAAAGTTACCGTAAAAAATTAGTGGGTTACTATAAAAGTGTGGGCATCGATGTCAACGAAAAACAAATCATTATTACCACAGGGGGTAGTGAAGCCATTTTGTTTGGCTTTATGGCATGCCTCGATGCTGGCGATGAAGTGATTATTCCAGAACCTTTTTATGCCAACTACAATGGGTTTGCAGTAGAAGCTGGCGTTACCGTAGTGCCCATTACTTCATACATCGAAAATGGTTTTGCACTCCCGCCTATCGAAGCCATTGAAGCAAAAATTACACCGCGCACCAAAGCCATTGTGATTTGTAACCCTAACAATCCAACGGGTTATTTATACAGTGCTGCCGAAATGGAGCAACTAAAAAATATCATTTTAAAACACAACTTGTATTTATTTTCTGACGAAGCCTACAGAGAGTTTTGTTACGAAGGCACTCAAATTAGTGCACTCCATTTAACGGGTGTAGATGACCATGTTGTAATCATGGATACCATTAGTAAAAGATACAGTGCCTGTGGTGGCAGAATTGGTGCTTTTATTACCAAAAACCAAGCCCTACTAGACGCTACCATGAAATTTGCACAGGCACGTTTAAGCCCACCAAGTTTTGCGCAAATTGCTGGTGAAGCGGCTATTGATTTACCTGCCAATTATTTTGATGATACCAAGGCCGAATACAAATCAAGAAGAGACCTGATTGTTACAAGACTCAATGCCATGGAAGGTGTTTTTTGTCCAAATCCAGGAGGCGCATTTTATGCCATGGCTAAATTACCCATTGATGACGCTGATACATTTTGTCAGTGGCTACTCGAAGACTTTGCTTTTGAAAACCAAACCGTCATGCTAGCACCTGCCACAGGTTTTTATGGTACGCCAGGACTGGGCAAACAAGAAGTAAGACTTGCGTATGTTTTAAATTTGGAAGACATTAACAAAGCAATGGATTGTTTAGAAGCCGCCTTAAAAGTATATCCAGGTCTTATAAAATAAATTCATGCAAGCAACCCCAAAGCAACACCTATTTATACACGCGTTTTTGGTAGCTGTGGTTACTTTGGGATCAGTATGTTTTGGCAGCAGCCTTTTTGCGCAAAGCTATAAACCCACGTATGGATCTGCATTTGCTGGAAGCACCAGTATTTTTAACAACCCTGCTTCTAGTGTGAATCAATCCTTTAAATGGGAGGCTACTATATTTAGCGCGCAAGCCAATATAAATAGCAATGCGTTTTACATTCAAAATGATTCCATAGGTATTCATGAAGGTATGTTTTCAAAATACTTTCATGGCAATGTGGATCTTAATTTATTGAATCTTTTATACAAACCCAATAACAAACAAGCATTTAGTGTTGGCATTAGAGCAAGAACGTTTAACCACATTAAAACAGAACCGCTTGTTGCCGTAAATGGGATAGAAAGTATGCATGATTTTTTCAAGCTCAATAGGCAAACCCCTTATTTAGAAGCCTTTGTTACACATAGTGGCTGGCTTGAAGGAAACTTTAATTATTCCCAAGAAATATTTAGAAATCAAAAAAGTACGTTAACAGCAGGACTTACTTTGCAAATCAATAAAAGTATTTCTGCGGCTTACGCAACCGTTAATAAATTAAGTTACCTAGAAAGTACCAACGGTATAGATACTTTATATACCCTCACTGCTGGCGGATCTTCGTTTGGATATAGTTCTAATTATGATGAAACCGTTGCAGGAACAGCTAATACCGGTTCTGATTTTATAAAAAAAGGCAAAACAAATATGGGACTTAGTATTGGTGCAGAGTATTTACTCTATAATACCGAGGCGCATAGTTTTCAAACCAACCATGCTTTAAACTATGCATTAAAAATTGGCGTTTCCATTATGGATATTGGTGGGGTATCCTATAAAAATAGTGTTACGAGTAGTGTTTTTAATGGCGTTCGCTTAAATATGAACGACCCGTTAATATCGCGCAAAACCACTGGGATTCAAAATAGTGATCAGCTAAGAGATTCACTCGCTACTATATTTGCTACCACCACTCAAATGCCTGAAACATTTACCATTACAAAACCTACCCGGTTAAATATAAATATTGATAAGCCGCTAGGGAATGACTTTTATATCAACGCTGACCTTACGGTTAATATGCACGCAAGTGCTGGTCTTACCAAACGCCGTGTTCGAGACTTAAATTTAATTACGGTAACACCACGCTACGAAACATTGCACTTCGGTGTTTATTTACCATTACAATATAACACACAAGGCCAGCTAATGCTGGGCGGGGCTATTAAACTAGGTCCATTAACTGTTGGCATTCACAGACTCAGGTGGCTTACCAATTCTAGCAACATGAGCAATGCTTCGGGAGGTGGATATGTTATGTTAAGTGTACATCCGTTGAGTCTTAAAAAAATTAAGACCATTATTGACTGCCCAGAATAATTAAACCACTAGTACCAATCAAATAATAGATATGGGTATTCATTTTTCTAGCATACGCATACAAATGGGCATTCTAGTAATGGGCCTTTTTTTTGTATCCGCGTGCAGAGAATCAAGAGAGATTTTTGCAGAAGTGGCGCCGCCTAAAAAAATCACACCCGCTCTACCAAAACCAACGTATAAAAAAACATTTAATCCGAGGCCAGGCTTTGAACCCTTTGATGGTATTGACCGGGTACCGGTTCATTACACTTTTTTATACGAGCCTACTTTTATAACGCAAAAACCAATTATTAGAAAGAGAATAGGCGAAACCTATGTTCCAGAAAAATTGACCATTAATACTTATGCTTTTTCAAAAAGTAAAAAAGAAATAAAATTTAGGATGAGCTACCCTACCAACTTAAAAGGGAGCTACCATAAAATTAATACAGCCGATACCACCAACGCGTTCAGGTTTATTAATAAATACAACGATACCTGTTATGTGACCAAATACACTTTAACAGAAGTGCGAGATACTAGTATTTATCATATTGGCATTATTCTAGACCATAGTGGCTCAATGGGTGACGAGCGATGCACTGAGCTACAAGACGCTCTTTCAGAAAGTTTGAAAAAAATGAGTAGGCGCAACCTTATTAGCTTATGGAAATTTGATTCCGGAATTTCCTATGAAGGCACTGCTTACGATAGTGCTACCATTCAAAAAATGCTCTACCGCAAAAGAGGCATGGATGGATTTGGAGGCGGCACCGCAATTAATGATGCCATGGACCGCGCACTTGATACCATGGCTAAATACAATAAATACAAGCCTGTGCTTCTTTTATTTACAGACGGGTATGATAATGCCTCTAAAAATAAAAACAGCAAATCGATTATCGACAAAGCGCTTATTAACCATATCCCCGTTTTTACCATTGCATACAGCGGTGGTGCAGACTCGGTGTATTTAAGATCTATCGCCAACGAAACCAATGGTATGTATTTTCAGTGCTTTGATAGATCTGAATTTGAAGAAGTATTTAACAATCAACTTTTTTCATTGAACCGCTATTACGAAGTAAGCATGATGCCATGCATGTTTGATTATGAAAAACTAAGCATACGTACAGGAACCGTTAGCGAACAAAAAGCGACTGGCGAAAAAACATTTAAAGGTATTAGAGAAACCATTTCACTAAATGTAAATTTTGAATTAGACAAATATGATATCATGCCAAGGTACGTTCAAGAAATTGAGCAGATGGCTGCTTACTTAACCAAAAACAGTTCGCTAAGCATCATTATCAGTGGGCACACAGACAATCAGGGTGAAGACAATTACAATATTATTTTATCCAACAAAAGAGCCGAAGCCGTTAAAGCAGCGCTTGTTAAATTAGGCATCGCCGCAGGGCGTATTGCCACTATTGGCAAAGGCGAATCAGATCCATTAACCGCGAACGATACAGACAGTAACCGTTTTAGAAACAGAAGAATTGAAGTTGAAATCGTAAACAATTAATCCAGCTTATAAAAAGCAGTAGCGTTTCCTTGAAATATTTTTTGTTGATTTTGTGGCGCTACTAACTTTTCAATAACAGCTTGATACTGATGATGCGTAGTTACATAATCGCCTGCCAGTAAAGACACGGGCCAGTCGCCTCCTATCATACATTTATCTACACCAAAATGCTCTAAAACATAGGCCACATAAGGCTCAATAGTAGCCGCAGACCAATCATTAAAGTTTGCACAACAAGTGCCAAGCCCCGAAATTTTAGCATAAAAATTAGGCATAGCGGCAGCTTCCGCTATGGCGTCTCCCCAGGCGCCAAACTGCTCATTAGTAGCAATGGGTGGATGGTTTAAATGGTCAAATACCATTTTTAAATGGGGTATTTGTTTGGCTACCTGTATGGCCGCTTTAATGTGTTCGGTTTTTACACCCACTACATCAAATGGAATTCCATGATTGGCGAGTATCTCTAAACTTTTAATCACAGCAGGCTGCAGTAGCCAACTACTGTCCGGCTCGTCGTGAATTAAATGTCTAATCCCTTTAAAATATTTATTTTGAAGATGCGCATCTAATTGCTCTTTAGCAGTTTCAGGATTTAACAAATCTACCCAACCTACTACCCCAATAATCCAAGGATACTGCTCAGCGCAATCAAACATAAAGGCAGTATCTTCTATACTATTTGCCGCTTGCACCATGATAGCTGCACTAACATTTGCCGCAGACAACTGCGCTTCAATATTTGAAGGATAATAATTTTGCGCTAGTATAGACGTATCGCCATCGAGCCAACTATACCTAACTTTTTGCAAGTCCCAACTGTGCATGTGGGTATCAATTACTTTTGTCATCCCTTTTATTTTATAATGAGTTCATCCATAAATAACCAAGAAGGATTTCCAGCTCCTGCAAATCCAGCCGGTATAATTGCTACAGGATGCGCTATCAATTGAATGTAACGGATACTAGTAGACGGTATACTAAACGAAACAGTTAGATTCCCTTCTTTACTCGTATCAAAATTTTGTTGTAGACCAATGCGTGTAAATGTTTTACCATCTTCTGATCCTAATACTTCTACACTGGTTGGCAAATGAATCCAACTGCCACGGCTATTGATAAAGCGCGTAGCAATTTGAGTAATTTTTGTAGCGGCACCTAAATCAAGTGTAGCGTCAATTGATTTACCTTCCCAGGCAAGCCACTCCCCATCACTAAACCTAGCATCATTGGCAAGTATCCCATTAATAAATCCGGTGTTGCCACTTTTATTATAAGGTGCTTTGGGTACATGTACAAGCGATATTAGTTTAGCACCCGTTGCTTTATTAATGGAGAACGCCGCAGAAGCAACATCTGTAATTTTATTATTGACTATAACACCCGCTTGTAAATTTGCATCTCCAGTAATTGTGATAGGCCCTGTATAGATTTGATCGTTTACACTAGGCAGTTTGCCATTTGTATTGTATACAATTTTATGCGCCTTACTTATACCGCCAATAGAAACGTTGATGCCGCCAGCAATAGGCTTACTCGTAATTTGCACATTGTATAAATGGTCCGAAAAATGAAGCCCTTTTTGTTTTAATATTGGCTGCCACTTTGTTACCCTGTTTGTAAAATGATCGAAACCGGTTTTTGTTTTTGTCCATCCGTTTTCGGCGATAGCCATAGCGCGCGGAAACAACATAAAAGAAGCAAGGTCTTTGTTAGCAATATACTCGGTCCATAAATTACCCTGCACGCCTTTTATATAAGTAGCCTCCTCTGCGGTAAGAGCAGCTGGCACTGGATTGTAACTGTACACTGCTTCTAGCGGCAAGAATCCCCCAAATGCAATGGAGTCTCGAGGGTCTGAGGATTGATAAAAGTTTAAATAACAGCTGCCCTGTGGCGTCATAATAACATCATGGTGCTCCTTGGCGGCAGTAATGCCCCCTTCTTCACCCTGCCAACTCATAACGGTTGCATTGGGCGCAAGGCCACCTTCTAAAATTTCATCCCAGCCAATTATTTTACGGCCCTTACTATTCACGTATTTTTCTACACGTTGAATAAAATAACTTTGAAGTGCATGCTCGTTAGCAATGCCTTTTTCTTTCATAAGATTCTGGCAATAGCTAGAACGCTTCCAGGCTGTTTTAGGACATTCGTCGCCACCAATATGAATATAACTAGACGGAAAAATATCCATCACTTCATCTAACACATTTTCAATAAAATTAAATGTGTACTCACTAGGTGCAAATACATCATCAAAAACACCCCAAGTTTCTTGTACAATTTTACCACCCACCGTTTTAATTTTATTCTCTGTGGCAGTAGCATACATGTTTTTGGTTAGCTGCGTGGGTTCATTTGGAAAACAACTTAACTCCGGATAGGCAGCAATAGCAGCACTTGCATGCCCTGGCATTTCAATCTCAGGAATAATATTAATATGCTTGGCAGCCGCGTAGGCAACAAGTTCTTTTAACTGCGCCTGCGTATAAAAGCCGCCGTAGGCGGCGTTGGTATTGCCACTCCCTGGATACTTACCAATTAAAGTTCCACCACGCACAGACCCTACACTCGTTAATTTTGGATATTTTTTTATTTCGATGCGCCATCCTTGATCTTCGGTTAAATGCAAATGCAAATTGTTCATCTTTTGCATGGCCATAACATCGAGCAACTGCTTGATAAAACCAATTGGCATAAAATGTCTACCCACGTCTAACATAAGGCCTCTATATCCAAATGCTGGCGCATCCTCTATGGTTATCACCGGAATTTTTTTAGACGCTGCTTCTAATTGCAAAAGCGTTTGCATAGCGTAAAACGCGCCCACTTTTGTTTTTGCAACCACTTTTATTTGCTTAGGTGTTACGGTTAGGTAATATCCTTCGGGACTAGTAACAACAGATCCTGCACTTGTGTCAATTACAATAACAGCTTCTTTTGTTGCAGATGTTGTAACCGTATAAAACCCTTTTCCTTGCAATACTTTATTAGGGTAAGGAATAATAGGTAGCTGCGCTATGGTTTTTTGAGCAAGGGTCAAAAAAATCAAGAATAATATGCTACGATGTTTTTTCATACAATACGGGGTTTAGAGGTGTATCAATGGTGGTACCAACAGTAGCGCCTGGGCACCAAGTTTCCCAATCGGCAAGCTGGTTGTGGTTTTCAGGTTCTTTTAAGACCGTGTCTTTATCCATATAAATCATGGTCATAACCTTTCGCATGTTACCGGAAACGTTAGGGCCTGCGCGGTGATACAACCAACCTCTATGAAAACTTATTTCACCTACATCAAAGGGTTCTATGACGTGCTCAAAATTTTGATTTTTTAATTCGGATTCTAAAAAAGCCTGACTCTCGTCACTAATTTGCTTGTCTCTTCCAGCCGTTAATCTGTTACTGCCTGCACTAAATTCGAGTGGCCCATAATTAAGCGGTGTTGCTTGTAATGGTATCCAGGCGGTAACTGTGTTTTCGGTAGCTAAGGGCCAGTAATATTGATCGGCATGCCAAGGCGTATGGCCACCTTTGGGTTCTTTAAAAAGGGCTTGGTCGTGGTATAAACGTACGCCGTTTATTTGCATTAAGCCAGTGGCAATTTGAGCAATTCTTTTGCTAAAAACAATGTCTTTTACCACCCTGGTATGTGTCCACAAGTTCATGATTTGTAAAAATGCTTTGCCATAGGTGTCGCGCTCTTCTAATGGAATTTGTTGATTATTTAAACGGTCCACCTCTTTGGAAATTACTATATTCATGTAATCAATAACAGAGGCTTCAAAAATGTTTTTAATTTTTATAAAACCATGTTGCGCAAAAAATGAAGCCTGTACAGGTGTTACACTATACGCCTGATCAAGTGCCTCTTTTATTGAAATGGGTGTTGTTTCCATAACCGCTAAATTTTATACAATATAAAATAAATAATAGACAATACAGCACCAGCAAACTTTAAGATACACACATGAAACAACTCCTTAAAACCGTCATTTTTTTACTCGTTATTAACCATGCATTGGGGCAACAATTTTATGTGTCGCCGGCTGGTAATGATAAGAGCAGCGGAACAGCAGCTGCGCCAGTAGCAACACTTACAAAAGCGCAGTTATTGATTAAAAAATTTAAAACGGCTAACCCAAATTACGAGGGTGATATTGTTGTTCATATAGGGGCCGGCAATTATGAACTGCAAGCAGGATTTAAATTAGATGAGACTGTTACTGGCAGCAAACAAACACCCATTATTTGGAGAGGTGTTAATAAAGACAAAGTGATTATTTCGGGAGGCAAAAAAATTAATAGTAGTGCATTTAAAAAAGTAAATGACTCAGGAATTTTAATGCGTGTAAATAAAACAGCAGCTGCAGCATTATACCAGGTATCTCTTAAACAACTTGGTATTTTAAATTATGGCAAACACCAAAGCTATGGACATGGACAACCGGTTGTTCCAGCACCACTTGAACTGTTTTTTAACAACGAACCACTCACGCTTGCTCACTACCCCAACAGTGGCAGTATTAAAATTGGCAAAGTTATTGATAAAGGATCTGTGCCGCGTATTGGAGACACAAGCAACAGAGGTGCCTTATTTGAATACACCGATGCCAAGCATGCTAAATGGGTAGGACAAAAAAACATATGGTTACAAGGCACTTTTAATTATGGTTTTGCCGATGACAACATTAATATCGAAAAAATTGATACCCTTAAAAAACAAATTAAATTAGTAACGCCACATTTATACGGACTTGGAAACGGCAGAGATTTTCAGGCTTACACTGCATACAATATTTTAGAGGAATTAGATAGCCCCGGCGAGTGGTGGCTAGATACTAAAACGGGGATTTTATATCTGTGGCCACCTAGTACATTAGAAGCGGCAAGCATTACTGTTTCGGTGCTTGAAACACCCATTGTATCTATCATCAATCAAACCTATACAACGCTAGAAGGCCTTACCATTGAGGCTGGCAGGGGCATGGGGATTTACATGGAAGGTGGTCACCACAATACCATTGTAGGCTGCACCATTAGAAACGTTGGAACGTCAGGGATTTTTATGGGGCAAGGCGCGGAGGCCAACAAAGGACCTATGAGTATTGATAATTTTGAAGGCCATCCTGTTTCTGGCATTATAGGAAGCTTGCAAAACTACCTCTATAAAAATACCAGTTGGAATAGAAACGCCGGATACGATCAACAAATATTAAGTTGTGACGTGTATAACACCGGTAGCGGTGGCATTTATTTAAGCGGTGGCGATAAAAAAACCTTAACAAAAGCAAACAACATTGTTGAAAATTGTAAAGTCCACGATTTTAATAGAAGAAATAAATTTATTTGGTCGGGCATCAGCGTAGACGGATGCGGCAACAAAATAAGACACTGCGAAATTTATAATACCGACTGGCAAGGCATTTTTGTACACGGCAACGAACACGTTTTTGAATACAACAATATTCATCATGTTACTTTAAATTCGGACGACACTTCACCTTGGTATATTGGCAGAGATCCTAGCGATAGAGGAAATGTGGTGCGCTATAATTATTTTCATCACATTGGAAACCCCGAGCGCATGAACATGGGTATTTATTGTGACGACTCATCTGCAGATGTATTTGTTTTTGGAAACGTATTTTATAAAATGGAAACCAAACATGGTATTTTATTTACCAATAGTGGCTGGGATTTGACCATGAAAAATAATATTATCATTGAACCCACCGATGCTACTGCGCAAATATCGGCGCACTACTATACCTGGGCAGCAGGTTCCGAAAAAACGATGTTTGGAGAAGAAGGCCTTATTAGAAACCGCTTAACAAAAAGTGTTTCCTATACCACAGAACCCTATGCTAGCAAGTATCCTGGGCTACTCGACTATTTAGATACCATACCCGGCACTAAGCAGTGGAAAGCCATGCGAGCCAACCGTAACATATTTGCCGACAACCTAATTATTGGTGGCCCTACAAGCCCTACCAAATTAATTGGTGGACAATACGCGACCATCACCGAAAGAGATAACTACAGATGCACCACTAATCCGGGCTTTGTAGATGCCGAACATGAAAATTTTACATTACTACCAAGCTCGGAAGTATTTAAAAAAATAAAAGGATTTGAACCTATCCCATTTGACAAAATGGGACTCTATAAAAATAAGTATCGAAATTAATTGGGTATGCGAAAAGAAAATTTAGTTAGGGGATTGTCCGCAGCTTTTGCGGTGCTGGGGGTTTTTTTTAGGCCTTGTATGGCGCAAGTTTCACTTGCGCCATACAACGTAGCGTGGGCTTCACAAAGTAGTGGACCATCTGGATCCATGCCCATTGGCAATGGCGATATTGGAGCCAACGTATGGGTAGATAGCAGCGGACAATTACAATTATATATTTCAAAAACAGACGCCTATTCCGAAATTGGCCGTCTTTTAAAAATTGGAAAAATATCCATTAGCACAAGCCCTTCTATACTTGATGGCGCTATATTTTCCCAAACACTCGATATACAAACCGGCAGCATTATTATTAAAGCCACCAATACAAAAAATCAAAGCTTATCTCTTTCCATTTTTGCAGACGCCAACAACCCGGCCATTACCATAACCGGAAAAGCAAGCACTAAGGTTGCTTTAACCATTAAAAATTTAATGTGGCGTAATAAATTAGACACTTTGCAAGGGGGAGAAAAAAGAAGCGCTTACGGCATGATGGGTGCGCCTTTTCCGCTATTAAGAGAAAGAGATACGGTCCTTGAAAACGGCAATAAGCTTATTTGGGTTCACCAAAATAAATCATCCATTTGGCAGTCTACCTTAGACAACCAAAACCTCTCAAAGTTTAATGAAATTGGCAAAGATCCGCTCTTATACCAAAACTTTGGGGCCGTTGTTAGTGCCAATGAAATGGTTAGTAGCAAATCAAATAATGAATTTGAAATAAATATTACCGTTCTTAAAAAGCAAACAGCTAATATTTTAGAATGGAAACAAGCTACCCTAGCGCTTCATAAAAAAACGAGTGACAGGACTGCAACCCAAAGATTCAATGCGCATAAAAATTGGTGGGCGAAATTTTGGAATGCCCATTACATGATTGTTACGCCTGGAGATACTAGCCTACAAACAAAAAATGAAACTTTTGCCATCACACAAGGGTATCAACTCCAGCGGTATATGAATGCTTGCGCCGGAAGAGGAGGTCTTCCTATTAAATTTAATGGATCCATTTTTACAGTAGACGTTGATGAAAGTATGGGCAAAAGAAACCTAACAGGTTATGACGCAGACTTTAGAGACTGGGGTGCTAATTATTGGTTTCAAAATACAAGACTCCCCTATTATTCGATGCTATACAGTGGCGACTTTGCGCTCATAAAGCCACTCTTTAAAATGTATACCGATGCGCTGCCACTAGCAAAATATAGAACACGAAAATATTTTAAACACGAAGGCGCTTACTTTCCGGAAACCATGACGCCCTGGGGCACATACACCAATGACAATTACGGCTGGGATAGAAAAAAATTAGCAGACGGCGTTTCTGAAAATATGTACATCCGTTATTTATGGGAGGGTAGTTTGGAATTATCTAAACTCATGATTGATTACTATGAGTTTACAAATGATAAAACCACTTTTGTAAAAGAACACCTTCCATTTATAAAAGAAACCATACTTTTTTATAACGCACATTATAAAAAAGACAGTACAAACCATATTAGCATTCAACCTGCACAAGCATTAGAGTCTTATTTTGAAGGCGTTATTAATCCACTTCCAGAAATCGCAGGACTCTCAACAGTAATTGAAAAAATAACCGCTTATAAAAATATTATTGATGACCCTGGCTTTGTAAATAAAGCTCAAGCATTATATGCGCAATTGCCACCTTTACCAACGCAAACCATCAAAGGGCAAACGGCACTTGCAGCTGGTTATAACCTGGGCCCCCGCACCAATGTAGAAAAACCAGAACTATACGCCGTTTTCCCTTACCGCGTAAGAGGGGTTGGTAAGCCAAAAATAGAAGAAGCGATTACAGCTTGGAATCATAAAGCCAATAATGATTTTAGCGGCTGGCAGCAAGACCCCATTTTTGCAGCTTATTTAGGCTTAACAGATGAGGCTAAAAAAATGGTGGTTCATAATTTTACCACAAAACATAGTGGTAGCCGGTTCCCTGCATTTTGGGGACCCAATTATGACTGGGTACCGGATCAGGACCATGGAACCGTTAATATGCGTGCACTTCAAAACATGCTTGTGCAATCTGAAATAGACCAAACACAATGGCTAGCGGCCTGGCCCAAAAATTGGAACCTGGATTTTAAAATCCATATACAAAACAAAAAAATCGTTACAGGAAAATATACCGCGCAAAAAGGATTATCAATAATACAAACTCTTAATAATCCCTAGTTCTAACCCTCTTAACTCTGCAAGGCCACGTAATCTTCCAATAGCAGAATAACCTGGGTTGGTTGTTTTTTTCAAATCATCCAGCATTTGATGTCCATGATCGGGTCTCATAGGAATTGAAACGTTTCGCTTACGCATCACTTCAATAATTTCTTTGACCACCCTATACATATCTACGTCGCCTTCTAAATGATTGTCTTCAAAAAAATCACCTTTGTCATTTCGTTTGGTACTACGCAAATGAATAAAATTAATGCGTTCACCAAAATTACTAACCATGCCAGGCAAATTATTATCGGGCCTTACACCAAATGATCCCGTGCAAAAACAAAGCCCATTAGACATAGAAGGCACCGCATCAAATAAAGCCTGAACGTCTGCAGCGGTACTAACCACCCTTGGTAAGCCCAAAATAGAATACGGCGGATCGTCTGGGTGAATCACCATTTTAACGCCACATGACTCAGCTATTGGAATAATTTGATCTAAAAAATAAATGAGATGTGCTCTTAATTTTTTAGCATCAATATGATCAAAGGCAGCAAGTGCATTCCTAAAAGCTTCCATCGTAAAACTTTCTTCACTACCCGGAAGCCCCTTAATCATATTGTGCTGGAGTTCTAATTTTTGAGCGTCCGTCATTTGATTAAAACGCTGTTTTGCTTGCTCCAATTCAATAGCCGTATAATCACTATCTGCATTTTTTCTTTCTAAAATATATACATCAAATGCGGCAACGGCTGCCTTTTCATAGAGTAGCGCCAAAGATTTATCCGGCATTTCGTGCTTTAAATTGGTACGCGTCCAATCCATCACAGGCATAAAATTATAGGTCACAATTTTAATGCCGCAGCTACTTAAATTTTGTATAGTTTGCTTATAGTGAGCAATGTATTTTTCAAACCCAGCTGTTTGCGTTTTAATCGCTTCATGCACCGGCACACTTTCAACAACATCCCAACTTAATCCAGCGGCTTCAATGATTTGAATACGCTCCATGATAGCTTCAATGGGCCATACTTCTCCATTTGGTATTTGATGGAGTGCAGAAACTACACCTGTACAACCAGCTTGACGTATATCCCATAAACTAACCGGATCGTT
This sequence comes from uncultured Bacteroidota bacterium, assembly GCA_903958045.1. Classification (GTDB taxonomy): domain Bacteria; phylum Bacteroidota; class Bacteroidia; order Chitinophagales; family Chitinophagaceae; genus Sediminibacterium. The sequence goes on along the minus strand of CAJBRT010000094.1, from coordinate 20,577 downwards.
AGGACCATACCAGCGCATGGTTTGTATCATTTTGGGTTGCTCTTGCATATCAATTATTATTCTAAATCTTCGGCAGCAATTACGTTTACTTTAGGCACGAGTATATGCATGATTAGCCAAGCTAACAAGTATGCAGAGCCGCATACAATAAACATAATATAATAAGCCGTTTCAATTTGATTTATAGCACGGTAATGCACAAACAAATTCTTTTGTACCGCCATAGATAGTAAAATACCACCAATCGCTCCAAACATACCACCAATACCCGTTACAGAGCCTACTGCACGTTTAGGGAACATATCACTTACCGTCGTAAATATATTTGCACTCCATGCCTGATGCGCAGCAGCTGCAATACCAATTACAAAAACGGCCAACCACATGTTCATACCACCTAGTACTTGTGCAAATAAAATAGGCAATACTAAAAAGGCATATAATAACATAGAAGACTTGCGCGCTTTAAATACTGGCCAATTCTTTTTAATAAAATACATAGGGAGCCATCCGCCAAAAACACTTCCTACCGCAGACATCGTATAAACAGCAGCAACTGGAAGTGCAATAGCCGTTCCTTTAATATGGTATTGACTTTCTAAAAAATCCGGTAACCAGAAAAGATAAAACCACCAAATGGGATCGGTTAATAATTTACCTATAGCAAAAGCCCATGTTTGTTTGTACTTTAATAAAGACGCCCAACCAAATGATTTAGTTTGAAGTGCATCCCCTTCCGGAATAGCATCAGTATCACTATTAATATAAGCAAGCTCTGCCGCAGATAACTTAGGGTGCTCCGATGGTTTATAATAATGCTTATTCCAAAAAATAAGCCAAATAAATCCAAGTAAACCTGTTGCAACAAATGCCCACTGCCAACCATATGCAGCAGCAATAAATGGAACCGTTAAAGGTGCAACAATGGCGCCAATATTTGCACCAGAATTAAAAAGCCCAGTAGCTAATGCACGTTCTTTGCGTGGAAACCATTCCGCCACAGTTTTAATAGCAGCCGGAAAATTTCCTGCCTCAGTAACACCTAATGCGGCACGTGCCACAGAAAATCCAAATACACTTTTAGCAGCCGCATGTAAAACAGCAGCCACACTCCAAAGTCCGGTTGCCCATGCATATCCTTTTTTAGTACCCACTGTATCAATAAATCGTCCTGCTAATAGTAATCCTATGGCATAAGATACTTTAAAAGCGATTTCGACATTGGTATAATCACCATCATCCCATTTTAATTCGGTAGTAAGCGTAGATTTCAATAAGCTAATGACTGCTCTATCTAAATAGTTAATAGTAGTTGCAAAAAAAACTAAACTACAAATAGTCCAGCGGTAACGTCCAATATTTTGTTCCATATGGGCTTACTTTAAATCGTAACTATTGTACTTTTTTGATGAGCTGTACAAGTTCTTTTGTTTGAATTTCTAATTGCTTATAATTTTTATTCGCCAAAACATCTTTGGTAATTAGTTTACTTCCAAGCCCAACGCCTACTACGCCTGCTTTAAACCAAGCTCCAATATTTTGCTCGGTTGGTTCTACGCCACCGGTCACTAAAAAATCTACACCTGTAAATAAAGATTTAATAGCTTCCACAAAGCCAGGACCTAATACGTTACCCGGAAATAATTTTATGAGTGTAGCACCAGATTTTTGCGCCACATGAATTTCGGTGGGCGTCATACAACCTGGTATCCATAGTACTTTGTGCATGTATGCAACGTCTGCAACACTAGCATCAAAACAGGGGCTAACTAAAAAATCTGCACCGGCTTCAATAAACGAAGTAGCGTCTTGCGGTGTTTTAATGGTACCAATGCCAAGTATCAAACCAGGCATCGTAGTTTTTAAGGAAACCAAATGCTTAAAATTTGGAAGTGCATGTACGCCTCTATTGGTAAACTCGACACATCTAACACCCCCATTGTATAGTGCTTGAAGCACATTTTCACAAACGGTAACGTCATCATGATAAAACAAAGGCAACATGCCTTCATTTTTAATTTGATTGATTAATGCGGCTTCTCTTTCCATTTAATACCTTGATTTAATTTGACTGATGGTTTGTTTGGTGCTATCTCCTAGTTCTTGCAATTTACCAAAAGCTGCCGAAGCTGCATAATTTATCGTTTCCTGATACGCATGTCCATTATGAATGCCGTATATAAGCCCTGCCATAAAACAGTCGCCACTACCTACTTTATCGATTACTGAATTTGCATCAAAACTTACTGATACCGCCTGCTCCTCTCTTGTATCAAGTGCCGCATAATAATGCACGCCCAATCCTTCTGGTGTAAACCTAAAGGTATTGGCTACCACTTTACAGGACGCGTTTTGCGCAAATAGTACAGCAGCCGTTTCCTTAGCACATGCAGCGAACGCTTCTTTACTAGTAGCGCTTTCTGCACCAGCTGGAACATGAATACCCAGAAGATCTTTAGCGCTCCAAATATTACCCATAATTACATCGGCGTAAGCAACAAGTTCTGGCATTACCTGGGCAGGTTGCTTGCCATATTTCCAAAGTTTAGCGCGGTAATTTAAATCTACAGAAATGGTAAGCCCTAATCGCTTTGCAGCTTTTAATGCATCCAAACAAAGTTCGGCAGCCTGCGCTGTTAAAGCCGGACTAATGGCACTAAAATGAAACCAATCAGAACCTTCCAGTAAAGCATCCCAATTTATTTTTCCCGGGAATAAAGCTGTTGAAAATGAAGCATGTGCACGGTCGTAAATAACACCGGCATTTTTTAAATCGGCCCCTTGTGGTAAAAAGTAAATGCCTATACGGTCGCCACAATATTGCATGGCTTCTACGCCAATATGACTAGCAGCAATTGACGCTGCAATTTCTTTAGATAAATAATTGTCTGGCATTGCAGACATATACGTAACCGGTTGCTGCCATCCAGCCAAAGCCTTTGCTACATTGAGTTCTGCGCCACCTAAATGCACCGGCATAGAAGCACTGTTAATCCAGCCCTGATCTAATACGGGTGACATTCGAAGTAAAATTTCCCCAAAACAAAATACTTTTTTCATACTTATTTCTTACCCGTTTGATTTACAAGATAATATGAAATGAAATAAAAAAGTAGATTATTTGTTATTCCAGCCAAAATAGGTATTGGCATTGTTGTAACAGATATCCTGAATGATTTGACCTACCCATTTTGTATCGTTAGGCAATTCACCATTTTCAATTTCGTCGCCAAACAAATTACACAAGATGCGTCTAAAATATTCGTGTCTTGGAAAAGATAAAAAACTTCGAGAATCGGTGAGCATACCTACAAACCTGCTCACTAGACCCATATTACTAAGGGCATTTAACTGTTTAATGATGCCATCTTTTTGATCTAAAAACCACCAGCCACTACCAAACTGAATTTTACCAGCTACCGATCCATCATTAAAATTACCAATCATGGATGCCATGAGTTCATTGTCTGCAGGATTCAGATTGTAGATAATGGTTTTAGCCAATTTATCTTCACTATCTAGTTTATTTAAAAATTTAGAAAGCGCTGCTGCTTGCGAAAAATCTCCAATACTATCCCATCCAGTGTCTGGGCCTAATTTAGATAGCATGCGCGAGTTATTATTGCGGAGCGCACCTAAGTGATATTGTTGCACCCAGCCTTTTTCCCAATCCCATTCTGCAAAGTGAAGTAACATGCAGCTTTTGAATTTGCGCTGCTCAATAAGACTTAATTCTTTTCCTCCATGTACTTTTGTGAAAATGGCTTCAATTTCTTGTCCTGTAAAATCTTCTATATAAATTTCTTCTAATCCATGATCACTTACAGAACATCCCATAGATGCAAAAAAGTCATGTCTATTTTGAAGTGCAAATAAATAATCTTCAAATGAAGAAACTGTCAGATTGGTAACGGCTTCTAATTTTTTGATGTACGCTATAAAATTAGCCGCACTTGAAACTTCCATGGCCTTATCAGGTCTAAACGCAGGCTTTATTTTTACTTCAAAATCACTCTCAGCAAGCGTTTTATGATATTCCAATGAATCGATTGGGTCATCTGTGGTACAAATGACTTTTACATTCATTTTTCGAATTAAATTTTTGATACTAAAAGCATCCGTTTGAATTTGCGCACTGGCATTATCATACACCGCTTTTGCAGTTGAAGAATCTAGTATCTCTCCAATACCAAAATATCTTTTTAATTCTAAATGTGTCCAGTGGTATAGTGGGTTACGCATGGTATAAGGCACGGTAGCAGCCCACTTCTCAAATTTTTCATAATCAGACTTATTGCCCGTGCAATAAGATTCATCGACACCATTCGTACGCATGGCTCTCCACTTATAATGATCGCCATATAACCAACCCTGGGTTAAATTTTCGAACTTAATATCTTCGGCAATTTGTTGTGGCGACAAATGACAATGGTAATCGATAATTGGCATTTGCTTTGCATACTCCTCATACAGTAACTGCGCTGTTTTCGTTTGCAACAAAAAATCTTCACCCATAAATAACTTACTCATCTCTTCAAATTTTTATTTAGCCAGTGACCCCAAAACGTCTTTTACGGAACTAGCTTCAATGACATCTACATATTTAAATACCTGTTCATTAAAAACGCTCGATGCTACAAATGTATTTTTTGAAGTCCAAGCAGTAGACATTTCTGCAGCTTTGTCGTCTTTGATTTCATAACCGACGCCTGCATAAGTACCCATATACTTTTGAGGAGCGACTTCTTTAGATTTCATAAATACTAGATAAGCAGCAAAACCAAATGACATTAGTTTAGGTGCCCTCCCATTTTGTTTTACATATTTTTCTACCAAAGGCACTACGCGCATTTTCATTTTAGACGTGTATTGCACCGAAATATTTAGCCATAAGTGCTCAATGCTCTGATTGGAAAAACGGTCAATAACTTGAAGTGCAAAAGCGTTCGCCTCTTCCAAAGAAATATCGCCATCAGCTACGAGTGGAACAATTTCTTCTAGCAACATTGCCAGAATAAAAGACCTAAATATATTGTCTTTTAAAGCGTCTTTAACAGTCACAAAACCACTCAAATATGCTATCCCGCAACACAAAGAGTGTGTGGCGTTTAAAAGTCTTAATTTAATTTCTTTGTACTTATTAATGCTAGGCGCTAAAATAACTCGGGCATCAGCACCTGCAAAAGATAGTATGGCTGCCGTTTTTTCACTTGCCGTTTCAATTGCCCACAGCCTGTAAGGTTCAGACATAATGGCGAGATCATCTGTGTAACCGGCTTTTGATTCAAAAGCGCTCTTTTCTGTGTCAGGTAATTTACCCGGAACAATACAATCAACCAATGAACTACACCAATCATTGGCGTTATTGATCCACGCCACAAAAGAAGCATCAAGCCCTTTTAACCTCGCTAGTTCTAAAACAACTTCTTTTAGTTTGCTCCCATTATCACTAATGAGTTCGGTTGGAATGATAACCAGGCCAGCATCTTCCGAACCGCCAAAAACTCGGTAACGTTCCATCAAAAAATGTAGTAGTTTACCCGGAAACGATTCGGGGAAAAATGATGATGCATCCGAAGGAACAAGTGTAATGCCAACCTCGGTGGTATTTGAAATAATTACTTTAATATTCTTATTAGAAGCACATTTTAAAACTTCATCCCACTTTGATTTTGCAGATATCACTCTGCTAATTGAAGCATTAATGGTAGCACGTTCTACAACTGATCCATTTTCAATGCCTTTTTCAAGTATGGTATACAAACCATCCTGCACGCCATAAGCATCTGTACCACCTTGGTCTGTCGATTTTACAACTACAATTCTACCATTAAACAAACCTTGTTTATTCGCCTTATCAATAAAATAATCAGGCAAGCCGCGAAGCAACACGCCAGTTCCAAACTGCAATACTTTTTCTGGTAGTGCAAATAGTGCATCTACATTATCAGTAGTTATAGCCGCGTATGTTTTTTTATTCAACATCATACATCAATTATTCTTGTCCCAGCGCCACTTATGCCACTTTTTAATCCGTTATTTTTTTAACTGGAATTTGTGCTATCAACCATTTTACTAAATCTTTTGCTGCCTCGGCATTTTGATACATCGCTGGAAGCATTCGACCATCGGTATATTCGTTGTAAAGCCAAGGATCACCCGTTGCAAAAACAGTACCCTTACCAATTTTAGCGGTTGCGAAAACAACCAAATCTCCTTTTGTTAGTACTGATTTAGCAGGCGCCTTAGCAGTTATGGAACAAACTTCTTTTTGATAAATAGTTTGCACATTTTTCAAGATTTGGTGCTTAGTAGGCACATCAATTTTACCGCCCTCATAATCTTTTCCAACCACTCGATTATACGTATCCTCATTAAAGTGAATGCCAAATAAATCAGACAATTTATTGAAGGCAGTAAAATCAGCATTCGGTTTATCATTGTGAAATAAAACGAGTACGCCTCCTGCTTTTACCCAATTATAAATTTCTTGGGCGTCCTTATCGTTCATGTAATTTGGAGTAGGATTGTCTGTTATATTGTCTGGATCAACAATCATGTAGATAGAAGCATCTTTTAAATTGCTCACAGTAGGTGCTTCAGACAATGTTTTAGTTTGCAATCCATTAGAGGTGATTACATTTCCTAAAAATGAAAAACCATTATTGTACATTTCAGGCCACTTATAATGATAGGCATATTCAACTCCTTTAATGTCTTTTTTCTTTTCGGCATTGTAATAGTCGTCTAACAAAAAAACCTGTTTCTTACCAAGTTTTAGTGTTGCATGCCACTCCATTTCATTGGCAGCTTGTATAAATGCACCTATACCTTTCGAATCTGCGATTAAGGACTCTTTTAGATTAGCACTTCCCTTTCCTTCTTTTTTAATGTACTGTTTTACAATGCCGTTATATCCTTTTGTAGAAACTACTAAATAGCGTGTAGGTAGTAAACCTAAACGCACTGCTTTTGCAATAGCACAAACAAACATCGCACTTGCGTTACACTCTAAATCATTTTCATTTTGTTCAGGCATGTTTAAAGCATCATACCATAAGCCAGTTAATGGGTTTTGCGCTTTATTTATAGCATCTGCCACCCTTTTTAAAATAGCTATAAGCGTATCCCGTTTTGGATGCATGGCAGGAAAGTTTTCCAAAACGTCAACTAGTGCCATTTCATAAGAACCTGCTATACCAGATTTAGCATCTCTTGCATGCTTTTCCATCCAAATAAATTGATTGGCGATTTCATCAAAAGCCTCAGGCTCATGAAACTGTTTTGCATAGGCAGCATAAAATGGCTGCACCATATAAAGCTTTCCTTCTTTTGCAAGCATCTGACCTTTTAATTGATCTCTTAATAATGAAGCAGCCTTGTAATATTGTACTTGACCCGTTACATTATAAAGTGTCAATAAAATTCTTCCAAATAAAACATTATCCCTATTGTAATCCTGCGCTTTGTATAATTCCATACTCTTTTGGAGGAAAGAAAAATATTCAGGATTGGCAGTTTGTATCCACAAGCGTTCGATACCATGCAATACTAGGCTCTGATTATAAGTCCACTTGACTGGCTTTCCAGCATCTACGCTAAATGACTCTTTCCATAAAGTAGTCATCGCAGTTGCTGCCGCCTCCGCTGCCAACGATTTACTTTGCGCAATTGCAAATTGCATGTTTGCGATTAACACAAATAAATAAAATAAATACTTCATGGTTTATATAGAAAATAGAATGCACTAGATAAAGCTATTGACCTAGTGTCAAAAAAAATTATACGAGTTTCACAGCTTGGCGCGCTAATAATTTCCAATCTTTCCCGGTTTTTGTAAAAACCAATAAGATTTTTAGTTTTACTTCTGCAGGCTTACCTCCATCGTTAATATTTGCAACTAAGTTATGTCTAACTATTGCAATATCTTTTTGCACAGATATCGTTTGGCTATTCAATTCAATAGATACAAAATCCGATTTACCTGAAACGATTTTTTCAACAAATTCATACTTGCCTTCTATAGTTCCATTACTATGCCCATAGCTAAGGCTATCATGTACTATTGATTCTAAATCTTCTTTTATGCCACTAATCATAGCTAGACGCAATTTCTCAACGGCAGAAATCACTTCTACGTCTTTTTTAGATTGAGTAAAGCCACCCAAAGAAAAAGTTAGTATTAAAATTAGAAGCCCGGCTTTTTTCATAACAAAGATTGAGTTTAATAACATGGAAATTACTACATTAATTTACGTAAAGTAATCGTTCCCATTAAATCAAGGGTGTAAGGGGCATTTACAGGGGCAGTATCCTGATATTTCTAAAACGAACTACGTCTCCATGGCCTAAAAAGCCAATATGGCCTGAGGTTCGCTTTAACCCAGGGTGATCATTGTGATCCATTGTTCCGCTTATTGAAGCCTCTTTAATATCAGCATCTGTAATTGTTTCGCCATTTAAGATCACTTTTACACGGGTTCCCTTTACCACAACAACTTCCTCATTCCACTCACCGGTAGGCCTTAGAAAGCCCCTTCTAGCCGGCACAACGCCATATATAGAGCCGTGGTACTGGTAAGGCTTCAAGTTCTTATAGATGTCCGCCTCATTATCGAGTATTTGTAGCTCCATACCAACATAAGCGGCATCGCCTTCTAGCGGGGTTCTGATTCCTAGCCCATTGTTGGCACCAGGCGTTAACTGAAACTCAAAACGGTATTCAAAATCGGAATACTCGTCTTTGGTATATAAATTGCCACCGCCTGCACTTTTTGGATTCACCATAATAGTGCCGTCTTGCAAAAGATAGCCGGCTTTATTGCCAACCCAATTGTCTAAATGAGTGCCGTCAAATAATTGCTTAAACCCTTGTTGCTTTTCAACATCTGAAAGCACGGTTGGCTCATTACTTGGAAGTTCTCTAATATAAATATTACGGTAAGCAACATACGTGCCATGTGCTTGTAATTCAATTTGCTCTTTTACAAAAATAGGGAGTGTCCGGTCCCAATAATTTTCTAGCACCACTTTATCTGTTACAAGTACCCCATTTAAATAAACCGTTACCTGTGCTCCACGCATGATGATGTGAAAAGTATTCCAACTACCAATTTTATTGTCTGCTACCACTTTTGGATGGCGCTCATTTTTTTGATTGTTGTACAGTCCACCAGAACCTACCTGTGCTCCAACTTCACGTCTACTGGTATCCCAAATTTGCACTTGTGGTGTGCCGCGTAAATAAATACCTGCGTCTCCTTTTTCGGTGATTTTCCAATCTACAAAAAGTTCAAAATCACCAAACTGTTTTTGGGTACATAAATTATCGCCATGTCCTGTAAAAACAAGAAGGCCGTCTTTCACCACCCAGTCTGACTTTATGGATGCGTCTGCTTTTGATTGCGCATCAATCAGTTGTTGTGCACTCATTTTTGAGCGCGCAATAGGATTGGCAACAAGGCCTTTCCATCCGGTTAAATCTGTTCCGTTAAATAAATTTTCGAAACCATAATCATAGGGCATGGCTTTTATATGATAAGCCAACTTGTTAGCAATAATAGCAATATCCTCCCCTCTTAATAAAGCAAGTGCTCTTTGAACAACAGGTCTTACCATCGGACCTTTAAAATCTGGATTGGCAAGTGCTAATTTAGCCACCACAAGGGCCGCATCAGATTGTAGCGCCGGCGTTTCTAAATATTTAGCGGCAAACATGAGCGCGCCTAGTTTATTTACTTTGCCAGCCTCTATAATGATTCCTTTTTGAGCCGTTGGGCTTTTTGCCGTTTCCATTTGATCTTGCAAATCCAACAACCTCTGTACTGGATTTACGGCCTTGGCTGGCGTTAATGCAACTGCCTGCATTGCGGGCAACGCAGTGTTTGAATGTTTGATGGCTGCCTCAATGGCAAGCTTGCTAGCTGGTGAAGCTTTTGAAAGTGCAGCTTCTAGTGCAGCCAGTGATTTTTTTGTATGAAGCGTAGCAAGTGACATAGCCGCTACATCAGCAAATGTTGGCACCTCAATATAACTGGCAATTGTTTTAACGGCTTTATCAGATCCTACATAACCAAGCCTTTCAATTAAATAAGAACGCACTAAAATATTTTTTTCTTGTACATCTTTAAGTTGATCCAAGGCGTTGATTAAAACACTTGCCGCTTTATTGGCTAAGTCTTTATTTGTTGCTGCCGCATGTAAATAGGCATCTAGCTCATACATCGCTTTTACATGTGGTGCATTAGCGCCAGCTTCTGTACTATTAAATACATTAAAAAACGGTGTCCAATCTGCTTTTTGCCAAGCCTTCATTTTTGCAACGGTCGCCTCTACAGTTGCAGTATTACCTTGCGCAAATGAACTGCGCGTACTAACTAAAAAAGTGGCTGCTACAATAAACGCTAAAAATATTTTTTTCATCATGGTTGATTTGTCGAAAATTAAAAATACTAGATGCCGTAGGGTGCACGCATAGGTGGATTGATCATTTTATTGGCTTCGTCATCACCAATAAACACCTGCGCCTCAGGATCAAAATTTAATGTACGCCCTAACTGCAACGCAATTTTACCTAGGTTAATAATGGTGCAAGACCTATGCCCATTGGACTCATTAAGTGCAAATGGGGTTCTATATTTTACAGATTCTAAAAAGTCAGTTACTTGTGGAACAGGATCTGGAAGTAACGCTAACTTTTCTTTTAAATTAGGTATGGTTGATTTAAACCCAGCAAACAATTTACCTTCTGGTCCCTCAATGTATGCTACCGATTCATCTTTGGCTTCACCATCTAAAATTATTTTACAACCATCGGCATAGGTAAAAATAATTTTTCGGAATGTGCCACAAGCATCTGGGTGTTGTTGATCTGCATCTACTTCTACTTTTACTGGACTGGTATGATCCTTGCCTAAAAAATATTGTATAGGATCTAAATAGTGCTGGCCCATATCGCCAAGTCCACCCCCATCATAATCCCAATAACCTCTAAATGTTCCATGCACGCGGTGTGCATTGTATGGCTTGTAAGGTGCAGGACCTAACCATCTATCATAATCTAGTGTTTGCGGAACAGGCTGTGCCTCTAACCCTGTTTTTCCTACCCAATAAAATTTCCAGTCAAAGCCTGTATGCTTGCTCACCGTTACTGTTAATGGCCAACCGAGCATACCAGACTCTACTAATTTTTTAATAGGCTTCACGGTTGTTTTCATTCCATAAAACTCATCTTGAAATCTAAACCAAGTGTTTAATCGAAACATCCGGCCATACTGCTTTACTGCTTCTACCACACGTTTTCCTTCACCAATGGTTCTGGTCATTGGCTTTTCACACCAAATATCTTTGCCCGCTTTTGCGGCTTCAATAGACATAATCCCATGCCAGTGCGGAGGCGTTGCAATATGAACAATATCAACTTCTGGCATTGCAATGAGTTCATGATAATCTACCATTGTTTTTACACCACTGCCCACCATTTTAGCGGCTGCTGCTAAATGCGTTTGATCAACATCACAAAGCGCAACCACCCTAGTGCCTCCAAGGCCTATATGACCCCTGCCCATGCCTCCAAGGCCAATGATGCCTTTGGTTAATTGATCGCTGGGGGCTATAAAGCCTCTTCCTAAAACTTGTCTTGGAATAATTGTTACCCCTGCAGCTATGGCAGCGGTACTGCGTAAAAATGTACGTCTTGAATTGGATTGTGACATGGCAAGCATCTTAATGTGTTTAAAGATAAAGAAGTCAGCCAATACTATAACAGCAGTTATTAGCTAATTTTACCCATAAATACGCCAGTATTATGAAAAACGCAAACACGGTAAGTCTTCAGCAAATTAAGGATACCCATATGCCCTATAGAAATGCCAATATTAGACACAAAGAAAAACTATCTAAGGTTGATAAACTAGCACTTTGGATCACTACCAAAGTAGGTTCCATGGGGTTTTTTATGCTTGTTTTTGCTTGGACCGCAACCTGGCTAGGCTGGAATACTTTGGCGCCCATACATTTAAGATTTGACCCATTCCCTGCGTTTGTACTCTGGCTCATTATCTCCAATATGCTTCAAATATTTTTGATGCCACTTATTATGGTGGGGCAAAATTTACAATCGAGACATTCAGAAATTAGAGCAGAAGAAGATTACCTCATCAATAAAAAAGCAGAGCTAGAAATAGAAACCATTTTAGTGCATTTAGAAAATCAAAATAAATTGATCCTTCAAATTTTAGCACATATAGAAAAGGAACAAAAGCAATAATTTATTTTCCTGCAATCATTTTATTAACCTGCATCCAAGCGGTAACCCTATCAAACCAACTATCGGGTGTCGTTGCATTGTGTAATCCAAACCCATGACCGCCATTTTGATAAATGTGCATTTCCGTTTTTACGTTATTTTTTAAGAGCGCCTGGTAAAACCGAATACTATTTTCGACAGGAACCGATTTATCATCAGATGCGTGCACTAAAAAAGTTGGGGGCGTTTGAGCAGTTACTTGAAGTTCCGATGAAAACAATTTGATTTTTGCAGCGGCGGCGTTTTTGCCCAACAAATTATCTCGTGAGCCCTTATGACATATAGTGGAGTCCATACTTATAACAGGGTAAACTAAAATACCAAAGTCAGGTCGTAAATTAGTAAGGCTCGTATTTTCGATATGAGATTCGGAAAATTTTGTAATGCCGGTGCTCGCTAAATGACCGCCTGCCGAAAACCCAAGCACCCCAAGCATATTAGGGTTAATGTCAAAACTTGCCGATTGATCTCTTACTAGTTTAATAGTTTGCTGTAAATCTTGTAGTGGCACCATTTCTTTATTTGTCATGCAACTATCAAAAGGTAAGCGGTACTTTACAACAAAAACAGTAACACCTATTTTATTAAACGCCTCTGCTACTTCTATTCCCTCATGCCCACTCGCAAGTCTTGCATAACCACCACCCGGACACACAATTAAAGCCGTCTTACTCGGATCTTGCTTAGCTGGTTTAAACACCGTAACCGACGGGCTTGTGACATTTGCAATAACCGTTTTACCAGTAGCATTTTTGCTAACCGCTTCTTCTTTATTACACGGAAGTGCATTGGGTACAGGGCCTTCATAAATAGAAAACTCTTGCTGTGCCATAGTTAAAGAAGATGATGACATAAAAAGGAGGGTTAACAAATATTTGATACGCATTATAGTTTTATTTTTTCTATTCTTCCCATGAAGATAAATAAATCTATCTTACTAAATTAGAGATAAACCACCAACCCTTTATCATTCTGTTTCTTTTGACTATCTTTAACTTTATTTAAAAGCAGGATTTCCTCATCCTATAAGACCATAGCTTTCGAACATCCATCAATAAACAATTCGACATGAAAATTATTCACCAAGTACATCCCGAAGATTTTGTAAAATATACAACCGAGCAAATTAGAGCTAAGTTTTTACTAGACAATTTAGTAGAGCCGGGCGCTATCAATTTTGTGTACACCCATTATGACAGAATGATGGTAGGCGCTGCAACCCCTACTACCGCTGCTATTCAGCTAGGCACCTACGACGCTTTAAAGTCTGAAAACTTTTTAGATAGAAGAGAAATTGGCATCGTAAATATTGGCGCCACCGGAAGCGTAACAGTAGAGGGTCAAATTTACACCCTAGATAAAATTGATTGCTTGTATATTGGTATGGGTAACAAAGAAGTTACTTTTCATGCCAGCACCGACCCTAGTAACCCTTCTAAATTTATTTTATTCTCTTGCCCAGCGCACGCGAGCCATCCTACGCAGCTTATGCAAAGTAAAGATGCAACGCCTGCCGAAATGGGAAGTGCAGAAACGGCGAATCACAGAACCATTAACAAATACATTCACGCAGATGGCTTAAAAAGTTGTCAACTTGTACTAGGTGTAACCAATTTTAAACCAGGCAGCATTTGGAATACCATGCCAGCGCACCTGCACGACCGTCGTATGGAAGCCTACTTCTATTTTGATTTACCTGAAACACAACGTGTCATTCATTTCATGGGTGAGCCGCACGAAACAAGACACCTATTCTTAAATAATGAGCAGGGTATTGTGTCTCCATCATGGAGTATACATAGTGGTGTAGCAACGGCTTCTTACTCCTTTATTTGGGCAATGGCTGGCGAAAACATGTCGTTTGCTGATATGGATTTTGTAAACATTCAGTTATTAAAATAATTCCTATGCTAAATTTTAGAGTAGACAATAAAGTTGCTTTAGTAACCGGTTGTAGTAAAGGTATTGGCATGGCCATTGCCATCGAACTCGCTAACAGCGGTGCCGATATTATTGGTGTAAGTGGCTCTATGCCTGCATCAGGAAGCGATGTAGAAAAAGCAGTGCTTGCAGCAGGTAAAAAGTTTTATGCCTACCAAGCCGATTTTTCCAATAGAGATTCGATCTATGCTTTTTTAGATGCGGTAATCAAAAACCATCCAACCATTGATATCCTGATTAACAATGCGGGAAGTATTCAAAGAAGTCCTGCCGCCGAACATTCTGACGAATTTTGGGACAATATCATTGACATCAATTTAAATGCGCAATTTATTATCACCCGAGAAATTGGGAAACAAATGATTGCCAATGGCGCTGGTAAAATAGTGTTTACGGCCTCTCTTTTAAGCTTCCAAGGCGGTATCAACGTGCCCGGCTACGCAGCTAGTAAGGGAGCTGTCGCCTCCTTAATTAAGGCATTTGCCAACGAATGGGCTAGTAAAGGCATTACCGTAAATGGTGTTGCCCCAGGATATATATCCACAGACAATACGGCACAGTTAAGGGCCGATCCAGACAGAAATGCCTCTATTTTGGCCAGAATACCGGCAAATAGATGGGGAACTCCTCAGGATTTAACCGGAGCTTTCGTTTTTTTATCCTCTCCTGCTTCAGACTATGTCAACGGCACCATCTTAACCGTTGATGGCGGCTGGATGGGTAGATAACTATATTTCAATACTTAGGCGTCATTCGTAAGTAATTATTAAATTTAGGCTTACGAATGATGCCTTATGTTTTTAAAGCCTAGCAAAAAACTTTTTTACAGTTCTGCAGTACTCATTGTGCTTGCCATTACCGCTGTTGTAATTTATCCTTCAGATCCTATCGATTATAACACCGAAGTAAAACCCATTTTAAATAAAAAATGTATCACCTGTCATGGTGGTGTAAAACAAGAAGCAGGATTTAGTTTGCTTTTTGAAGAAGAAGCTTTTGCGCCTACTAAATCTGGCAAGCCTGCCATTATAAAATTTAAGCCAGAAGAAAGTGAACTCATCAGAAGGTTGCACTTAACAGATCCTGAAGAACGCATGCCGTATAAGCACGATCCGTTAACCAAAGAAGAAATTAAAATTTTAACGACTTGGATTAAAGAAGGTGCCAAATGGGGATCACACTGGGCGTATCAAAAAGTAAAAGAGCCAGCAGTGCCTAGCATTAATGACGATTGGGTAAACAATAATATTGACAAATACATTGTAGAAAAATTAGAAGCAGAAAAATTAAGTCCTTCCAAAGAAGCAGACAAAGCAACACTGTTAAGACGTGTTAGTTTAGATATAACGGGTCTTCCTGCTAATAAAAAAATTGCGGCAAAATATTTAAATGACCCATCAGATAAGGCCTACGAAAATTTAGTCAATGATTTAATGGCCACTCCCGCCTATGGCGAAAAATGGGCAGCACTTTGGCTAGACCTTGCCAGATACGCAGACACTAAAGGCTTTGAAGCAGACCGCGGAAGAAACATTTACAAATACAGAGACTGGCTTATCCATGCATTTAACACAGACAAACCTTACAACGATTTTTTAACGGAGCAAATAGCAGGTGATCTATTACCCAACCCTTCTGATGCACAGTATATTGCCACTGCGTTTCACCGAAACACCATGAACAACGATGAAGGTGGTACCGACAATGAAGAATTTAGAACCGCTGCTGTTCTTGACCGCGTGAACACTACATGGAGCGCCGTTATGGGCACCAGTTTTAATTGTGTGCAGTGTCATAGCCATCCGTACGACCCTTTCAAGCATGACGAGTATTATAAGTTCATGGCGTTTTTTAACAATACTAGAGATGAAGATTCACCTTTCGAAAACCCCGTACTGCGTCAATACCAAGGCATCGACAATGTAAAATTTGAATCCGTAAAAAAATGGTTGCAACAAAACGCGGCACCAGCAGCTGCTAATTATTGGATTACTTTTTTACGCACGCTTCAACCAAGTATCAATGCATTTCAGTGCGACAAATTTGTAAACGGCGCCAATGGTTGGTATGCAACACTTCGCAATAATGGTACTTGTAATTTAAAAAATGTAGTACTCACTGGTAAATCGGAACTGTTGTTCAAATACGCATCAAGGGTAGACAAAGGCGTATGGCGCATTTATTTAGATAGTTTAACTGGACCACTTGTAAAAGAAGTGCCTGTTAAAAACACTGGCGGTGGTTTTGTACACACGACCACTAGCCTTCCAGACATTAAGGGCACGCACACTTTATATTTCAAGTACTATTCACCTAAAATAAAAAACAGTACCGACGATGGTATTTTATTTGAATGGTTTTCATTTGGCAATCCATTTCCTGCCAAAGAAAAACCTGGTTACGATAGCGCTTACAAATATTTTAATGACTTAATAATGGCGGGTGCAGAAACAACACCTATTATGATGGATGCCAATGAAGACCTTTTTAGACCCACGCATGTTTTTGAAAGAGGTAGTTGGCTTTCTAAGGGAAAACTGGTTGCACCTGATGTGCCAGCTGTATTACCGAGCCTTCCAAAAAATGCACCCAAAAATAGACTCGGCCTTGCGATGTGGTTAACAGATAAAAACAATCCGCTTGTTTCGCGCACACTCGTTAATAGACTTTGGGAACAGTTATTTGGAACGGGCATTGTAGAAACCCTCGAAGACCTCGGCACGCAAGGCTTATCGCCAACACACCAAACATTGCTTGATTATTTGTCTTGGCAACTCATGCACACGCACAATTGGAGTATTAAAAAAACGCTCAAAGAAATTTTACTCTCTGCAACGTATAGACAGCAATCGATGTTTACCAAAGAACTCCTTAAAAAAGATCCGTATAATAAATTATATGCAAGAGGCCCAAGGGTAAGACTTTCGGCAGAGCAAATTAGAGACCAAACCCTTGCCGTAAGTACATTATTAAGTCCAAAAATGTATGGCAAAAGCGTAATGCCGTATCAACCAGAGGGTATTTGGCGTTCACCCTATAATGGCGATGCTTGGAAATTATCGGAAGGTGAAGATCAGTACAGACGTTCACTTTATACATACTTTAAAAGAACAGCTCCTTACCCATCAATGCTCACATTTGATGGCGGTGCAAGAGAAGTGTGTGTAATAAGACGTATTAGAACCAACACGCCACTTCAAGCGCTTACCTCATTAAACGATTCGTCTTATATTATTATGGCCCGCTCTTTTGCAAAAAGCATGGACAAAGTAAATGGTTCGATTGAGGCAAAAATAAAAATGGGTTACGAACAAATGATGTACAAACCCATTGCTCCTGCTAAATTAAATGTACTCACTAGTTTATATGAGTCGAGTTTGTCAAAATACCAGAGCAACAAAAAAGCAGCGACTGTGCTGGTGAGCGATAGCACACTTGCATCACCCACCAATAGAGCAGCCCTTGTAGTAGTAGCCAACGCCATGCTTAATTTAGACGAATGGCTTAATAAAAATTAATTCCCATGACGCAAAAAGAATTACATAACCAGCGCCTAGTAAGAGAAGCCCAAAAAGTGGTGATGCAGCAGCATACACGCAGGCATTTTATTAAAGAAAGTGCTATGGGTTTAGGTGCACTTGCACTAGGAAATTTATTAGGCGGTTGCAGCACCGGAAGTAATAATGTATTTGATGCCACCAATCCATTAGCGCCAAAAGCAGCTCCTTTTTTAGGAAAAGCCAAGTCCGTTATTTATTTACACATGGCAGGCGCACCTTCCCAACTAGAAATGTTTAGCTACAAACCGGAGCTTGCTAAATTAGACGGTCAAGATTGTCCGCCTTCATTACTCAATGGTAAAAAGTTTGCGTTTATTAGAGGCGTTCCTAAAATGCTAGGCCCACAAGCAAGTTTTAATAGGTATGGCCAGAGCGGTACTTGGGTTTCAGAAAATCTACCACACTTATCTACCGTTATTGATGACGTGGCCGTGCTTCAGGCCGTTACCACCGATCAGTTTAACCACGCACCTGCGCAATTACTCATGCACACTGGAACGCCTCGTTTAGGCAGGCCTAGTATGGGTTCTTGGGTAACCTATGGGCTTGGTACCGAAAATAAAAATCTTCCAGGATTTGTAGTACTTACTTCTGGGGGTAATAATCCGGATGCTGGAAAAAGTGTATGGGGAAGTGGATTTTTACCAAGTGTGTATCAAGGTGTACAATGCCGCAGCGAAGGCGATCCTGTTTTATTTATCAAAGATCCTGCGGGCATGGACCGCGATATTAGAAAAGCAAGTATCGATGCTATTAATAAAGTCAATGAAGAATCTTATACCGAGTATCAAGATCCAGAAACCTTGTCTCGTATTTCTCAATATGAACTTGCGTACAAAATGCAAATTTCTGTACCGGGTGTTATGGATATTAGCACCGAGCCGGAATATATTCATGAAATGTATGGTACCAAACCTGGAGAATCTTGTTTTGCCAACAACGTTTTACTCGCGCGTAAGCTGGTAGAAAAAGGTGTTCGCTTTGTACAACTATTTGATTGGGGCTGGGATACACACGGCGACTCTGCGGGCAACGCCGTAGACATTGGATTAAAAAATAAATGTCGAAAAATTGATAGACCTATTACCGCACTCTTGCAAGATTTAAAACAAAGAGGTTTACTCGATGAAACACTGGTTGTGTGGGGTTCTGAATTTGGCAGAACACCGATGCAAGAAAATAGAGATGGTAAAACCATGCCATTTAAAGGCCGTGATCACCATGGAGAAGCGTTTTCGATGTGGATGGCAGGCGGTGGCATTAAAGGTGGAACTACCTATGGCGAAACAGATGAAATTGGCTACAATATTGTAAGTGGCAAAGTAGAAACATTTGATGTGCAGGCTACTATTTTAAATCAGTTAGGTTTTGACCACGAAAAATTCACCTACGAATCACAGGGTCGAAACTTTAGACTAACCGATTTAAGTGGCAAAGTTATTCATGATATTATAGCTTAAAAATGATACAAATGATCAGTGCTGGTATTGGAAGGTTACACCCTGTTTTTGTTCACTTGCCTATTGGCATTTTACTCTTTGCTGCCCTACTATTTTTTGCATCAAAAAAACAAAGGTTTGCAAATATGTCTTTTGCGGTAGCCCCTGCACTTGCCATTGGTTCGTTTTTTTCGATCCTATCCTGCATTACCGGTTATTTACTTTCTATTTCAGACGCGTATAACGAGGATATTATTTTTAAGCATCAATGGCTCGGTATTGCAACGGCTGTTACAAGTGTTGTATGTTATTTCGTTTATCAAAAAAAACAAGGACTGTTTGGCTTATTCATTACGCTTTTAACTACACTTATTATGGTTACCGGGCATTACGGTGGTAGCCTTACACATGGAGCGGATTATTTAACGGCTTCCTTTAATAACAGTACAAGTGATACTAAAAAAGTAATAGCCAATATAGATGAAGCGGTTGTATACACAGATATTATTGAGCCCATCCTGGCTACTAAATGTTATAGTTGTCATGGCGAAAGCAAACAAAAAGGAAAATTAAGACTTGATCTTCCCAATTATATTTTACAAGGCGGCGAAGAAGGAAAAGTATTAACCCCTTACCAGCCTGGTAGCAGTGAAATCATAAACCGCTTATTACTTCCCACTTCTAACGAAGAACATATGCCACCCAAAGAAAAGCCACAGCTTACAAAAGATGAGGTGGCTCTACTACACTGGTGGATAGAATCGGGCGCTAATTTTACGGCATCTGTAAAAAATACCAAACAAACGGCCGCTATTAAAGGACTATTGGCGTCTTTTTCAAATGGCGCAGGTGGTGGTGACGATGTCGCAAATGCCTCTTCAGGAGCCAGCATCCTCCCAACTAAAAATGCAAGCCCAATACCAGCAGATTTAATAGCTCAATTAACCAAAGAAGGCATTGTAGTAGTGCCCGTTGTAAACGGATCAAATTATGTACGTGCCAATTTAATTGGTGTCGAAAATCTAAGTGCGCAAACCTTTCAACTATTAGCTAAAATATCAGATCAGCTATTACAATTAAACGCTTCCTTTACAGCTGTTAAAGACGAATATTTATTGACCTTATCTAATTGCAAACAGCTCAAACAACTTGAATTAAACGGCACTGCAATAACCAATAAAGGACTTGCATCACTTGTAGCATTAGAAAATTTAGAAAGTTTAAGCATCACGCAAACAAAAGTTACCGCTGATGGTATTGGCAATGTAAGCGCGCTAAAAAAATTAAAAAAAGTATACCTCTATGGTACTGGCTTTACAAATACTGCTGT
>CAJBRT010000093.1 GCA_903958045.1 uncultured Bacteroidota bacterium | reverse complement strand
GTATGTGCGCCAGGTCAAACAACAAATTGCCCAACTGAAACACTAGTAATTACAGTTCCTGTAAATACTTTGGTGGATGACGCGGCAAATGCATTTACTGGTGTTCCAAAACCAGGTAATGTAAGTGCAAACGATGTAGTGCCTAGCGGAACCACTTATGGACAGCCTGCACAAATTGCCGGAGCAACGATCACGGTGAACCCGGATGGAACTTATAGTTTCACTGCAACAACTGCGGGTACGTATACGTACACAATACCAGTATGTGCGCCAGGTCAAACAACAAATTGTCCTACACAAACATTAGTGATAACAGTTGTTTCATCAAACACGGCACCAGTTGCAATACCGGATTCGAAGACAGTTGCAGAAGGCACGCCAGCAACAGGTACCGTATTAACCAATGATACCGACGCTGATGGTAATCCTTTAAGTGTAAGTAAGTTTACAATTGGTGGAGTAGAATATGCAGCAGGCACTACTGTAACCATACCAAATGTTGGAACTATTATTGTTAACGCAGATGGTACGTATATATTTACACCAGTTGCTACTTATACTGGAAAAGTACCTACAATTACTGTTACGATAACTGACGGAACGGAAACCGCATCAGCCTCTCTTGACATTACAGTAGTAAAAGATTCTGATAAAGATGGCGTTCCTGATGATATTGATTTAGATGATGATAATGATGGCATTTTAGATACAGTAGAAAATGCTGCATGTACGCCTTCCTCAATAACTTGTGATACAGATGGTGATGGCATTCCAAATAATTTAGATCTTGATTCTGATGGGGATGGCTTATCGGATGTGTTGGAAGCAGGAGGGTTAGATGCCAATGGTGATGGCAGAGTTGATGGTGGTGTAGATGCAAGTGGTATTCCATTAGCTGCAAAAGGTGGATTAACACCTCCTGATACAGATGGAGATGGTAAACAAAATCCATATGATATTGATGCCGATGGGGATGGCGTTTCGGATGCAACAGAAAAAGCGGAGGGAACAAATCCTAACGACCCATGCTCTTTAAATCTAAGAAGCCAAACCCTCACACCAAGCGCATCTTGGATGATTGGAGATTGTAACAATGATAAAATTCCAAATGGGGAAGTGATGCTCGTTACAAAACATGCAACCAAACCAATTTTACAATCTGACGGTACATTCAAGTACGTTTATACAGTTGTTGTAAGAAACACAAGGCCAGAAACGATTACCAATATCTCACTCAAGGATGATTTAAGCAAAGTGTTTACTGCTCCAATGAGTTTTGTGGTAACAGGATACACGACGAGTGGAACACTTATTAGATCAGTTAACTACGATGGTAGATCTAATATTGATTTAGTAACAACTGCAAGTACACTTGTTGGTTATGGAAAAGATTCTGTAACAATTAGTGTAACTGTTAATCCAAATGGTTTTGTAGGCGATGTTAACAATATGGCGGATGTAACGGCTACAACTAAGTGGGGAAATGTGTTTAGACAATCTATCGATACCGTTTTATCTGGTGGAAGAGTAAGTGGTGCAGGTCTTGCAAATAAAGTGGCTATTCCAAGAATTGATTTAGTAATTGCTGGTGGATTCTCTCCAAATAGAGATGGTATTGATGATAAGTTTATCATTTTAAAACCAGGTGGAACAACTATTAAATTACAAATCTTTAATAGGTGGGGTAATGTTGTTTATCAAAACAATAATTATCAAAATGAATGGGATGGTAGAGGCATAGGTAATATGTTAGGTCAAGATTTACCTGCTGGTACTTACTATTACTCTGTAATGGCAATATTGCCAAGTGGCGAAGTCAAGAAATTTGCTGGACCAGTAACCTTAATTAGATAATTTGAAACGTATGAAATTTTTAACAAGGACATATTATTTTTCGTTACTGATAGTAGGAGTGATACTGGCGCAAGATGCAGTTGCTCAAACCGAACCCATGTATTCGCAATACATGTATAACATGCTTTCTATCAATCCTGCATATGCAGGTAGTAGAGAGGTTTTAAGTATGAATATGTTTCATCGAAAACAGTGGGTAGGAATTGCGGGTGCTCCGCAAACCACATCTATCACAATGGATCAATCATTCAACGATAAAAAGGTAGGGCTTGGCATTCAGATGTATGATGATAGGTTAGGGGTAGAAAAAGCACAAGGTGTAAATGCTATGTGGAGCGCTAGGGTAAGGATTTCTGAAAATGGAATTTTATCTGGCGGATTGCAATTTGGTGCTATGAATTATAGAGCTGATCTTACAAAAGTAGAAAATAGATTTACACCAGGAGATCCCGCCTTTACTCAAAATTATAGTAAATGGTTGCCTAGTGTAGGACTTGGCCTTTTTTACAATACCGATAAATTTTACATTGGGGCATCGATGCCTAATTTAATGCGTAGCAGATTAGCAACTTTCGAATTGATTAATTCTGGTATTCAAAATGTAAATGACTTTCATTTTTTTGGCACCATGGGTTATGTATATAAGATTAACGAGCAGGTTAAGTTTAAACCGTCCGCAATGGTTAAAGTAGTTTCTGGGGCGCCTATTCAATATGATTTTAATGCAAATTTTTGGCTTAAAGATTTGATTGGTGTTGGCGTATCGTACCGTACAAAAGATGCTGTGTTAGGGATGGTTGAACTTCAAGCAAATAGGAATTTTAGAATCGGATATGCGTATGATATTCCAATTTCTGATTTAAAACTATATACAATAGGAACGCATGAAATCATGCTTAGGTATGAGTTTAGTAAGGATAAAACCAACATTAGATCAACCAGGTATTTTTAAGATTTTTGAAACCAAGTAACATGACCAGAGTTAAATTATATACTGTATTCACTTTTGTTTTAATTGCTAGCCATTTTTATGGATTGGCCCAAGTGGTAAAGCCAAAGCCACAAATAAATCCAAAGCCAAAGCAGTCTTTGCTATCCCTAGCTAAAACAGAAATGGGCCAGTTACGTTATGCATATGCAATTCCTTTTTTAAAAAAATATATGAAAGAAGGGAAGGCGGATAGTGCTAGTTTATCTATGTTAGGTCAGTGCTATAAGATGCAAAATAGATTTGATAGTGCTATTTATTTTTATCAGAAATTAGATTCATTGATACCTGTTCAGTCAAACGATTTAGCAGAACTTTATGCTACTGTTGGTGATTATGATCAGGCTATTCAATCGTATCAGAAATTAATTTCTTTGCAAACTGATATGTCAACACCCCTTTACAGCATGTATGAGCGGAGATTACAAGGTTTTTTAAACCGTTCAAAATATGATAAGGATTCTTTGGATTATCAGGTTAAGTATTTAAGTATCAATACACCTTATAACGAGTTTGGTGCGGCCTTACTTGATAGTGGATTTGTATTTGAATCCAATAGAGCTAAAAAAGTAACCAATTCAAACGAGTTTGGTTGGGATGGCCTTCCATTTACAAAATTATATTACCAACTTACTACAGATGGAATCGAATCTGATAGTATTATTTATGCCAATTGGAAAGAAAAAAAGATAAGTAAAGGGATTGCAGATAAAACACCTGCTCTTGTCAATGACAACCGGTCTTTACAAAATCAATTTGATTTGCAAAAATTAAGTGGTGCGCCCAAAGTGGAGTCTCCGTTATTTGCGCCTGGTTTTGCAGGCAATTATAACTTTGGTTCTATATCTTTTACCGCTGATGGCATGCAAGCTTTTTTTACACGCAATCAAGCAAATGCCAAAGGCGTTAAGCAATTAGAAATTTGGAGCACTAAGCGTGTAGCGAATGGATGGACGGCGCCAATTAAATTATATTTTAACAATCCGGCTCACTCATATTTTCATCCTGCTATTACACCTGGTGGCGAACGCTTATTTTTTGTAAGTGATCAACCTGGTGGTATTGGTGGTACTGATATTTATTATGTCAACAAACGTGAAGACGGTAGCTGGGATGCCACTGCTAATGCAGGTGTTGGCATCAATACCGCTGGTAATGAACTTTTTCCAACCTTTTATGAAGGTAATTTGTATTTCAGTTCCAATGGACATGAAGGTTTAGGAGGATTGGATATTTATACATTTAAATCTTCGGGTGTTGAAAATTTAGGCAAACCTATCAACAGTGAAAAAGATGATTTAGTGTTTAGTGCAAAAAATCAAAGAGGTTATTTCAGTTCTAACAGATACGGTAGTGATGATATTTTTTCGTACGCGTATAAAATGGCAACCATTTCTATTAGCGGAGAAGTAACCATTGATAGTTTAAAAAAGCCTGGATTGGTAGTTAAATTAATTTCGAAGGGGACAGATGGATACAAAGTAGGCACTGTAATTGACAGCATGGTTACAGGAGCAACTGGCAATTATGCTTTTAATGTTAGACCTAATCGTGAATACCAATTACTTATTGAAGATGGAAATGGAAATAAATCGGTTCAAGATATTGGCTCTAATGGGTATGTTAATTTGAATAAAGATTTAGGACAATTTAATTTTGTTACGCCTAAAAAAGAAGTGCCAGTTATTGTTAAACAAATTAGAACATTTACTTCTGTTATTGATTCTTTAAAATCTGTAACCAAAGATTATATTCTAGTGCATCATGATTTTGATAAAGTAAATATTGTTAAGCAGGACAAAAAAATATACAACGAATTACAAGACCGCTTACAAGATTTACGCGGTGTAACCATTGTGGTTGTTTCTGCAACGGATTGTATTGGTACAGATTCTTACAACGAAGGATTGTCTAGTAGAAGAACACAAAAAATCAAAAAAGACTTGGCTAAATATGGTGGCAATCAGTTTGTGCTAATGCCAATTGGTGAAAAGCAACTTGTGATGGATTGTTCGGAGTTAGATAAAGACAAGAATAAGCAGGTTGAAAACAGATATAGTTATGTATTTGTAATCAAGTAGTGCTATTTCTCTATTACTTTAAACCGTGTAAACATATCTTCGGAATACCACTTTTCTTGATGGGTTTTTTTGATTACTTCTTTGTGTAAAGGAAGTTTATAGGCAAAACTGCGCATGAGTTCTTTGGATTCCCAAATGCTAAAAGTGGCTTGCTTAATAAATGGAACTTCACCAATACCTACCGATGTTATAAAACCAGGAGCACTTGCCATTTGACCTGCAATGGCATCAACATGTTCCCAAAATCTTTTAAGACCTGATAATTTAATGGTGGCTCTTGTGAGCACAGCTATTTTACCTTCATAGTCTGAATTTTTGGGTAGGTCGCCAAAAACTTGTTTACCATCCCATAGTCCATGCCCTTCAATAGGTTCTAATTCATAAATGGTTTGTGTTGCGTTAAATAGTTTCCACCACCCAGTAATAAATGTTGGGCTCGATGTAGGCGCGTCGTACACTTCAAGCACCGCCCATCTATTCCAATCCGGATTTTTATCAAATGTTCCATTTTTACCCGTACCCATCAATTTCCAAAATCTAAGGCCACTAGATAACCATAATGGAAATCTAAACAGCGCCATCGATAAAAACCCAGCCCAGCCTAACCAATTAGGGTAAACAACAATTGAAAGTCTTACATACATATTGGTATAGGGTTTGTAGGTGGTTTATTGGGCGAATCTTGTAAATTGCTATCCCATTCATGAAAAGAGTTCATCCGATATTATTTGTTGTTTTTTGTGCCCTTGCTTTGCGTGGAAATGCGCAAACAAGCAATGATACCATCTGGTCTTATCAGTTGCTAACAAAGATACAGGCCCTACAACGAACAAATACAGGATTTCCTCCCGGAATTTTTCCATCCACTAGGGTATATGCTTACAATAAAAATAACATTAAAAACGACCCCAATGTTTTTTTTACAGGACTTATTGTACTCACGCTCAAAAAGTACCAGAAACACTGTACGCCTTATCAACAAGGTATTATCAATCAAATAGCAACAGATGCTATGGCACAAGTAGGGCTTTTTAAAAATAAGCAGGGGAGAGACACCTATAATTTTTGGCGTACCGATACCCCACAAATTTTCCCAAACGCAGGTTGGCTCAATAAGTTTGATAAATCACAATCTTTACCCGACGATTTTGATGACACCGTTATTTTATTATGGGCACAGGAAGTTTCTAGGGAGCGCGCATCTGCTATACACGACACCATGCAGTTATTTGCCAATACAAAGGGTAAAACCGTACAAAATACGCTTACAGCTTTTGAAACATTGCCTGCATACTCCACTTGGTTTGGTAAAAAAATGCCCATCGATTTTGACATGGCGGTACTTTGTAATGTACTCAGTTTTGTAAATGCTTATGATTTACCATGGACGGGTTCAGACTCAGCTTCTTTACAACTGATTACAACAGCCATTCAAAACAATTGGCATATGCGCAAGGCTAATTTTATTGCACCACATTATGCAAAGCCAGCAGTTATTTTGTACCATATTGCCCGTTTATTAAATACTGGAAAGCAGCAAAATATGGAGGCGTTAATGGCGCTAAAACCTAGTTTATTAAAGAGTACAGATTCGCTACTTGCTATTAGTAAAGATCCGCTCGAAACTGTTTTATTACAATCGGCGCGTTTGCAATTTGGCGGAATTGCTGGTGATGTTCAAGCACTGCAACCGTTTGATGCAGCCGCCATCGAACAAAGTACCTATCCATTTTTTATTGCCAATATGGCCTCCATGCTTCCGAGTCCATTAAAGCGCCCGCTCAGTAAATTGGCGTTTGCAAAGTTTGAATACCGTTGCCCTGCTTACAACCTGGCATTATTGTGGGAAAACAAGTACTTGTATGTACCTTTGTATAAATAGCAGGTTTTATGGCGGTTAATGAAAAAGCATACCATCAAATTAAACAG
>CAJBRT010000092.1 GCA_903958045.1 uncultured Bacteroidota bacterium | reverse complement strand
GTAAAAGGGAATCCTGATTATTACAAATGGAAACAAGCGGGTAAGCAAATACATTTTTTTGTAAAAGTTAGAAAGGCTGGGGAATTGCGCGTTCAGTTGCAGTTTGCGAATAAATGGGCCCTGCCGATTCGCGTAAGTGTTGGCGCTACCGTATTAAAAGCGGTGCTTCCGGCTACCAATAAATTTACAACGCTTACACTAGGAAGGGTTGTAATAGCTGATACAGGGTTTGTTCAAATTACACTATCAGTGCCAAAAAACACGGCGCGTATGCAGGCGTCTATTGCAGGTATTTTGCTGGGTGGCACTGCTGTTGAAAAAATGCATTACAACCACAAGCCTAGGCGCAATGCGGCATCGGTGCATTTAAAATATCCGGTTGCAGATAGCATTAAAACGGTTTCTTTTTACAATGAAATAACGGTTCCTGCTGGCTTTGATCCAATACATACCTATTATATGGCCTGTGGTTTTGCCCGCGGTTATTTTGGTATACAGGTAAATAGTGAAAAGGAAAGACGCGTGATATTTTCGGTGTGGGACGCAGGTAATGAAGCCGTAGACCGTAATAAAGTAGGTACTGAAAACAGAGTGGTGTTACTTGCAAAAGGAGATAGTGTGATCACCAATGATTTTGGCAATGAAGGCACCGGCGGACATAGTCATTTGGTGTATCCTTGGAAAACCCAAACAACGTATAAATTTTTGGTGACTGCATTAACAGACTCGGCTTCTCAAACGACTATTTACTCAGGTTATTTTTATATGCCTGAAAAACAAAGATGGAAATTGATAGCGAGTTTTTCGGCACCCAAAGACGGAAAAAATTTGCGCGGCTTATATTCATTTAGTGAAAACTTTGTAGGTGTTAATGGACAGCTCGAAAGAAAAGCTTTGTTTGGAAATCAGTGGATACAAAACGCCGCCAATGGCCAGTGGCAGGAGCTTACAGAAGCTCGTTTCTCTTATGATGTTACCGGTAAAATGGGAGACAGAATTGATTATGGTGCGGGCGTAACCTCTGCTGGTGCTTTTGAACTTTGGCATGGTGGTTTTAAAAATGCCAATGCACAATATGGTCAAATATTTAATAGACCAGCTGGGCAAAATAAACCGGTCATTGATTTTACAAAAGATGCAGATTCGTTACATCAGGCGCGCCATGATATTGCGCAAATAAACGCAGCGATTACTGCACGCGCAATTGATACCACAGGAGTTGTGGGCGGTGTTTATTATCAAATTGTAAAAGAAGGTACCGGAAGTTTTGTGCGCGTATCCGATACGGTAACCGTGCATTATAAAGGAACGCTTTTAAAAGATGGTTCTATTTTTGATCAAACAAAAGAAAAGCCCGCTCGTTTTCCATTGCAGCGCCTTATAAAAGGTTGGCAAATAGGGGTGCCCAAATGTAGGGAAGGCGGTACTATCAAAATTATCATTCCGTCAGGGATTGCTTATGGTATGCGCACTAGAAGTAAAGCTATTCCACCAAATAGTGTACTGGTTTTTGAAATAGAAGTGCTAAAAGCAGAACCTGCTAAGGGTAAGTAGATCGGTAGATAGAACGGAAGGTAAAGCGGTTGGTAAAGCATTATGTAGTGCGGCACCTAGCGCAAGACCTTGCTCTGTTGAAGGGTTTGCCGGATTTTTGGGCGCAAAGTTAAAAATTATTTGCCTGCTCCTGTAATTGAGCCTATTTTTGTAGTCTAATGAAACAATTTACACATAACCACCATCATCATTTCTTACCAAACGGGTAGGCGTAGGTGTTTGTGTCATTATAAAACATTGAAGAGGCTTACCATTTGGTAGGCCTCTTTTATTTTAATCTATCTATATGAAATTAAGGTTAGCGATTCAAAAAAGTGGAAGATTACACGACGATTCAATCAAGCTCTTGAAAGAGTGTGGGATTGATATTAGTAATGGCCTGAACAAGTTAAAGGCAGAAGCTTCTAATTTCCCCATCGAAGTTTATTTTTTGCGTGATGATGATATTCCTCAATACGTAGAAGATGGGGTTGCGGATATTGGTATTGTTGGCGAAAATGTTGTGTATGAAAAAAATAAGCCCCTAACGGTACTTAACAAACTAGGTTTTGGTAAATGCAGGCTCAGTGTTGCGGTGCGTAAATCTGAAAACTATACGGGCATTTCTTTTTTAGAAGGCAAAAAAGTGGCGACTAGCTACCCTGTTATTTTATCTAAGTATTTAAAAGATAAAGGCGTTAACGCCGAAGTACATGAAATTAGCGGTAGCGTAGAAATTGCGCCTAGCATAGGTCTTGCAGATGCGATTTGTGATTTGGTAAGCAGCGGCTCTACTTTATTTTCGAACGGATTACAGGAAGCGGAAACTATTTTATCGTCGGAAGCAGTGCTAGTTGCCACCAATAATGTAGATGCGCAAAAACAGCAAATTATTGACCGTTTGCTATTTAGAATTGAATCTGTAAAAAAAGCACGCAATACCAAATACATTTTATTAAATGCGCCAAACGATAAGTTGTCTGACATTATCGCGCTCCTCCCGGGCATGAAAAGCCCTACTGTACTGCCTTTGGCGGAACCTGGATGGAGTAGTGTGCATAGCGTACTCAACGAAAATGATTTTTGGGAAATTATTGAGCAGTTAAAAGCTGCTGGTGCACAAGGAATTTTAGTGGTACCTATTGAAAAAATGGTGATATAAAAATATTGTATGAAAATAATTGAAAACCCTTTACAAGAATCGCTTCCGGAATTACTCCAAAGGCCTGCTATGGATCATGCTGCACTCTATACAGTGGTGCAGGGTGTTTTGGATGCGGTAAAAAAGGAGGGTGATACAGCGGTGGCTGCTTATACCCAAAAGTTTGATGGAGTAACTATCGATACTGCAATTGTTTCAGCAGCAGAAATAAACGAAGCAGCATTAGCGCTGTCGCCTGCATTAAAAGATGCCATACAATTAGCTGCAAAAAACATTCGGTGTTTTCATGAAGCGCAGGTTTCAGAAACTATAAAAATAGAAACGATGCCAGGGGTTAGTTGCTGGCGTAAAAGTGTAGGGATTGATAAAGTGGGGCTTTATATACCAGGTGGATCGGCACCTTTATTTAGTACGGTTTTAATGTTAGGTATTCCTGCCGTTATTGCGGGTTGTAAAGAAATTATTTTGTGTACACCTCCTGGTGCTGATGGTAAAGTACATCCTGCTATTTTATATGCAGCAACGGTGGTGGGGATTACTCGAATTTTTAAAATAGGTGGTGTACAGGCCATTGCAGCCATGGCATACGGTACGGAAACAGTGCCACAAGTGTACAAAATTTTTGGTCCGGGTAATCAGTACGTAACTGCGGCAAAACAACTGGTGCAACAGTCTGGTGTAGCCATTGATATGCCTGCGGGCCCCAGTGAAGTGTGTGTGTTAGCCGACGAAACTTGCAATCCTGCATTTGTGGCTTCCGATTTATTATCACAAGCAGAGCACGGACCAGATAGTCAGGTTTTACTTGTGAGTACTAGCAAAAAAGTAGTTGCAAATGTAGAAGAAGCCATAGTAGCGCAATTAGCGCTTCTGCCGCGAAAAGATATTGCTCAAAAAGCACTAGATAACAGCACAGCTATTGTAGTGGAAGATATGGACCGTGCTATATTTATAGTAAATAGTTATGCAGCAGAGCATTTGATACTTGCATGTAACAATGATGAAGTTATTGCAGAAAAAATTACCAATGCGGGTTCTGTATTTTTAGGAAATTACAGTCCAGAATCGGTGGGGGATTATGCAAGTGGTACCAATCATACACTCCCTACAAGTGGTTATGCAAGGGCGTATAGTGGCGTGAGTGTTGATAGCTTTGTAAAAAAAGTTACTTTTCAAAAACTAACCCCTGCTGGATTACAAGCTATTGGAGCAGCCGTAGAAACGATGGCAGCAGCAGAAGGCTTAGATGCACATAAAAATGCCATCACCATTCGCCTCCAATCATTATAAAAACTAGAAAGCATAAATACACGCACATGTTTGATGTACAAAAATTAGTTAGAGACAATATTAAAAACCTGGCACCGTATTCATCGGC
>CAJBRT010000091.1 GCA_903958045.1 uncultured Bacteroidota bacterium | reverse complement strand
GAGATGA
Source organism: uncultured Bacteroidota bacterium (assembly GCA_903958045.1). Lineage (GTDB taxonomy): Bacteria > Bacteroidota > Bacteroidia > Chitinophagales > Chitinophagaceae > Sediminibacterium. The sequence continues at coordinate 28,304 of CAJBRT010000091.1, read as the reverse complement.
AAGTTAGAGCTTCAATCAAAAAGCGTAGTGCAGATTGCAAGATTGTTAAGCGTAAGGGCAAACTTTTTGTTATCAACAAAAAGAATCCTCGCTTTAAGCAACGTCAAGGATAAAACCAGTGGTGGTGCATATTTGCACCCAATTGTTTTTTCAATCAGTAACTACAAACAGTAACTACTAATAGTAAAGTAAAATTTAAAAAAAGCATATGGCTCGTATTGCCGGTATTGACTTACCAAAAAACAAAAGAGGCGAAATTGGTCTGACCTATATTTTTGGTATTGGTCGTTCAACTGCACAGTATATCTTAACCAAAGCAGGTATTGACTTCAATAAAAAAGTAAATACTTGGAATGATGAAGAACAAACTGCAATTCGTAACATCATCAACAGTGAGTTCAAAGTAGAAGGTGCTTTACGTAGTGAAGTTTCTATGAGTATTAAGCGTTTGTTAGACATCGCTTGTTACCGTGGTCTTCGTCACAGAAAAGGGTTGCCTGTTCGTGGTCAACGTACCAAAACAAACAGCCGTACCAGAAAAGGTAAGCGTAAGACAGTTGCCGGTAAGAAAAAGGCACCTAAAAAATAATTAATCTGGTAAGAGCGGTGAACCCACCGCTTTTGCCATTTTTAATTTACAAACCCAAACGCTGTCGGATCGCCGCCTAATTCTAGTGATTAGGATGCAGGAGAAGCGGTTGGTACCCAGGTTAACCTGGGGTTATTTTTTAAAGACTACCTCAAAAAACAAAAATGGCTAAACCACAAAAAGCGCAGAACAGTGCAAAAGCTGCTGCCAAAAAAAGAGTTGTAAAAGTAGACGCTACTGGTGAAGTACGTATCTCTGCAACATTCAACAACATCATCATTAGTTTTACCAACAAAACGGGTCAAGTAATTAGCTGGAGCAGTGCTGGTAAAATGGGTTTCAAAGGTTCAAAAAAGAATACACCCTATGCCGCTCAAATGGCTGCTGCCGATGCTGCAAAAGTAGCTTCTGACGCGGGTTTAAAGCGTGTAGATGTATTTGTTAAAGGACCAGGAGCTGGCCGTGAAGGTGCTATCCGTTCTATCGCACAATCAGGTATCGAAGTAACTTCTATCAAAGACGTAACGCCAATGCCACACAACGGTTGTCGTCCTCCAAAACAAAGAAGAGTTTAATTATTTTATTATACAGGGTGTATCATTCATTTTAGATTTTTAACAATGATACATCGTCATTAAAAAATCACAAAAAAAGGTCCGCAGCCTCATAAAAATTGCGTTAAAAAAATGGCACGTTATACAGGTCCAAAAACAAAAATCTCCAGAATCTTTGGAGAGCCAATCCTCGGAAATGGCAAATGGTTGGGTAAAAACAGCAACCCTCCAGGTCAACACGGAGCAGCACGTAAGCGTAAGAGCTTAGGTGAATACGCTTTACAATTACGTGAAAAGCAAAAGGCTAAATATACCTATGGTGTATTAGAGCGTCAATTCCGTAAAACATTTGAAGAAGCATCACGCTTAAAAGGTGTAACTGGTGAAAACTTGATCAAATTATTAGAAGCTCGTTTAGATAACACAGTTTTCCGTATGGGTTTAACAGCTAGTCGTCCAGAAGCACGTCAGTTGGTAAATCACAAGCACGTAACTGTAAACGGCGAAATCATGAACGTTCCTTCTTACACATGTAGGCCAGGTGATGTGATTGGTTACCGTCCAAAGAGTGCTCATAATACTTCATTAACCAGCAAGAGCCGCGGTAAAAATCCTAAGTTCGGTTGGTTAGATTGGAACGAAAATGAAAAGAAAGGAACCTTCATCACTTTCCCTGAAAGAGAGAATGTACCTGAAAACATTAAGGAGCAACTAATCGTAGAATTGTACTCTAAATAATACGTACTAAAATCCAATTTCCGGTTTCAATATTGACCCGGACAAACTAATAAAAAACAAGTTTTAATATGGCCATATTAAGCTTTCAAAAACCAGACAAAATTGTTCTACAAAAAGCAACTGAGTTTGACGGACAATTTGAATTCCGTCCTTTAGAACCAGGCTTTGGTTTAACAATCGGTAATGCCTTACGCAGAGTATTACTTAGCTCACTGGAAGGATATGCAATTGTTGGTATCAAAATCGAAGGTGTAGACCACGAGTTTGCAACAATTAAAGGTATTACAGAAGATGTAACTGAAATCATATTAAACTTGAAGCAAGTTCGTTTCAAGAAAAATGTGGATCATGAAGTTGCAACCGAAAAAATCAATTTATCTATCAAAGGTCGTACCGAATTTAATGCAGGTATGATTGGTGAATTATCTCAACATTTTCAGGTTATGAATCCTGAGTTGAGCATTTGCACGATGGATACAACTTCTAAAATGGATATTGAATTAACGATCTCAAAAGGTCGTGGTTATATTCCCGCAGAAGAAAATAAAATTAAAGATGCTCCTTTTGGATACATCGCTATCGATTCTATTCACACGCCAATCAAGAACGTAAAATACGCTATTGAAAACTACCGTGTAGAACAAAGAACTGACTACGAAAAATTAATTTTAGACGTAGCAACAGATGGTACCATTCATCCTGAAGATGCTGTAAAGCAAGCTTCTCGCATTCTTATCCAACACCTTATGATCATTACGGATGAAAACATCACGTTTGATAATAAAGAAGATAAGAAAGAAGATGTAGTGGATGAGCATGTATTACAATTACGTAAAGTGCTTAAAACACCTCTAGAAGATTTAGATCTTTCTGTACGTGCATTTAACTGTTTAAAAGCAGCTAAAATCAATAGCCTAAGCGAACTTGTTCAATACGAGCAAGAAGACCTTATGAAATTCAGAAACTTTGGTCAAAAATCATTGTCTGAAATTGAGCAAGTATTAACTGAAAGAGGCCTAAGCTTTGGTATGGATTTAGGTAAATTAGGTTTAGACAATCTAGATAATTAATAAAAGGGCTTAGCCCATTATTCACGCCTTACAATTCCTGACACGGTGTAAGGATTAAAAACAAAAGTCATGCGTCACGGAGACAAAATCAACAACCTAGGCCGTAAAAAAGCACATAGGGAAGCATTGTTAGCCAACTTGGCTAGCCAGTTAATTACGCACAAGCGTATCGTTACTACTTTAGCAAAAGCTAAAGCGTTAAGAACCTACGTAGAGCCGTTAATTACAAAAACTAAAAAGAGCGATAACAAAGAAACAATCATGCACCAGCATAGAGTTGTTTTCAGTTACTTACAAGACAAAGAAGCTGTAAAAGAATTATTTACAGTGGTAGGTCCTAAGGTAGCAGGTCGTCCGGGTGGTTATACGCGTATCCTTAAATTGGGCATTCGTCCTGGGGATAATGCTGAAAAAGCAATGATTGAATTAGTAGATTTCAATGAAATCTATGGTAATTCAGTAAATGCAGCTTCTGAGCCAGCTAAAAAAACACGTCGTAGCCGTGCAACAACCAAAAAAGCGGATGTTGCAGAAGCAGAAGTGGTAGCTGAAACACCAGCAGTAGAACCAGCCGCAGATTCTTCAACTGATAAAGCAGCTGAATAATTTGAAAAGGTAATATAATATAAAAGGCAAGGCTTTGGTCTTGCCTTTTTTTATGTGTAAAAAAAAATAAGGAGATACAAGAGAATTGAACTTTTTTTGTATCATCAACCCAATCAAAAAAATAGCCTTCCAATGACGCTTCAAGCCAAAAAGCCCGCAATCCTAATTCTTGCCGACGGACACGTATTTCATGGTCATGCTTTTGGTAAAATAGGGACAACAACCGGAGAAATTTGTTTTAATACCGGCATGACGGGTTATCAAGAGGTATTTACAGATCCAAGTTATACTGGCCAGGTGCTTATCATGAACAATGTGCACATAGGAAATTATGGTGTAAAAGATACAGACGTAGAAAGTAGTACCGTAAAAATTAGAGGCTTGATTGCGCGCAATTTAGAAGAGCAGTTTTCAAGACTTCTAGCAGATGGTGATTTAAATACCTATCTCGTTAACAACAATTTAGTGGCCATCGATAATTTAGATACGCGTGCACTTGTTGCGCATATCAGAGAAAAAGGTGCCATGAACTGTATTATTTCTTCCGAGGATTTAGACATCGCTTCTTTACAACAAAAATTAGCAGCTGTGCCAAGTATGGATGGGCTAGAACTTGCAAGCACAGTAAGCACACAATCAGAATATGAAATGGGTGATGCTAGTTCTGCCATCAAAGTTGCGGTATTGGATTTTGGTGTTAAAAAACATATTTTACAATGCTTAGTGGATAGAGGTGCGCATATAAGAGTACATCCTGCAAAAACACCATTAAGCCGTTTAAAAGAATTCAATCCTGCTGGCTATTTTATTTCTAATGGCCCTGGCGATCCTGCTTCTATGGATTATGCCATCACTACTGTTAAAGAAGTTTTGGAAGAACAAAAACCAGTATTTGGTATTTGTTTAGGGCATCAATTACTAGCACTTGCCAATGATATTCCAACATTTAAAATGCACCATGGTCATAGAGGACTCAATCATCCAGTAAAAAATATTATTACGGGTCAGTGTGAAATCACAACGCAAAATCATGGATTTGGTGTTGATCCTGAAGCCGTAAAGAATCATCCAAATGTTGAAGTAACGCACGTTAATTTAAACGACAATTCTATTGAAGGTATTCGTTTAAAAAACAAACCAGCATTTAGTGTGCAATACCATCCCGAAAGCACACCAGGTCCGCACGATAGCCGTTATTTGTTTGATAACTTTATTGATTTAATCAAAGCAAAGGCCTAGTTATGAAAATCGCGATCATCAATGGACCCAATTTAAATTTGTTGGGCAAACGAGAGCCAGATGTCTATGGCACTACTAGTTTTGATGATTGCTATAATGCTTTGGTGGCGCAGTATCCAAACATCGAATTCGAATATTTTCAATCCAATATCGAAGGGGAACTCATCAACGAACTACAACGTGTTGGTTTTACCGCTGCTGGTATCATTTTTAATCCAGGTGGCTATACCCATACATCTGTTGCCATAGGCGATACAGTGGCTGCCATTACAACACCGGTAATTGAAGTACATATTAGTAACGTGCATGCAAGAGAAGATTTTAGAAAAATTTCGCACGTATCTGCAAAAGCAACTGGTTCCATTGTTGGACTTGGTTTAAAGGGCTATCAATTAGCGGTAGAGTGGTTTGTAAATAAAGGCGCTTAATTTTTTTATCCATATGTTTAAGTCCTATTCCCAAAAAGTTTTCGGGCTCATTTTTTTTGCTGCTTGCATGAAAATGATAGCTGCTCCTTTTTTGGAACTCGGCAATGACGAAGTCTATTACTGGACCTACGCACTACAACTCGATTTTAATCATTTTGACCATCCGCCGTTGGTGGGATTTTTAATTCGCGCAGCTACACTAAACATGCACTGGGTATCTGAACTAAGTATGCGTTTAGGTGCTATTTTCTCTGCTAGCGTTGGTTGTTATTTTGTTTTTAAAACAACTTCGGTCTTATCGAGCGAAAGGGCAGGATTTTTTGCAGCAGTATTGTATCAAGCAGGTGTATACACGGGTTTTATTGCTGGATTTTTTATTTTACCGGATAGCGCGCAACTTATATTTTGGACGGCTGCATTGTATGTAATGTCATTACTACTATTTGCAAATAAAGAAAAGCAAATAGGGTACTGGATCCTACTAGGCTTACTCATAGGACTTGCAACACTCTCAAAAGTACACGGGCTATTTTTATGGGCTGGCTTTGGCGCTTATTTATTATGTACAAATTATAAGCGTTTATTTTCGTGGCCTTTTATGGTAGCGGTTTTTGTAACCATACTCTGTGTTATTCCAATTGTATATTGGAATGTGGTGTATGACTTTATTACCTATCGTTTTCATTCGGAGCGGGTAACACATACAGGCATTGATATTACAAGTTTTTCAACAGAATTGCTAGGAGAGGTTTTATATCAAAATCCACTCGTTTATATTTTAATGGCTACGGCTGTGATTGGGATTAAGAAAATTTCATTTCACCAAAAAAATAATGGACACTGGTTATTATGGATGAGTATACCACTTGTTTTAATTTTTTGGGTAGTAGCACTATTTAATCCAACACTTCCGCACTGGTCGGGCCCTGCATTTATTCCTTTAATGATCCTCGCTGGTATTTATATCGATCAACAAAAACAAAGTTGGACCGTTTATTTGTTGCGTACTTCGCTGGGATTTGTATTTACGATTTTACTAGCACTCGTATTTATTGTTCAAAAATATCCAGGTAATTTTGGCAGTCAAAAAAATGAAAACCTGGGAGAGTACTGTCCAACATTAGATATAAGTGGATGGGAAAATTTTAGTCTTGCTTTTAAAACCTTGGTCGCTAAGGATCAAGCCAATCATATAATGTCTGAGGCGCCTTCGATTATTGTAGGCAAATGGTTTCCAGCTGGACATTTAGAATTTTATACTGCGCGTACTACCGGACTTCCTTTAATTGGTGTTGGACCACTGCAAGATATTCATAAATTTGCTTGGCTCAATAAACAACGCCCTGCCTTTAAAATTGGCTCAGATGCATATTGTATTGTACCATCTAATGTGCCCTTTAATGTTGCAGAAGCGTATGGGGCTTATTTTAATACCATTGACGCACCCATTACAATAGAGCAAAAAAGAGGCGGTGTTGTTGTTCGTAATTTTTTAGTGTACCGTTTGCGTGGTTGCAGTAAAGTTCCGCAGCCCCTTTTGTAAGCGCTTTAAAATAGCCTTTCAAAATCTCTTCTGTAAGAAATACTAGCCCCAAAACGGTTGCGTCTACCAAAGCTGGATCCACTTATATCAAGGCTGTTTTTATTAAACAATATCGCTCTTAATTTACGGTCTTGGGTAAGTATGAATTCTATATTTAAATCAGGAAGCCATTGCAAATTTCCATTTTTAACACTGGAAGAGTTGCTTAGGTTAAAATCCAAGTCACCCCCAAAAGTCACCACAATTTTATCTTCAAAAAAGCTTTTACCTACTTTAAAATTAACCCTTGATCTATTAATGCCAGCATTTGCTACGTTGCTGTTGATACCTGATGCGGCACCTAAAAGCTCTGTATTGCTATACAAAGATGTTCCAACATCAAAGCGCAAGCTCTTGTCTCCAGTTAGCTTGAATAGCATGTTAGAAAACATTTTATTGATCTCTTTGGTTAGTATTTGAGAAAGCGTATTTACACCAATAGTCGCAAACATGGCATTGGCATTACCGTTTCCTCCATTGCCAATGGTAGGGGGAGCAAAAGAATTGAAAACAATTAAAAATGAAACCTGCTTTAATATCTCATTGTCGTCTTGTTCAAGCCTTGTTAAATATTGTACTAGTTCATTGTCTGTTTTGATAGGGCTCCCTTGTGGAAAATCAAGTTTAAAACTAATGTCCGGCTTTGTTAGTTTATCCCTTAATTGCGCAACTACATATACCGGTCCACGATATCCTTTAACAGCACCACTCATGTTTAAATTACCTACAAGATCGTATAGTGCTACTTGCTCTGCGGTATACTGTGCATCAATTTTGATATTGGCTTTATTAGGGTCGCCGGTCCATTCGATATAATTTCCTTTATTGGGTATGAGTTCAAACGGTTTTTTAATGAGCGATTGAAAACTAAAATCATAATTTCCTTTGTCAATATTGTAACGGCCTCTAATAGTAAGTGGCTCCGAAGTACCAGATCTGATTCTGAGCCTTCCACTGCCATTTGCTTTAATGATATCACCCGACACGTCGTCGAGAATCACATCAATTTCCGCTTTGTTGTTTGCCGTTAGATCTAGGTCTACAAGTAAATTAAAATTCGATGCTTTATTTTCTGATTGTATTTCAGTGCCGTACTTCTTGTAAGTAATAAAATCTGCACTTGCCGATTCTTTCGATACTGCATTGGGTAAAACAATATGGGAGCTGTCTGTAGATTCTGCTACCAGTGTAATTTTTGCATTTGTAGAGGGTCCTTTAAAACTAAAGTTTGCTTTGCCTATTGCTTTGCCATAAAAAAGCGAATTGTCTTTTGCCTTGGTATCTATGAGTAGTAAATTGTTGGTAGCAACGTCAAAATCAAAAGCCATATTCTCAAACTGCTTCTCGTACAATTTACCTGAACCACTTGCTTTGTTATTAAATTTATCCCTCACTGTAAACTTTCCAAAATCTATGCCGTCTTCTAAAAATTTAACTCGTAAACTATCAATTTGATAATTCACTTGTGTGTAATCTACTTTTAAGTTTGCATTTTTTACAAGCACTTCGCCTAATAAAGTTGGACTTGTTGGATTACCTTGAATGCTCAATTGTCCGGTAGCTTTACCGTCAACATCAGAAAAAATACCCGTCAAAAACTGTTCAACAAAATTAATTCGGGTATCATTTAATTGAATATTTGTATAAAGGGGCTGCTGAGCGCTATCTGTTAAGTTATAAAAGCCGTTAGCGCGAATTGTATAATCTTTATTTTCTGATAGGACCGAAAAAGGAAGGTTGCCTGTTTTTGCATCATACCCAGCTGTAATATTTACAAGGCCTACCGAGTCATTGTCTACCCGCAACTGACTCGTATTAATCCTTGCATCCGCTTTTAGATCATTGAAAATGTTTTTTAGCGTAATATTTCCATTCGCAATACCTTCAAAACGTGGTTGTTGAATCACAAGGTTTGTAATATCTCCAATGACAAGGTTATTGAGTTTTATATTTAATTGATTGGTGTTGCCGCCATCTTCTTCCTCGGTTTGAATTAAAATTTCTTGGGTACCTTGTACGAACTTTACATTGCTAGCATGTACAAAGTTTTTGCGTAGTACCAGTTCGCCTTCTTTTTCAAGCGTCCATTTTTTATTATTGAGGGTGAAATTAGAAGGTTTCCACTGGATCCTAAGTCCATCTTGAAGGGTATATACTTCTGCTTCTAAATTGGCGTCATTTAAATTACTAGAAGCACTTGTTTTTATTTGTACGTTGGATTTATCATTTTTTGAATCTATCGAAATAATAGAGTTTGGAAAATGAATACTATCTCCAATTCCAACATTATCAATATTGGTTAATAAGCTGAGGTTGTTAACGTTGCCTTTAGCTTGAATACTAGCACCTGTAATAGCGTAGTCGTTGATTTTTCCGTACGGTATATTTGCTTTTGCACTTAATTGATAGGTTTTGGTATTAATAGTCCCTTCAAATGAAAGGTCATTAAAGCCGCTCCAATTTTTATTGTATAAACTAATATAGGGGTCTATGTAGTTGGCATTTGCTTTGATGGTAAAGTTTTGGTCTGCGCTAAGTTTACCTGGTGCTTCAATATAATTGGGGTAGTAATGGTGTAAAAAAGATTGAATGCTTTTAGGTAAATCAGCTACATTAAATTGTCCGGTAATGCTTGCAGCAAAGTCGTTACTTTTTAGGCTGATGCGTTTTTCATTTCCCACTTGTGATGACAAAAGTGATAAAGAATCGAAATTGACCTTAGTAGTTGAATCATTGATGTTTGCATTCAAAAATTTAGCATTCCCTGTAAAATTATCGAGGTTGCTTCCCGTAAAGTTGGCATCCAATAGGCCTGTAACTTCAATAAACTTAGGATATAATTTAAGTGCCTTTAAATTTGAATAGGCTAAATCCCCCACAATATTAAAGGCTGGTATATTTTGGTTGAAATTGATTTCTACTGAGCTTGTAAAGTTTAAATTAGGATCGTTGATGATAACATCCCCGCTAAAATATTTTTTCTGAAAAGTGCCGTTTGTAACAATACTTTTATAGTAATAATCTTTGTATTGAATGGATCTGATATCGCCACTTATGCTTGTTTTTAGTTTCTCTATATCAAAGCTGCTGCCTTCGATGCTTCCTTTAAAATCTATGGTTCCTAGGTCGTTATTGTTAGTGAATTTACCAAGGTTAAATGCAACAGTTTCTAGTTGCCCTTTATAGCTTGGCTCGCCTTTAAGGGGTAGTTTTAAATTGATGTCTGTGGTTACTCCGCCTAGTGCAGTACTAAATACCCCTTTGGTAACAAAGTCAAATGCAGTTCCCTTAAAATCTCCTTTGTATAAAATGGTACCCAGTGAAGCAAAGCTTGGGCTTTGTATATTTTGTATCGAAGGAATAAGCTGTGCTAGGTCTTTGTAATTGCTTTGGGCAAATCCTTTTTCTAAAGTTATTTGAGTGGTTTCTATTTCAGGTAAACCTTTCATAGAATAGGTACCCGTTAATAAGCTATTGCTTCCTGTTCTTAATTGTAATTTGGAAACTGTGAAGTCAGCAACTGTTCCTGAATATTTCCCTGAAAGCTGGGCGTTTGTTTTAAACATGGACATGGCAGGAGCGAAAAAAGCAATATCATCTGTATGCACCTCCGCATCTTTTATATTGGCAACCATTACAACATTTGAGATATAGTTGCTAAAATCTTTTTCAAAGTCTGTAAACTTCATCGCATAGTAATTGCCAATGCGTGACCTGTTGGTTTGAAGGTCTAAATTGGCAAACTCCATGATCTGCTGGTTAAATGTAAAGTTGGTATTCAATTTTTTTACCAGTAAGCCGGATCTTTCTTTTGCAGAAAGGTTTAGGGATGCTTTTATTTCCTTTTCAGACACAAAAGCATTTTTTATGGTTGCGTTAATGCTATAAAAATTAAGGTGCGTTCCGTCGAAATTTGGATATGGTTTTTCGAAATCACTATCAATAACAAGTGCGCCTTTATTGATGGCGATTTCATCTACATTAATATTGAGCGGGCTTGCATTCGTTGCAGTAGAAGCAGGTGTTTTTTTACTATTGATTGGTTGTAATGCGGGAATCACTTTCATTATAAAAGATGGCTGATCCAAACTAACCGTCCCTAATTTAACAAAACCTGTTTCGAGATTTATTTTTTTGCAATCGACTACTAAGCTCACAGACGAGGCTTTCATATACGATCCAGTCCACTGGTCGTTTTGTTCAAACCGTACCGATTTTAAATCAATTTTTTTAATATCGTAATGGGTGTTACCTGTTGCATTACTGGTATCACTACTTTTAAAATAGTTGGTAATAAATTCGTAATTCCAGATTTTTGTTTTTCTGTTGATTTTTACAACGGCGTCTTCTATGCCAATATAGCTGAGGGTTGCATTTTTTTGCAAGAAAAACCAGTCGGTTATTCTGATTTTACAAAGGTTTGCAAATAAAAGGGTGTCTTTGTTTTGATCCCGTATAAGTACACCTTCTATGTTTAATTTATTAAATGGAGAAATGCTAACTTTTCTGATACTAATTTGCGCACCTAGCTTATTGGAAATAGAAGCGGTTATTTTTTTTGCGATATAATTTTGTACAGGACTGGTGTTTAAAAGTAGGAGCACAAAAAAGAGGCCTGCAACAACGGCGAGCAAAACATTTCTGGTTATTTTTAATTTTCTTTTCAGGTTATTCTATTCTAGCATCAATAATTAGTATCCTGCCACAGCATCATCGCCTCTTTTGTCGGCAACTGTAATTCTTTTACCCGTTGGTCCAATAACGATACCTTCGGTTCTACCTATGTTTCCTCTTTCTTTAATACGGTAGCCCATTTTTTCAAGTCCGGCTCTCGTGCTTGGATTAAATGTTTTTTCTATGCTCACTTCATCGGGGAGCCACTGGTGATGAAACTTCGGATAATTAATAGCGTCCTCTAAACTCAAATTAAAATCAACGAGGTTAACGATGGTTTGAAACACGGATGTAGGAATGGTAGTACCTCCTGGTGTGCCTACTGTCAAATACGGTTTTTTATTTTTTGTAAGTAGGGTTGGGGTCATGGAACTAAGCATTCTTTTATAGGGTGCAATGGAATTGGCTTCTCCACCAATGGCGCCATACATATTTGGGCTACCTGGTTTTGCGCTAAAATCATCCATTTCATTGTTTAGTATAAATCCGCCGCCACCTACAACCGTTCTATTGCCATAGCCTCCATTAAGGGTGGTGGTCACTGCTACCATATTACCTTCTGAATCAACTACACTAAAATGTGTTGTTTCCTCGGAGGTAGGAATACTTCCTGCTACCGTTTGATCACTTGCACCTGCAACACCAGGTTTGTAATCCAGCATTCTATTTTTTAAATAAGCATTGCTAAGTAGTGTTTTTTGCGGCACTTTATAAAAATCAGGATCACCAATATGCGCAGCTCTATCGGCGTAGGCGCGGCGCTCCACTTCAATCATGAGTTGCACGGATTCGGGTGTTTGAAAACCCATTTTTTGTACATTGAACGGCTCCATCATTTTAAGCATCTGGCCAATTAAAATGCCACCACTGCTGGGTGGGGCAAAACTAATGACGCCATAGTCTCTGTAATTAAATACAATAGGCGCTCTCAATTTTGCTTGGTATTTTTTTAAGTCGTCTAGTGAAATAAGTCCACCGCCTCTTTTCATTTCATCTACAATAAGAGCTGCTGTTTCTCCTTCATAAAATCCTTTGGCGCCATTTTTTTGAATACGAGTAAGCGTATTCGCAAGTTCTACTTGAATAAGGGTGTCTCCAACTTTCCATTTTGTTTCCTTAACAAATGCAGAAGGCTTCGTCGAGTATTTTAGAAAATCTTTTTTTGTTCCATTTAAACTAGATGCTTCTCTTTCGGTAATTACAAAACCGTAACGCGCTAAATCAATAGCGGGTTGGATAAGCTGTGCAAAAGGAAGTCTAGCATGTGGTAAGGTTGCAAAAATACCCGCAACGGTGCCCGGAACGCCAGAAGCTAAATGACCATTTTGTGAAAGTGCATCTTGTGCATTTCCTGCTGCATCTAAATACATATCTCTACTTGCACGCGCAGGGGCCGCTTCTCTGTAATCGATACCAATAAGGGTGCCGTCTTTTTTTCTGGCAAGTGTAAATCCACCTCCACCAATATTACCGGCTCCCGGGTATACAACTGCAAGTGCAAATTGAGTTGCAATGGTTGCGTCAAATGCATTACCACCTTGTTTCATGATTTCGGTGCCAACCATACTTGCAAGCGGGTGCGCACTTGTTACACTTGCCCTGTTAAATATGCCGGATTTTACAACAATATATTGGTAAGGATTTACTGCTTTGGTGGGGCCCACAATCGCGTTTTCATATTGCCCCATAACGCTACTGTAAAGGCAAAATATGAGGGCCGTAAAGATTGTTGATTTCATGGTTGAAAATTACTCAATTTTTGGTTAAATCTGGGCCATTTTTTGTTACATTCACGCATTGTTTAACAAACTGTTCATGATTTAAATGATAGCCCAATTAGGCGTTTTGACAGCTATGAAAAAATCGTACTTTTTTACCCTGCAATTTTTAGTGCTATTGCTGTTTTCTAGTAATAGCGTATGGTCGCAACAAGTCAGTCAAAATAATGGTGGAGTCATGCCTAGCGCCTCTATTTTACAATCATTGAAAAAATTACAAGTGTTGGGTTCTGTTTTATACATTGCTGCACACCCCGATGATGAAAACAATAGTTTGTTGCCTTATTTGGCTAAAGAAAAAATGTACCGAACTGCGTATTTGAGTTTAACAAGGGGTGATGGTGGTCAAAATTTAATTGGGCCAGAACAAGGTATTGAACTTGGCATGATTCGAACCAAAGAATTATTAGCCGCGCGCGAAATCGATGGCGCTGAACAGTATTTTACAAGTGCGTATGAATTTGGGTTTAGTAAAAGTATGGATGAAGCCTTGCAAGTTTGGGACCGACAAAAAGTATTAGCAGACGCTGTTTGGGTGATTCGTAATTATAAGCCAGATGTAATTATTGCGCGCTTTCCTCCGGACGCGCGCGCAGGTCATGGACATCACAGCGCATCTGCACAAATTGCGAGAGAAGCTTTTGCAGCAGCCGCAGATCCCCATCAATTTCCGGAACAATTAACAAACGGTGTTACGGTATGGCAGGCAAAAAGGCTGCTTTGGAACACATTTAATTTTGGTGGCGCTAATACCACTAGCAATGATCAATTTAAAATCGATGTAGGTGTATATAATCCGCTGGAAGGAAAAAGTTATGGTGAAATAGGTGGTGAAGCAAGAAGCATGCACAAAAGCCAGGGTGAAGGAAGGCCCCGACGCAAAGGAGAAATTTTAGAATATTTTACCACCATTGTTGGAGAAGCGCCTACGCGAAGTTTACTCGATGGGGTTAGCACCGATTGGAAAAGGCTTGGTCAAAACGGAGCAAGTATTGCAACTGCCATTGAAGCAGTTATTGTTTCTTACAATCCTTTGCAACCCGCATTATCATTGCCGGCTCTTGTAAAAATTTATGAACAGGTAAAGGGTCTTCCCACATCTGTTTGGAGGTCGTATAAACTAAATACGTTACAGCAAATTATTGAAGCTGCTGCTGGATTGTCTGTAGAAGCATATACGGTTTCAGAAAAAGCAGTACAAGGCGACTCCATTAGTTTTACCTGTGCTGTTAATAATAGATCAACTGCTGTTGTTAGATTAGAAAATATTGCTGTATCCAATCAAGCTTTTACAAAGCAGGTAGATCAGCAACTCATTCAAAATAAAAATTACAATTATGTAGTAAACATGCTTCCTGTGGTATCAAAAAATGATTTTCAACCCTATTGGTTACAGCAGTCCAAAAAGACGGATGGTATGTTTTTGGTGAATGATTATAGGGTACTTGGTAAAGCTTGGAATGATCCTACCATTTCTGTACAATTTACTTGCACCATCGAAGGCGTTGTGTTTACTATTACTAGGCCAGTGCTTCAAAAATATGTAGACCTTGTTAAAGGCGAATGTGTGCAACCATTTATTATCATTCCACCATACGAACTTGTTGTTAAGCCAACCGTAGTTTTAACAAATGTATTATCTGAAAAAGATAAAAAAAATATTTCAACGCCACTACAGCTTACTGTATTATCCAATCAGGAAAAACAAATGAGTGCATCGGTTCGTTATACTTTAATGGATCAAAAAACGGGTAAGCAGGTTTATGAAAAGGGCGTAGATTCAGTTTTTAAAGATGCAAAATCGAGTGCTATTGCGGTGCCTCTTACAAGCTTTTACAATCCTGCTACTGTATCAAATTCGGTTATTGCATCGGTTGAAGTAACCAATAATAAAGGCACACAACATTACAATGAACATCTCCAAAAAATTGTATACGATCACATTCCCAATACGCATTATTTGACGCAAGATATTGTTAAAGTAGTTGATGAACCTATTCGGGTGAAAGGCTCAAAAGTGGGCTATATTGCGGGTTCTGGCGATTTAACCGAAGAAGCACTCGTGCAACTTGGATACCGTGTAGAAAAAATAACAGCGGCTAATTGCACGCCACAATATTTAGCAGGATTTGATGCGATTGTTACGGGTGTTAGAGCGTACAACGTAAATGCATTTTTAAAAGATGGCTATCAAACACTCTTGCAATACGTACAAAATGGAGGTAATTTAATTGTGCAATACAACCGAACGGGAACGAATGGATTAACGCCGCCTATGGCACCGTATCCGTTTACGATTAGTGGAGGTTCTAGGGTAACAGAAGAAAATGCGGAAGTGGTATTTTCAATTCCCGCACATCCTGTTTTACAAACGCCCAACCAAATTACTGCTCGTGATTTTGAAGGATGGATTCAGGAAAGAAGCACCTATCAGGCAACTGCTATCGATGCCCGTTATCAAGCACCACTTTTAATGCATGATAAAAACGAACAGCCATCTAGCGGTTCATTAATTACCTGCGCGTATGGCAAAGGCAATTTTTCATATGTAGGCTTGGCACTGTTTAGGCAATTGCCAGCAGGTGTTTCAGGCGCTTATAAATTATTAGCAAACTTAATTGCACTTCCAAAACATTAAAATATGTCATTTATCGATTGGGTTGTTTTGGTGGTAACATTTATACTAATTATATCTTATGGTTTGTATAAAAGTAATGCTACAAAAAATTTAGAAGGCTACTTTTTGAGTAATCGTTCGATGCCTTGGTATTTGGTATTACTAGGTATTATGGGTACACAAGCTAGTGCCATAACTTTTTTATCGGCACCGGGTCAGGCTTACACAGATGGTATGCGTTTTGTACAATATTATTTTGGCTTGCCACTTGCTATGATCGTTATTGTGGTGTGGTTTGTGCCTATGTTTAGTAAGCTAAAAATATTTACCGCTTACGAATTTTTAGAACAGCGATTTGATTTAAAAACTAGAACCTTTACGTCGTTTTTGTTTTTATTGTCTCGTGGGTTATCTACGGGCATTAGTATTTATGCACCTTCCATTATTTTATCATCCCTACTGGGTTGGGATATTTATTGGACCAATATTGCCATGGGAGGGATGCTTACACTCTACACGGTGAGTGGAGGATCCAAGGCCGTTGCATATACCCAACAACTTCAATTTGTAATCATATTTATTGGCATGGTGGTGTCGGGGTATTATTTGGTGCATTTGCTGCCGGATGGACTTGGATTTGCCGATGCGCTAAAAGTGGGAGAAGTGTCAGGTAAATTAAATGTAATTACCACGGGTAATACGGGTAGTGGGTTTGATTTTAAAGACCGGTATAATATAATTAGTGGAACCATTGGCGGCTTTTTTTTAGCACTCTCTTATTTTGGTACCGATCAATCACAAGTAGGCAGATATATTACTGCAAAAAATGATCGTGAAAGTAAATTAGGACTCTTATTAAATGGCGTGGTAAAAATTCCAATGCAGTTTCTGATATTACTACTTGGTGTTTTGTTGTTTACTTTTTATCAGTTTAAAGAGTCTCCCATATTTTTTAATAGAACCGTTGAAACCAAAGCCTGGTCTACACCTTACAAAGATACGTTATCTGCAATTCAAGATCAGTTTAAGGTAGCGCAGGCAAAGCAATTGGAACTCAATACTGCGCTTGTGCAATCAAATAAAGCAGATACTGCACTCGAAAATAAAATTCAAAAAGGTGCATCGTCATTAACGGCATTACAAAAAAAATATAAAAATGTAATTGCAACGGCTGTGCCTGGTGCAGACGTTAATGACACCAACTATATTTTTTTACGCTTTGTGGTGGATTATCTGCCAGTAGGGCTTGTGGGCCTTTTAATTGCTGTTATATTTTTAGCCGCATGGGGTTCTATTGCAGCAGCGCTCAATGCACTTGCATCATGCACTGTTATTGATTTTCATTTGCGGTACCGGTCCAAATCCATTGATGGAACTACGCTGGCGCAATCTGCAACAGATTATAAAACCTCTAAATGGTATACACTAGGATGGGGTGTGTTTTGTATTTTAACGGCGCAGTTTGCAACGGGTATGGGTAGTTTAATTGAAGCCGTTAATGTATTAGGCTCCTTATTTTATGGTGTTATACTGGGCATTTTTTTAGTGGCTTTTTATGCTAAAAAAGTAGGTGGTACGCCTGTGTTTTGGGCCGCTATTGTGGGTGAAATATTTGTAATTGTTTGTTTTTTATTGGACAAGTATAATATTGTGGGCATCGGATTTTTGTGGTTAAATGTCATTGGTGCAGTGCTCGTTTATCTATTATCGATCTTGTTTTCTAAATTCAATAGACATGCCATTTAATATTGTTTCTTGGGCGGTTCGTGCTAATATTTACGAGGTAAATGTTAGACAGTATACCAAAGAGGGGACATTGGCTTCATTTGCCTTGCACCTTCCAAGACTGGCAGATATGGGCGTTACGTTACTGTGGTTCATGCCCATAACACCTATTGGCGTAAAGGGTAGGCTTGGCAGTTTAGGAAGTTATTATGCGTGTAGTGATTATATAACCATTAATCCTGAGTTTGGCACAACGCAAGATTTTATGGATGTTGTAAACGCAGCCCATGCGCTGGGTATGAAAGTGATGATTGATTGGGTGGCCAATCATACCGGTCAAGATCATGTTTGGACCATATCTAATCCTGATTTTTATATACAAGATGCGTCTGGAAATTTCACAGAGCGCAATGGATGGACCGATGTTATTGATTTAAATTATGAAAATACTCGTATGCACGCTGCCATGATTGATGCGATGCGTTATTGGATCAATACTTTTAATATCGATGGATTTAGATGTGATATGGCACATTTAGTGCCTTTACATTTTTGGATAGAGGCACGAAGGGTGCTTGATACCATAAAGCCTTTATACTGGCTAGCAGAGTGTGAAGACACCCGTTATTTTGAAGCCTTTGATACTACCTATGCTTGGGCTTTTATGCATGCGAGTGGATCTCTTAATAGGCATGAGCCAAATTTAAAACCCGTATTGGACCAACTAGATATGTATGCAAGCGAAGGCACCAATACACGCAAATTATTTTTTACGGCTAACCATGATGAAAATAGTTGGAATGGAACGGAGTATGAAAAGTATGGAGTAACAGCAAAAGCCTGGGCTGTATTTTCGGCTACTTGGGGAGGATTGCCACTGGTATATAGTGGGCAGGAAATTCCAAATCATAAACGCTTGTCATTTTTTGAAAAAGACGAATTAGCATGGCCTACGCTACCACCCGCACTGCATCATTTTTATAAGACGCTTTTTTCTTTGCGCGCACAAAATGAAGCCGTTGTTTTGGGTCAATCCCAAATGCTCCAAACGCACTATCCTCATAGTATTATAGGCTTTATAAAGAAGCACCAAAACAATGTTGTTTTGGTGCTTCTCAATATTTCGGAACATAATAGGTTGGCTTTTGAAATTAGCCACCCATTTCTTGAAGGAAATTTTCAACAAATATTTTCAGGCTTGTTCTTTTCGTTTTCTGGTAAAGAAAAGTTTGAACTACAAGCCGGTGAATATTTAGTGTATCAGCTTATTCCTCACTAAGGTTTAGTGGATAGGTATAGCTTCCTTCAAATCCAGGGTAGAAGCCTTCGAGTCTTACCACGCCAGATTTTATTTTAGCCAATATTTCTTTTAATTCTTCCAGGCTTTTTACTTCGGAACCATTCACACTTATAATTACAAACCCATCCTGCATTCTACTTTTTTTGAGTAAACCTTCGCCCACTTTTTTAACCACCACGCCACCTTCGACTTCATTGGCTGTGGCTACTTTTTTATCTAGGTTTTCAAATGTGCCACCTAATTTTTCAATGATGGAAGTATTTTTAACGATATCCGTATTGCCTACTTTGTTTTTTAGCGTAAGTGTAACGGTATTTTCTTTACCAGAACGCTTGTAGGTAATGGCTACTTTATCTCCTGGTTTGCGTTTGGCTACTTGTTCTTGTAATTCTGGTCCAGAGGTGATTTTTATGCCATCAATTTTTGTAATGATGTCATATTTTTTAATGCCTGCTATTGCAGCAGCGCCATTAGCTGGCACATCTGTTACGAATACGCCTTCGCCTTCTTTAATGCTAATACCAAACTCTTTTTCGTAAGCCAGTTTTTGTTCGTCCGTAACATTTTCCGGTAAAAAGTTAATACCAATAAATGCGCGTTGAACGGTTCCAAATTTTACAATATCTGTTACTATTTTTTTAACAATGTTAACCGGTATTGCGTATGAGTAACCTGCATAAGATCCAGTAGGAGAGGCTATTGCAGAGTTAATGCCAATGAGTTCGCCAGTGGTATTAACAAGTGCACCACCACTATTACCTGGATTAACCGCTGCATCTGTTTGAATAAATGATTCGACAGGTCTATCGCTTTGTTTTCTATTGATATCAATAGATCTTGATTTTGCACTGATGATACCCGCGGTAACAGTTGCGTCTAAACTTAAAGGATATCCAATGGCTAGTACCCATTGTCCAAGTTTTGCATCGTCGCTGTTTCCGTAAATTAAATACGGCAACCCTTTTGCTTCAATTTTAATGACAGCAATATCGGTGCTAGGGTCGGCGCCAATGAGTGTGGCTTTATAAGATTTTTTATTTCCGAGTGTGACATTGATTTCATCAGAACCATCAATGACGTGGTTGTTGGTTACAATGTATCCGTCTTCTGTAATGATAACGCCGCTTCCACTTGCCCTTTGTTCGGGCATAACACGTGGGCCTCCGCCAAAAAAATCACCAAAGTCTTCCCCAAAAAAATCTGAAAAAGGATTTCTTCCGCGTGAACCTCCCGATCCTCCGCCACTTAATTGTCTTTCTTTTGTTTTTGTTTTAATGTGGACAACAGCTGGAACAGCGGTAGTAGCTGCCGGTGTAAAATCTACGGCAACACTTGGCGTGTTGTTGTTATTAAATCCCACATAATTAAATGGTAATTTGCTCGGGTCCTGAATACCTGCTTGTTGGTACGCAGTGAATTTGCTAACTCCCCAAACACTTACAATAGCAGTTGTGGCGCTAATGGCTACCATAGTGGCCACTGTTTTGAAATTCATATTCATCGTTACAATTTTTAAAAGATTCTACAAATTACATGCCTTAAAGGTACAAATAAACAAAGCTGCAAGTTTGTCTGTCTACCACCTGTCTTATTTAACAAATTTTTTACGCATACGGTTTATAAAGTCTGCAAAAATGCCAGGGTGTCGGTGCCATCGGCATAGTCTGTTAGGCTAGGGGCTTGGGCGCTTCCAAATGGGATAAAACCATGACCTACAATGCACTGGATATCGGTGTTTTGGGATAAACTACTTAAAGCCTGCGGTTCGGTGTAAAACTGATAATGCACCTGGCTAACCGGCGAAAAGGGGCTTTCATTTTCCGTAAAAACAAGGGAGTCATTGTTCATGTAATATTTGTTACCCATAATTAATAGCGCCAAATGATAGTCGTAATTGTGTTTATACTTATGAAAATCTAGGTAGTATTCATATTTTTTTAGGGCCGATAAAAGCGGAATAAAATCATAGTTAGCCGGCACAAATAACTGTGTAACATTTCGGCATCCTAGTCCAAAATATGTTTGCATGTCATCTGCTAATAAATCAAGCTCTGCGGCTGTTTCCGTGCCATCAATTACCGCTACCGATGTTCTATTGCGTCTAATAATATTTGGAAATTTGCCAAAATAATAATCAAAATACCTGCTACTATTATTGCTCCCTGTAGCAATGTATGCGTCAAGTCCAGAAAGTTGTGGTGCAAAAACTACCATTTCCGAAACACGGTTGTCCATTTTTATAAGTTCCGAAACTATATGTTTGATTAAAATTTCATCTTTCGAAGAGGGCTTAATAACAGCGGTATGTCCAGCAATAAACACCGATAAAAAGTCGTGAAAACCAACGAGTGGAATATTGCCTGCCATCACGAGGCCCACTTTTTTGGGTGCTAATTGTTGTGCAGGAACCCCATATTTAGCCGCCCATGCCGTTAGTAGTTGGGGGTCTAAAAAGCTATTTGTGATCGAATTCACGGCTTTTTCTATGAATTCGGGGGCAAACCAGGGGTTTTCACGGGCTGCTCTTTCCTTTGCTGCGGCCCATTCTGGCTCATTTGAGGCCATATAGGCACTTAATTTGTTAAGTATTTCAATTCGTTCTTGTAAAATCATT
Source organism: uncultured Bacteroidota bacterium (assembly GCA_903958045.1). GTDB lineage: Bacteria > Bacteroidota > Bacteroidia > Chitinophagales > Chitinophagaceae > Sediminibacterium. Next base: position 6,790 of record CAJBRT010000091.1, on the reverse strand, counting down.
TGTCGGCCGTATTTTTGATACTGCAAATGTAAATTCAGTAACCCAAACAAAACCATTTAATATGGCTATTAAAATTACAGACGAATGTATCAACTGCGGGGCATGTGAACCCGAGTGTCCAAATAACGCAATTTATGAAGGTGGGGTAGAGTGGGCCATTGCAGATGGCACTTCAGTAAAAGGAAGTTTTACATTAATGGATGGTAGTGCTGTTGCAACTGATGCTAGACTTTCTCCAATAAGTGTTGATACGTATTATATTACGCCTAACAAATGTACCGAGTGTCAGGGCTTTCATGAAGAGCCACAATGTGCTGCGGTATGTCCAGTAGATTGTTGCGTACCAGATGAGCTATACAAAGAAACAGTAGAAGAATTGCTTTCTAAAAAAGACAAGCTACACCTCTAATTTTCTTTTAATACACAAGGGTTTATGAAAAAAAAAGTAGCACTGGTTACAGGTGGATTAAGTGGTGAAGCACAAATTAGTTATAAGAGTGCGGTTACTGTTAATGGTAATTTAGACCGAAACAAATTTGACGTTTACCAAATTGATATTAATCCAACAGGTTGGTGGTATACGCCTGAAAATAGCGATCCTCAAAAAGTAAATAGAGATGATTTTTCTATTACGGATGGTGGCAGCAAAATTAAATTTGATGTGGTGCTTTTATGTATTCATGGCACGCCTGGTGAAGATGGAAAACTACAAGGGTATTTTGATATGCTGGGTTTACCATACACGAGTTGTGATGCGGCTACTTCTGCATTAACATTTAATAAGCGTTATACAGTTGCTGTGGCTGCATTTGGCGGCATATCAGTGGCTAACTCCATGCACTTATTTAAACATACACCTGTTTCACCTACTGCCATTTTAGAAAAATTACAACTACCTGTTTTTGTAAAACCTAATAATGGTGGAAGTAGCATTGGTATGAGTAAAGTAACCACTGCTGATGGATTGGCGCCTGCACTTGAAAAAGCTTTTAAAGAAGATACCCAAGTACTTGTGGAAGAATTTATTAGCGGAAGAGAATTTACGATTGGTGTATTTAAAACAAAAGGGGTTTTACAAGTACTACCTATAACTGAAATTGAAACGTCCAACGAATTTTTTGATTTTGAAGCAAAGTATCAAGGTAAAAGTGTTGAAACAACACCTGCTTTAATTTCTGACACCATGCAGTCTCAATTAGAAGCTGCTGCAAAAAGAGTATATGAAGTACTCAATTGTAGAGGTGTGGTGCGTGTTGATTTTATTTATAACGAGGGGAAAGGATTACCTTATATGCTTGAAGTGAATTCGGTGCCGGGTCAGTCTGCGGCAAGTGTTATTCCACAACAAGTAAAAGCCATGGGGATGAGCCTTCAAGATTTTTATACTTCTATTGTAGAAGAGTCGCTTAATTAATTGTGCATGAAAAACCTAATACAAAAAATAGTGCAAAAGCCTTTATGGCAAAACATACTAATTGGTATTGGGGTGCTGTTTTTTTTACTCATCGTATTTTTTTTATCACTCGGTTGGATTACCGGATATGGTAAAACAGCCAAGGTAAGTTCTGTGGTAGGACAGAGTTATATTGCCGCTCAACAACAATTAGAAAAAGAAGGTTTTGAAGTGGTGATACTTGATTCTATTTATGTAGATAGTATTGCAAAGCTTGCCGTTATCAGACAAACCCCCGAAGCAGATGAAGTGGTGAAAGCGGGTCGAACTATTTATTTAACCATAAATAGAATGGTGCCGCCGCAAGTAGAAATGCCTTCGCTGGTTGGTTTTTCTCTTAAAAGTGCAGAGCTTTATTTGCAAAGTTTACAATTAAAGTTGGGGTCAGTTTCCTATAAGCCTGATTTTGCGCGCAACGCTGTACTCGATCAATTGTTTAATGGTGCGCCCATTGCACAGGGCGTAAAAATTCCGCTCGGTTCAACCATCAGTTTGGTGATTGGCACGGGTGTGGGTGGCGAAGAAACGGATATGCCAAACCTTGTAGGGCTTACCTATCCAGAAGCTATCAATCAGCTCACAATGCAGCGTATCAATGTGGGTTCTGTGTTGTCATTAGAAACCATTAAAGATTCTGCAACCTCATTTGTATTTAGACAAACGCCTGCGCACCTATCCACTAAATTAGATTCATTAACAGGCATGAAGCTCCCTAATAAAATTAGACAAGGACAGCTCGTAGATTTGTATTTGAGCAATACGCCACCACCTAAGGATTCTATTACCAATCCTTCTATTAAAAATTAAATAAGGTTTTATATGCAAACAATTACCGTAGACGCCCTAAAAGAAATACTCGACGCTGGAGAAAAAATCAATTTAGTAGATGTGCGTGAGCCACATGAGCACGCCGAATTTAATATTGGTGGATTGTTATTGCCGCTTGGCAATGTGCAAAGCATGCAAATTGATGAAATCGAAGACCTTAAAAACCAAAAAGTATACTTCTACTGTAGAAGTGGTAATAGAAGTGGGCAAGCATGCTTGCTGCTAGAAACCATGGGCTTTACAGACGTGGTAAATGTAACAGGTGGCATGCTTGCCTGGAAAGAAAAATGCTAGAATTTTATTGTAATTCCTATTAGATAATTAATGGTTGCCATAGGGTAGTAGCCATTTTCTGTATTGGTTTCGCCTCCATATACATAGGCATAACTATATCCGTTGGGAACATATTTTTGATTGCTAATATTGTTAACTCTAGCAGTTAGTAAACAAGAACGGCCAGTTTTTTTTGCAAACTCATAGCTTGCACTGATGTCCTGATTTGCAAATGCTTCTAATGATCTTTCTTCTAAAGAGCTATTGTCCAAATATTGTTTCCCTACCCATTTTGTTTGTAATTCTAGGGTAAACTGTTTCATAGGTTTGTAGGCAAGGGTAGAAGCGGCAATAAAGTTTGGTGAAAAAGCAATATTGGTATTGTTTCTTGTAATGGCATCTTGACCACCAGTGTCATAGTTGTCAATAAACTCTGTAAATGATTCTATTTTATTTCTACTGAATGTTACATTGCTTGACAACTGTAATTTGTTAGTGAGGATGGTCGTATGCATGAGTTCTATACCCAGTCTATATGAATTAGGTACGTTCATTCTGGTATAAGCACCTACATCATTTATTTTACCGGTTAATACGAGTTGATCTTTGTAGCGCATGTAGTAAAAGTTAGCGCTCCAAGTAGTTTTTTTATTTCTTTTTTCAAGTCCAATTTCTAGGTCTTGTAATCTCTCTGGATTAGGCTGTGTGGCGGCACCTACTTCAAAGTCGTCACGGTTAGGTTCTTTATGTCCAATGGCATAACTCGCATAATGTACCCATCCATTTTTATTGTACTGGTATCCAATTTTAGGATTAAAAAATCCAAAACTTCTATTGATGTTGAGTGTTGGGTTGTTGTGAAATCCATCCATTCGGTGTGATACATTTCTGTATTGAAGATCAATATAACTGGTAAAATTTGTTGCCCAACTGTGCTGCCATTTAGCATATAAGTTGGCTTCTTTTTTTATAGCTGGTAAATCGTAATATCTTTTTGGTGAAAATGCGTTTGCTTTTTCTACCCAAATAACTTCTCCAAAATGTTTTCCAGTGTAGGTGCTCCATCCGCCACCAAACGAAATTTCCTCATCGTTTTTTTTGTATTGTAGGGATAGATTTTGTCCATAAAAATCATTGTCGAGCCAGCGTCTTCTTACAAGGTCAGATCTTGTGTGCGCTGTGGTGCCAACGTTAATGGTAGGAATGCCATATCTAGACAATCTTTGATCTGCTTTGTATTCTTCATAATATCCAGCACCCTTGGTATAATAATTAGTGACTTGTAAGTCTAAATTTTTAGCCAATTGATGGTTGAAAAATAATTGATAATGCGTTTGTGTATAATTGTCAGTTTGATTGTTGTAAGGGTCGCCTGATTTTTCTGAACCAGCTGGATTAAAGGTTCGGTTGTTGGCTAATTCACTTGCGGGCACCCCATACCATGCTTGATATGTTTTTTCTTTTCCAGAAAAAGTAGTGAAGCGAAGGCTTGATTTGCCTCTTATGTAGGCACCGCTTACATAGTAAGAACGAAGGTCGCTAAATGCTCTATCAATATAGCCATCACTTTTGATACTGCTTACTCTTGCATCAATGGTAAAATATTTATTGATGAGTCCACTTCCAAATTGAATGGTGTTTTTTAACGTACCAAATGAGCCGGCACTATTACTCGTACTGAAATATGCTTTCTCATTTAATTCATGTGTAGATAAATTAATGCTAGCACCAAAAGCACTTGGCCCGTTCGAAGAACCACCTACGCCTCTTTGTATTTGTATGCTACTAACAGAAGATGCAAAATCTGGTAGGTTTACTAAAAAAGTACCCATGCTTTCTGCATCGTTGTATGCTACACCATTAATGGTAACATTAATTCTGGTGGCATCGGTACCTCTAATTCTAATGCCTGTGTAGCCAATACCATTGCCTGCATCAGATTGCACCACTACCGATGGTGTTTGGTTGAGTAAAAAGGGAAGGTCTGGACCCAAATTGTTTTTTTGGATGTCAGCCTTAGTCAAATTTTGTTTTGCAAATGGAGCTCTTTCGGAAGCTCTAATGGCTCTTACTTCGAGGGGTGGGAGTTGGACGCTGTCTTTTTGTATGCTTTGTGCAAACAAGGTTTGACACGCGGATACCAATAACATTGTTCCCAAAAACTTTTTCATCTTTTTTGTTTTAAAGTTTATAAATGGGAACAGGGAGAAAGCTATGGGAGGCACTAAAAAAGTGAACACCTTCCCTTCGCAGGCATTACCCTGTTCAGGTTCTACGGGTATTTTCTCAGCCGGTGGTAAACCACAAGCACCCCGAGGAATTGTTGGCACAAAACTAATTGTAAAAAATGTTGCCACCAACTGTAACTTTATGGAGCCGCTTACGTTTTACGAAAAAAATACCCCATGATGATTAAGAAACTATACCTTTTTGGTGCCCTTTTAATGTTTGTTATTTCGAGTGCATGTGCTCAAACCACTAAAAAAATGGTGTTTGATGGTGCCGCCGAGGATAGAAACCTTACGGGGTTTACTAGTATTAGCGTAAATAGTGCTTTTGATGTGTATATCTCTCAGGGCAGTTCTGATGCTGTGGGTGTGAGTGCAGTTGATGCCTCTGCCACAAAAAAAATCAAAACCTATGTTTCTGGGGGAGTGTTGTATGTGAGTTTTGACAACAAAGGTTGGTCGAGTTGGAAAAACAACAAACTCAAAGCCTATATCACTGTAAAAAATTTAGAAAAGTTAAGTGTATCGGGTGCTTGTAATGTTTCTTTTGTAGACGCTATAACTTCGAACCGATTACATATCAGTGTTTCCGGAGCAAGTGATATTAAGGGAGCTGTAAAAGTGAATTCTTTAAAAGTGGGGGCGAGTGGTGCTTCTAATATTAGTTTATCTGGTACGGCCACAGAAACGGATTTTAATGTTTCCGGTGCTTGTTCTATTAAATCTTTGGAGCTTATAACCGATAATTGTGCTGTTGTAGCTTCGGGTGCATCTAGTATTAAACTAACCATCAATCAGTACTTAAAAGCCAATATTTCGGGTGCGAGTGATATCAGGTACAAAGGAACGGTAAGCCGTTTTGAAACCCGAACCAGTGGTGCTTCTGATATCAAGCCGCTTTAAATGCGTTGAAATATATTTGGTGAACTAGCCTTCTGGCGTTACCTTTGCCCTCCAAACATCGCGAGGTAGAGCAGCGGTAGCTCGTCGGGCTCATAACCCGAAGGTCGGAGGTTCGATCCCTTCCCTCGCAACAAAAAAGACCTCAAATCGGGGTCTTTTTCTTTTTGTAGCTACCTTTAAGGTGGCTTTAATCAAGTAAAACCAACCATGAAAGCTGGATTTGTAAATATTTTTGGAAGGCCCAATGCCGGCAAGAGTACCTTGCTAAACGCCCTTATAGGCGAGAAAATGGCTATTGTGTCTCCGAAAGTACAAACCACTAGGCACCGTATCAAGGCGTTTTTAAACAACCCGGGTGAGTATCAGATCATATTTTCGGATACGCCAGGTATTATTGACCCTAGGTATAAGCTACATGAGCGCATGATGCGTGCGGTTAAAACAGCCCTCGAAGACGCCGATGTAGCCCTTTTAATTGTTGACGCCAACGATAATTTTGAAGAAACCAGCGCCATTTTTGAGGCCTTAAAGCTAAAAGTACCTGCCATAGTGGTGCTCAATAAGATAGATGCCGCTGCCAATGGTAAAATTGCGGAGGCTACCGAGTTTTTTGCAACTAAAAGCTATTGCAAAAAAATGGTCAAGATTTCGGCCCTTCAAAAAGTGCATTTGCAAAAACTATTAGCAGAAGTGCTGACATTTTTGCCGGAGGGCGTACCTTTTTACAGTGAGGATGATTTGAGCGACATGCCCACCAAGTTTTTTGTGGCGGAGCTGATCAGAGAAAAAATCTACCATTTATATGGCGATGAAATACCATACCATAGTGCCGTATTAATTAATGAGTTTAAGGAGAAGGAGAATATCATAAAAATTCAGGCCGATATTATCGTGCACCGCGAAACCCAAAAGGCTATTATTATAGGGGAGCGTGGGACTATGATTCGTGAAATTGGGATACAGGCCAGACAGGATATAGAAGCCTTTGTAGGACAAAAAGTGTTTTTAGAACTCTTTGTAAAAGTGCGTCCTAAGTGGAGAGATAACGACAATCAACTTAAAGAATACGGGTATCAATAAAATGATTTACAATTAATTAGATACT
>CAJBRT010000090.1 GCA_903958045.1 uncultured Bacteroidota bacterium | reverse complement strand
GCCGCTAATGCCAGTTTGAGCGGCAATAACGGTTTGGCTACCAATTTCTACGTTATGGGCAATTTGTATGAGGTTATCAAGTTTAACGCCTTTTTTAATGATGGTAGAACCCATGGTAGCCCTGTCAATAGTGGTATTTGCCCCAATTTCTACCTGATCTTCTATAATAACATTGCCAATTTGAGGTACTTTTTGGTAACTACCATCGGGTTGAGGGGCAAAGCCAAATCCATCACTTCCTATGACGGTTCCTGCATGAATAATCACATCATTCCCAATCAAACAATCTTCATAAATTTTTACGCCCGCATGAATGGTGGTGTTGATGCCAATAGAAACATTTTCTGCGATATAAGCCCCTGGAAAAATTTTACTGTTATTGCCAATCGATACTTTTTCGCCAATGTATGCAAAGGCGCCTACAAAAACATCTGTGCCAAGGGTTGCAGAACTTGCAATATGGCTGGGTGTTTCAATCCCTTTTTTTTGTTGTGCTTTTACATTTTGATAGGTGGTTAAAAGTGTTGCAAACGCAGAGTATGCATCTTTAACGCGCACCAGTGTAGCCGTTATATTTTTTTGCAACTGTAAATTTTCATTTACAATAACAAGAGACGCTTTTGTCGTATATAAATATTCTTCGTATTTAGGATTTGCTAAAAAAGAAAGTTGTCCAGCTTCTGCTTCTTCAATTTTTCCAAAAGAAGTAACAGTAGTATCCGGATTGCCTTGGATGGTACCGGAAACAAGAAGTGCTATTTGTTGTGCAGTAAATTGCATACTAGAATATTATAGTAGTTGACAAATGTAATTTTTTTTGACAGCAGCAGATAAGTTTTGATGGATGAGGGCATTGTCAATTAATGAAATGTCTTTGATGCTTCCATCTTTAAATAAAATATTGATGCGTTCGTCTTTGGTTTGATAGAGTGTATTGGTGGCTTCACCGGTAAAACATACAAAGTCAACTTCGGAAGGGGCTAATTCAAAAGCCGCTATACTTTCTTTTTGCTTAGCAGCAATGGTAGCCGGTAAAAAAGGTTCCGATTGAATGGTGGTTTTATACATTTTTCGGTTTAAAAAACGGCTACACAAAAGCGATAAAACCTTGTCTGGATTTGCGCTCCAACGTTTTATGGCGTGCATGATGTCATGGTCATCCAATGCGCAAAACTGATCAAGTGCATGCGCATCCATGCTGCCATTAAAAGCACCTAAAAAATAATCTAGTGCCGACCCCGTTTGCATAGCGGTATCGGAAATTGTATACAAACTACGCGCGCGCTCTAAAATTTTAACCAACATTTTTTCGGCAGATAAAACCGTTTTATGTAAGTATACTTGCCAGTACATTTGCCTGCGCGCCACTAAAAATTTTTCGACCGAATAAATTCCTTTTTCTTCAATCATGAGCTGGCCATCTACTACTACCATCATTTTTAAAATGCGGTCGTAACCAATCACACCTTCGCTGACGCCACAAAAAAAGCTATCTCTACTCAGATAGTCCATGCGGTCTACGTCGAGTTGTCCACTAATGAGTTGGTGTAAAAATGGTTTGTGGTAGGCGCCCGTAAAAATTTGAATGGCTAGTGTTAATTGACCATCAAATGCCGCGTTCATTTCATGCATAATTTGCAGTGAAAGTGCTTCGTGGTGCACCCCTTTTACCACCACCTGTTCTAGTGCATGCGAATAAGGTCCATGTCCAATATCGTGTAATAAAATGGCGGCTTTAACAGCTATTTCTTCTTCTTCTGCAATTTCAGTTCCTTTACTTCTTAATTCATTTACCGCATTACCCATTAAATGATAAGCGCCTAAGGAATGATGAAACCTGGTATGTACGGCGCCCGGATACACGAGTTGACCCATGGCCATTTGTGTAATTCTGCGCAATCTTTGGTAATACGGATGGGCAAGAATTGAAAAAATCAAGGGATGGTTGATGGTGATAAACCCGTACACCGGATCGTTGATAATTTTTCTTTTTGGTGCTACCATGCCTGTTGTTAAATTGTTAAACTGCCACTTAATGGCTGCTGCGAAAATACAAATAGAAGTTCGATAGCAAAGAATGAAATAGATTTACGGAGCGTTTTTTAACTAAATACCTACAATTAATGCAATTAGGAAGGATCTTATGGGTTGACGATGAGGTAGATAGCCTGCAGTCGCAGCAAATCTTTTTAAGCCAAAAGGGTTATGAAGTCATCACGTTTACCAATGGATATGACGCCATCGAATATCTGAACTCCGCTGTTGTAGATGTGGTGCTATTAGACGAAACCATGCCAGGTATCAGTGGGCTTGAAACCCTGAGCCGCATTAAATTAGATCATCCGCATTTACCCGTTGTACTCATTACAAAAAATGAAACCGAAAACCTCATGAATGAGGCAATTGGTAGACAAATTAGTGATTACCTCATAAAGCCGGTGAATCCAAATCAAGTGCTACTCAGCCTTAAAAAAATAATGGATAAAAAAGACCTGGTAGCGGCTAGTACCACGGCGGCGTATCAACAAGAATTTACCAAATTATTTATGCAGCTTCAGGAGAATCCTGATTTTCATGAGTGGATGGAAATTTATAAAAAACTGGTGTATTGGGAACTTGAAATGGAAAAATCCGATAGCCCAGAAATGCAGGATATTTTGCAAGCGCAAAAAAAGGAAGCCAACGCTGCTTTTTTTAAATACATCAGCAAAAATTATGCGAGTTGGGTGGCGCCGGGTGCATCAGGTGCGCCCATTATGAGTCATCAACTATTACAGTTTAAAGTATTGCCCCATGTAGAAAAAGGAACCAGCACTTTTTTTATTCTCATAGATAATTTACGCTTTGATCAGTGGAAGGCCATTCAGCCCATTTTTCAAGAATATTTTAGGGTATTAGAAGAAGATACTTTTTATTCCATTTTACCCACCGCTACCCATTATTGCCGAAATGCTATTTTTTCTGGCATGCTTCCCATCGATATCGAAAAGAAATTTAAGGAGGAGTGGAAAAATGATGACGATGAAGGCGGTAAAAATTTGTACGAAGAAACCTTTATGCGTGCTCATCTTGCCAAATTAAAAAAGGAAGATTTGCGCGTTGGCTACCATAAAATTGTGAACCACGCAGATGCGCAACAGCTGCTGGCTAACATGCACAATTTATTGCAAAATGACCTGAGTGTTATTGTCTACAACTTTGTAGATATGCTAAGCCATGCAAGAACAGAAATGGAAGTATTGAAAGAACTAGCAAGTGACGAGTCTAGTTATAGAAGCCTTACCAAAAGCTGGTTTGAACACAGTCCTTTATTTCAGGCGCTTAAAAAAATTGCAGACAAAAAAATTAAAATTGTACTCGCTACCGATCACGGAAGTGTGCGCGTAAATACCCCGAATAAAATTATAGGCGACAAACAAACGACTGCTAATTTACGCTACAAGCATGGTCGTAATTTAGACTATGATGCAAAAGATGTTTTAGCATTTAAAGATCCTACAAAAGCGGGGCTTCCGGTACCCACGGTAAACTCTAGTTATGTCTTTGCAAAAGAAGACGGGTTTTTATGTTACCCCAATAATTACAACCACTTTGTGGGCTATTATAAAAATACTTTTCAACATGGGGGGATAAGTTTAGAAGAAATGATTGTACCAGTCATTAAAATGGTTCCTAAGGGCAATTAATGTGAATAAATACTTTTTTTGAAATCTTGTTTTGGTGGGATAGTCGCTTACATTTGTTAGAACAATTTTTGTTGTAATTGACTATGAAATACACACAATCGAATTTAGATAAGTTAGGAGATATTTTAGGAGAATCTGAATATGTGGTAAGGTATGAGCGTGGAACTTTTCAGAGTGGCTGGTGTTTATTGGAAGCCAAAAAAATTGTGGTCTTAAATAAGTTTTTAAATACAGAAGGAAGGATTAATACATTACTTGAATTAATTCCACAACTCAATATCGAGTACGATAAATTAACGCTCGAATCTCAAAAATTATACGAGTTAGTTTTAAAGCAAGCTATTGACGAAGTGGCTGCATAAAATTTTTGCAACACGCACCATTAAATATTAATTTTTTAGGAACCGGAACAAGCAGTGGCGTTCCCATGATTGGCTGTCATTGTCATGTTTGCCAATCAAAAGATCCAAAAGACAACCGCTTACGCTCTAGTATATTGGTATCTTCCAAAACCACGAGGTTTGTAATTGATACTACCCCCGATTTTAGGTATCAGATGCTCCGCTCCAATACCCAGCATTTAGACGCCATTGTTTTTACCCACCCCCACAAAGACCATATTGCAGGCCTCGATGACATTAGGGCCTTTAATCACTTTTCTCAAAAGCCTATAAATATTTATGCGGGGGCCAATACCGAGGAGGCCATTAGACGCGATTTCTACTATGCATTTACAGAAACCCGTTACCCGGGCGTACCTGATTTAAATATTATTGGCATTGACCATCATCGATTTATGGTGGGGGATATACAGGTGCAGCCCATTCATGTGGCACACCATAAAATGCCGGTGCTTGGTTTTAGAATGGGGGACTTTACCTACATCACAGATGCCAATTATATTGAACCAGCAGAGCAGGAGAAAATAAAAGGATCAAAAGTGCTTGTGATCAATGCCCTGCGTAAACAAAAGCACCTTTCACATTTTTCCTTATCGGAAGCCATAGCATTAGCGAACGACCTTGGAATCCCAAAGGTTTACTTGACGCATATTTCACATCAGATGGGGACTCATACAGCTGTTTCAGATGAACTTCCCGCAAATATTTCTCTGGCTTACGATGGGCTTCAAATTAGCCTGTAGTTTGCCATGTGCGCTCAACCCATCCCAATAAATCAAGTTCGTACTTCTATTTTTCTAGACCAGAAAGATGGGCAGCCTTTGTTTTACTGATCATGATTGGTATGGTAGCCTTACTTCCCAAATTTTTATGGCAGCAAAAGCCGGACTTACTCATACCGCTTGCACTCGAACAGTTTGGAATGGACACCATGTATATGAGAAATGCTTTTGCAGAGGTTGAAGCCGCTACTGTTAAGGATCCTTTCGTTTTTGATCCCAACACGGTTTCGGTGGAAACGCTCCAATCACTAGGGTTTACTGCAAAACTTGCAAACACGCTTGCAAATTACAGGGCTAAGGGCGGATTGATTAGATCCGGTAAAGACCTCTACAAAATTTGGGGCATGCCAACCCTCTTGGCTGATCGTTTGGCGCCCTTTGTTCGGGTATCCTCAAAAAATAGCCCAACAAAGCCATGGGCTAGTGGTTTTGCGCCTGCAACTGCTGCGGCTGCCATCGATATTAATACCGCCTCCCTAAGTCAATTTGAGGCGCTGAAGGGCATAGGCCCCGTTTTAGCAGCCCGAATTGTTGGATTTAGGGAAAAACAGGGTGGTTTTGTAAAAGTTCAAGACCTTTTAATGGTATATGGCGTAAAAGATACCCTGCTGACGGCCCTTGCTCCTTATTTGCGCCTAGATGATAGCCGGGTGCCAAAAGCCAATTTAAACCAAGCCTCGGTATTACAATTGGTACAAAAAGCTGGCTTACAAGTAGTTGTGGCGCAGGCCCTGGTGCGGTGGCGGCAACAAAATGGAGCTTTTGCAACATTTGATGAGCTGGAAAATTTTGAGGGTTTAAGCGCGGCCAGTATGGCCGCGCTTAAACGACTATTTTTTATAGAGTAGTACAAGGTTTTGGCGCCGGCGCACCCACCTAAAAAAATCAAAAAAACTTGTTAATTTCTAAAAATTGTGTAGTATTGACATTCAAAATGAGGCCTAAACGCCCCATTTTATTTAAAATGTCTCTTTTCGATTGCTTGCTTATATTAAGGTCTCACCAAAAGTGAGACCTTTTTTTGCGCATAATTTTGTAAAACACTTACGAATGATTGTTCGTATTGATTATTACTTCGATTGTTTAATCTTCTTTCTTAAGTTGTGGCTCTCTTAAATTAACTGGCCTCACATATTTTTTACGCATACGCATATTGAGCAGTTCAACCGTAAATGAAAATGCCATCGCAAAGTATACGTAGTTTTTCAAATGCATTTCGTGTGCATTTTTTGGATCCCAACCTTCTACAATTAATACCAGCCCAATCATCACTAAAAACGAAAGCGCCAACATTTTTAAAGTAGGGTGTTTATGAATAAAACTTGAAATATGCGTGCTAAATAAAAACATAACAATCATGGCAATGACCACAGCAGCGATCATAATTTCGATATGCTTTGCCGTACCACCAGCAGTAATGATACTGTCAAAACTAAATACCATGTCAATTAAAATGATTTGAAAAATAGCTGTCGAAAATCCAAGTGGTTTGGTGGCAATACCTGCTTCTGCATCCGCTTCACCCTCTAATTTCTGATGAATTTCTTTGACTGTTTTATAGAGTAAAAATAAACCGCCGGCTAGCATTACAATGCTGGCAATATCTAAATCGTTTCCAAACAAACGAAGCACGGTAATCCCTTTTTGTGCAAGTAGCCAGCTTAGTCCAAATAACAAACAACAACGGGTAAGTATACCCATCGCCATCCAAATAAGTCTTGCTCTTTTTTGTTTTTCTTTGGGTAAGCGGTTCATGATAATGCTTACAAAAATGACATTGTCAATGCCAAGTACGATTTCTAAAATAACGAGTACTAAAAAACTAATCAAACTCTCAGAGGTAAATAAAAATTCCATTTGTGTAGCTTATAATTTTGAACAAATATTTTTTACAATCGCCGGTCCTTCATATACAAATCCGGTCCATACCTGAACCAGTGATGCGCCAGCATTTAATTTATTGGTTGCGTCTTCGGCGTTAAAAATCCCACCACTTGCAATGATTGGAATTTGTCCGTTTAATCCTTTTGCAAGGTAACGTACAACATCGGTGGATCTATTGGTTAAAGGTTTGCCAGACAGGCCACCCATGCCAATGGCTTCTATTTTTTTCTCGTTGGTATATAGACCACGTCTATCAATGGTGGTATTGGTGGCTACAAGGCCATCTAATTGTAGTTCGGTGCTGAGTGCAATAATATCATCGAGTTGCGCATCCGTTAAATCGGGCGCAATTTTTAATAGGAGGGGCTTAGGCGAATTTTTTGTAGCATTTATTTTTTGCAAATTAGACAGTATGGTGTGTAGCGCATCTTTGTCTTGTAAAGCGCGTAGCCCAGGGGTATTGGGTGAACTTACATTCACCACAAAATAATCCACCACATCAAATAATTTTTCAAAACAAATCTGGTAATCTTTCCAAGCGTCTTCGTTAGCAGTGATTTTATTTTTTCCAATATTACCGCCCACAATTAGTTTGCTATTGGGGTTTTGTTTACGCCATGCTGCTACGCGGTTTGCAATAACATCAGCGCCGTCATTGTTAAAACCCATTCTATTAATAAGAGCCCTGTCTTTTGGGAGTCTAAATAAACGTGGCTTAGGGTTGCCCTCTTGGGCAAGTGGGTTACCGTGCCTATTTCTACAGCGCCAAAACCAAGCACTTCTAATTCATGTAAGTAAAGGGCGTTTTTATCAAATCCTGCCCCTAACCCAACAGGGTTGGTAAATGAAAGGCCAAATACCTTTTTTGCAAGTGCTGGATTTGTTACACCATAGGTTTGTTGCAACCATTTTTTAATCCAAGAAATACTGCACAACCGCTTCAGCCAATTCATAGAAAAATAATGGACGGCTTCTGGGGGGAAGTAAAATAAAACGGTTCTTAGCAGTCGGTACATCATAGCCCGGCAAAGATAGGTTTGTAGACGCAAAGAAGAATTTAGTTGCATAAACAACTTTTTATAAAAAATCACTACATTTGAGGGGTAAATACTTAGCCATGCAAGAAGCTTACATTGTAGCCGGATTTAGAACAGCCGTAACAAAAAGTAAAAGAGGCGGTTTTCGTTTTTTTAGACCCGATGATTTAGCCGTTCAACTCATTCAAGGATTGATGGTAACAGTGCCTGCACTTCCAGCAGCACGTGTAGATGACGTTATTGTAGGTAACGCAGTGCCTGAGGCAGAACAGGGTTTGCAATTTGGTCGTATGATTTCTGCGCGCGCACTAGGTGTTGATGTGGCAGGTATTACCATTAATAGATACTGCGCAAGTGGTCTAGAAAGTATTGCCATGGCTACCGCAAAAATAAGATCCGGTATGGCTGATTGTATTATTGCAGGTGGAACAGAAAGTATGAGTTTGGTACCAACCGCTGGTTGGAAAACAGTGCCTTCTTATGAGATTGCAAAAAACGACCCCGATTATTATTTAAGTATGGGATTAACTGCTGAGGCAGTGGCCAAAGAATATAATATTTCAAGAGCAGATCAAGATGCTTTTGCATTTGCATCGCACCAAAAAGCTATGGTTGCGCAACAAGAAAATTATTTTAAGCCAGGCATTTTACCCATCACCGTAGAAGAAGTATATGTGAATGAAAAAGGTAAAAAAGCCACGCGTTCTTATGTCGTAGATTCAGATGATGGCGTGCGTGCAGATACCAGTATCGAAGCCCTTGCAAAATTAAAACCTGCTTTTGCTGTGGATGGAACCGTAACTGCGGGTAATTCGTCACAAACCAGTGATGGCGCTGCTTTTGTGGTAGTGATGTCTGAAAAAATGATGCTCGAATTAGGGCTTGTTCCAATTGGACGACTTGTAAATGTTGCAGTAGCAGGTGTGCATCCGCGCATCATGGGTATTGGTCCGGTGGCGGCTATTCCAAAAGTGTTGCGTCAAGCAAATATGAGCATTGGTGATATAGATTTAATTGAACTCAACGAAGCTTTTGCTGCGCAATCGTTAGCAGTAATTAGGGAATTAGATTTAGATACCAGTAAAGTAAATATAAATGGAGGTGCCATTGCACTCGGTCATCCACTGGGTTGCACAGGTGCTAAATTAACCGTTCAAACCCTCCACGATTTAAAAAGATTGAATAAAAAATATTCGATGGTATCCGCATGTGTAGGTGGCGGACAGGGTATCGCAGGAATTATTGAAAATCTATAATTATAGGTACTTGCCTACAATGGGCATTCTTCTACCCACCCCAAATGCTTTGGGTGACACTCTAATAATAGGGCAAAATTGATTGCGCTTGTATTCGTTGATGTTCACCATTTTTAATGTACGGTTAACCAACTCATTACTATACCCCAACGCTACAATGCTAGAAGGGTTTGCGCGTTTCTCGATGTACTGGTATAAAATTTGATCTAGTACACCATAATCCGGTAAACTATCGCTGTCTTTTTGATCTGGTCTTAACTCGGCACTCGGTGCTTTGGTAATTATATTAGTTGGAATAATTTCTTTTTTTCGGTTGATGTATTTGGCTAGTTCGTACACCTGAATTTTATAGAGGAGATC
>CAJBRT010000089.1 GCA_903958045.1 uncultured Bacteroidota bacterium | reverse complement strand
CGATCTTCATCAGCACCATCTTCTGCAAATACAAATTGCTGTTTATTACGAGCTAGACCTTTCAATAAGGCTTCCCATGCAGCTACCCTTGCCGGAAAAGAAAAAAACAATATGGCCACACTGGGTACCGAAACAACGCACGTTAAAATATTAAGGGCCATTTTAGAAACGCAAGCGAATGTGTCGGGTGCGCAAATTGTGAAGCTAGAAAAAAAGCATAGAAATGTGGGTGGCAATGCCATACGCGCAGCGGTACTTGGCGGTAACGACGGACTTGTGTCAAATTTTAGTTTAATTATGGGTGTGGCGGGTGCTGCTACTGCGCAGGCAGGTATTATTGTTGCCGGACTTGCCGGACTTTTAGCAGGTGCACTTTCTATGTCACTGGGCGAATGGATTTCTGTAAAAAGTGCGCAAGAACTATACGAAAATCAGATGGAATTAGAAATGGAAGAGTTAGAAAACAATCCTGCTGGCGAAGAAAAAGAACTGGCCCTGATTTATATTGCCAAAGGAATTCCACAAGATCAGGCGACTGCTATGGCCGCCGAAATCATGAAAGACAAATCTAAAGCACACGAAATATTGGTAAAAGAAGAGCTGGGCATTAATGCAGAAGAATTACAAGGATCTGCTGCAGAAGCCGCTATTTATTCGTTTTTAATGTTTGCTATTGGGGCTATTATTCCAATTCTTCCATTCTTTTTTGTAACGGGCTATAAAGCAGTGCTAGTAAGCATTGCAGCAAGTACCGTTGGATTATTTTTTATTGGCGCAGCCATTACATTATTTACAGGAAAATCTGTATGGTTTAGTGGATTCAGACAAGTGCTATTTGGACTGATGGCTGCAGCCATTACTTTTGGAATCGGAAAAATTATAGGAATTAGTGTTGGATAATTATTTTATGCTTCAACACTTTTAATGCCTGTTTGCGTGAATTCAATTTTACGCTGCTTATAAAGTGTGCCTGTTGTCATTTTAAATGACTTTTTACTCATGCCAAAAAAGTTATAAATTTCTTCTGGGTCTGATTTATCGTGGTAAGGCAGGTAACCATCATTTTCTTGTAACAATCGAAGGATTTTTTCTTGTTCATCTTCTACCCTTCCAAAACCAGGCTTACCAAGCACAACGTCCAATTTATTTTCAGGCTTAATGGTTTTTACAAACCCTGTAAGCTTATCTCCAATTTTTAATTCTTTAAAAATTTCGTTGCTGTGTAAGACAGCCGTGTGCTTGTTGTTTACAATCATCACATACCCAAGTTCAGATTTACGGTATACAATCAAATCCACAACGTCTAATTCTTTAACCGTTAATTCTTCGTTGCTTAATAACTGTTCAATTTTTTCGGTGGCGGCAACTCTTCCGGTCATTTCATCGAGGTACAACTTAACAAGGTACATACCGCCTTCACGCATACCACCTAATTGTTTAGAAGTAGGCACAAATAAATCTTTCATTAAACCCCAATCCAAAAAAGCCCCCTGCCTAGTGATGGCTACTGCTTTTAAAAGTGCGATTTCACCAACCGAAGCATTGGCTACCTGTGTGGTTGCAATAAGTCTATTATCAGAATCGTGGTAAACGAACACCTTAATAGTGTCTCCAATTTTTAAAGTAGAAGGCGCAAAACGCTTGGGCAATAAAATACCTTCATCGCCATTATCGAGGTAAAATCCAAAATCTACTTTACGGCTTACCACCAAATCATTGTAACAACCTACTAAAACTGGCTCCATACTTCTACTTTATGCAAAAGTAGGTTAGTTTAGCCAAACAACTCAGGTTGAGCATTTGGATCACTAGGACGCGACTCCCACTGCATTTCAATGGTTTTGCTAAAATCGGTGAGCTTAGAGCCTACTGCTTTCCATCCGGTCACGTCTACCATTTTCGCAATTTTAAACTTAGCAGCACGCACCTGCGTACCCCTACCTGTTTGTACTTGTAAAATAGGTTCTTGAATGGTGGTTACGGCTTCAAGCTTATTCCCTTTCCCTTCTTTAATAAATAAAAACTCCGTTTTAAGGGTAGTCGTTTCAATTTTAAAACGCTTCACATTGTACTGCATTTTATCATTGTCTAAATACACCGCGGTAATAATTTTTTCAGGTATAAATTTTTCAATGAGCATCACTTTTTCAGGATCAAAACGCTGAGTAAGTTCTGTATCCGTTAACTCATACGTGCCGTCTTTTGTAAAAACGATTAACTTTTCGTCTTCAAAGCTGCCAAGGTATTTACCTTTTTCTTCGGTATTTAACCTGCCAAATTTGTCGTCAAACCAAAGTTTACGACCAGCGAGTGTACTTTTACCCGCTTCTTTAAACTTAACCGTTTTAATAGGATACTTGGTCACCTGATTACCCATGCTTGAACGGCCTTTGATTTCAATTTCTTCGAAATAAAAATCAAGCTCTTTAATACGTGCCGTGCAGTTTGGACTTAATATTAATTTAAGTGTTTCTGCTTCTCCATTTAAATTGGCTGTAAAATAATGTACGCGCGTTTTATCGGTGCCCTTTGTTAAATCATATTCTTTATCGCGGGTGACGCCTGTAACGTTAAAACGCTTTGCATAAGTTACACCAGAAGCGCCGTCTACATAAATCATGTTATAAGTAGTACGCTCATCATTTTTTTGAAAGACCGCTGCGTATAAAATGTCTTTACCAATAAATATTTTATCGGAAACCTTCACCACTTTCATGGTGCCTCCTTTTGTAAACGCAATAATATCATCATAGTCAGAACAGTCGCATAAATGCTCGTCTTTTTTAAGACTGGTCCCTATAAAACCTTCTGCCCTGTTAATGTATAGCTTGGTATTGGCAATCGCCACTTGCTTTACCTGAATGGTATCAAAGGCTTTGATTTCCGTTTTACGCTCTTTATTTTTACCGTACTTTTTTAAGAGGTTTTCAAAATAAGCGACCGCATATTCTGTGAGGTGTTCTAAATCAAATTTAACTTGTTTGATTTCTTCTTCAATGCCTCGTATTTGTTCAATGAGTTCATTGATATCAAGTCTGTAAATGCGGCGAACGGGCTTTTCGGTAAGTTTTAAAATGTCTTCCCTTTCGATGGCACGCTTTAATTTTTTCTTAAATGGTGTAAAGGCTTTATCAATTGCTTCGATTACATTTTCCCAAGAAGCGTGTTTTTGTTCTAGCTCTTTGTAAATCTTTTCTTCAAAGAATATTTTTTCAAGTGAGGTATAATGCCATTTGTCTTCTAGCTCAGAAAGCCTAATGTCTAATTCTTTGCGAAGTAATTCTTTGGTATTGTCTGTGGCGTCCTTTAAAAGCTCCTGCACCCCAATAAAGTGTGGCTTGTGGTTAATGACCACACATGCATTAGGCGATATACTCACTTCGCAATCGGTAAATGCATAGAGCGCATCGATGGTGATGTCCGGAGAAATACCTGGCGCTAAATCAATATGAATTTCAACAGCAGCAGCCGTTACATCCGTTACTTTTTTAATTTTTATTTTACCCTGGTCATTGGCCTTGGTAATACTTTCCATGAGCTGGGTAGTCGTAACACCATATGGAACGTCTTTAATAACGAGTGTTTTTTTATCCAGTTCTTCAATGTGCGCACGCACCCTTACTTTACCACCACGCTTGCCTTCGTTGTAGCCAGACACATCCACCATACCACCTGTTTGAAAATCAGGAAAGATTTCAAACTTTTTACCTTTTAAATATTTGACAGAAGCGTCTATAAGCTCACAAAAATTATGGGGTAAAATTTTAGTAGACAACCCCACCGCAATACCATCGGCACCTTGTGCCAGTAGTAATGGGAATTTCATAGGTAGTGTTACGGGCTCATTTTTTCGACCATCGTAACTTAACTGCCAAGTAGTTGTTTTTGCATTAAAAGCAACTTCAAGTGCAAACTTAGACAAGCGCGCCTCAATATAACGGGAAGCAGCCGCCTGATCACCTGTTCTCACATCACCCCAGTTACCCTGCGTATCAATCAGTAAATCTTTTTGGCCTAGGTTCACAAGTGCATCCCCAATACTCGCATCACCGTGCGGGTGGTACTGCATACTTTGTCCAATAATATTGGCCACTTTATTAAAACGGCCGTCATCCATTTCTTTCATGGAATGTAAAATCCTACGCTGTACCGGTTTCAATCCATCTTCGATAGCAGGTACCGCTCTCTCTAAAATAACATAAGAAGCATAGTCTAAAAACCAATTTTTATATTGGCCCTGAACGCCTGATACATTATCACCTACAATATATTGATGTTTCTCTTTCGCCATTTTTTGTTACCCAATTTTAATTTGCCAATTTAACACTCCAATCTTTCCAACCTTTTTCGATGTTACCAATTATTTCTACTTTGCCTAAAACAACCAAAGATTTTAATCGGTGTACAATAAACGCATCACCGGTTTTTACTTTTAATTTGGCTAAAATATTTTGAATGACTTTATTCAGTTTTTGAGCATCGCCCGTTACGCCCGCTAAAATTTCTTTATCAAAAAAGTGCTCTTCCTTGCCTACTAATTTTTTCCCGCCTTCTAAAAAACGGACCATCGAACCTTCGGTGGCAATTTTTTTCCACTCGTCTGGATCCACTTCAAATTCACTCAGTGTAATAGGACGTGCTAATTTTTTTGCTTTTAAAAATTCTTTGGGTTGAATTTCATGCAGGTATACCGGGTAAAATATTTGTCCCTTTTCGTTTATAAAAGGAAGGTTATTTAAATAGAGTACCTGAATACGGCCGGCATATTCTTTTAACTGCGTCATGAGCCAGTAATAACCACAAACATCATGTGCATTTTGTGCCATCCATAGCCATACTTCTTCGTCGGGGTTTTCATCCAAAGTAGTAAGGAGCTGATGTACCGTTAATTTATCGTCTACGATCGCAAGCTGGTCTTGATAGGGCGAATTTTGAAGTACGCCTTCCCACCACAGCTTACGCTCCTGGTAGCCTTCGGTTTCATAAATAGCCCCTAATGGACCCACCATATAGTCGTCCTTAATTTCAATAATATTCCCTTGCAATGTTTCATCTATCTCTATTGCTCCTTGTAACACGGCCACATTTGCATGATCAAAAACAACGTGAATCATAAAGTATATCTTCTAAAATGATGAATAATTTTATTCGTTAACAAGGTCTAATTCAACCTTTAAATTGTTGATAATAAACTCCTGGCGTTCCATGGTATTTTTACCCATATAATATTCTAGTAAGTGCTGGATATGATCGCCCACTTCTAAAATAACGGGTTGCACACGCATATCAAGTCCAATAAATCGGCCAAACTCTTCTGGTGAAATTTCACCCAGTCCTTTAAACCTTGTGATTTCTGGCTTGTTGCCTAATTTTTTTACCGCCGCCTGCTTTTCAGTTTCGTCGTAACAGTAAATTGTTTCCTGTTTATTACGCACCCTAAATAATGGCGTTTCTAAAATATATACGTGACCTTTTTTTACGAGGTCAGGAAAAAACTGCAAAAAGAATGTCATGAGTAGAAGCCTAATGTGCATACCATCCACGTCGGCATCGGTAGCAATTACAATATTGTTGTAACGAAGCCCTTCGAGTCCATCTTCAATATTGAGCGCGTGTTGCAAAAGGTTAAACTCTTCATTTTCATACACCACTTTTTTAGTAAGGCCGTATGCATTAAGTGGTTTACCGCGCAAACTAAATACAGCTTGGGTATCTACATTTCTAGACTTCGTAATACTTCCACTCGCACTATCTCCTTCGGTAATAAAAATGGTAGAGTTGTTTTGTAGTACAATAAACTCTTCCTTGTTTTTAGCAGGCAGTTCATCATTTAAATGCACCCTACAATCCCTTAATTTTTTATTGTGGAGGTTTGCTTTTTTAGCACGCTCGTTGGCTAGCTTTTTAATACCAGCGAGTTCTTTGCGTTCTCTTTCACTTTGCTCAATCCGCTTACGGAGTGCTTCTGCAACGGCTGGGTTACGGTGTAAAAAGTTATCAAGCTCTTTGGCTAAAAACTCTTCTATAAATTTTTTCATAGAAGGGCCGCCTTCAAAAACATATTGAGAACCCAATTTGGTTTTTGTTTGGCTTTCAAAAACGGGCTCTTGTACGCGCACAGAAACGGCCGCTACAATACTGGTTCTAATATCAGAAACGTCATAATCTTTTTTGAAGAAATCACGAATCACTTTTATGTACCCTTCTCTAAAAGCCTGTTGGTGTGTACCCCCTTGTGTGGTATACTGTCCGTTTACAAAAGAGAAAATATCTTCTCCGTAATCATTGTTATGCGATACCGCTATTTCAATATCCTCGCCTTTTAAATGGATGATTGGATAACGCAGTTCGTCGGGATTGGTTTTGCGCAGTAGTAAATCGAGAAGTCCATTTTTACTCACATACTTTTTGCCATTGAACTGCATGGTTAAACCCGCATTCAAATAACAATAATTCCAAAGTTGAGCGTCTAGGTATTCGTGGATGAAATGGAAATTTCTAAATACGGTTTCGTCCGGAACAAAAACCACCAAGGTTCCATTCGGTTCCGAACTCTTTGTTTCTTTTTGATCGTCCACTAAAACACCTCTTTCAAAAATGGCCGTTTTTTCTCTACCATCTCTAAAAGCGGTTACTTTAAAATATTGACTTAACGCATTTACCGCTTTGGTACCTACTCCATTTAAACCCACACTTTTTTGGAAAGCTTTACTATCGTATTTAGCACCCGTATTAATTTTACTTACCACATCCACCACTTTACCAAGCGGGATACCTCTACCGTAATCTCTGATGGTAACTGTTTTATCTTCGATGGTAATTTCAACTTGTTTACCATGCCCCATGGTATGTTCATCAATACAGTTATCTACCACTTCTTTGATGAGTACATAAATACCATCATCCGTTGCAGAACCGTCTCCTAATTTACCAATGTACATGCCCGGACGAAGCCTAATATGTTCACGCCAATCTAAGGACCTAATCGACGATTCGTCGTATGCACTATTGTTTACTTTTTCAGCCATTTTTTCTCCTACTTTTTCGGGTAAATGAGTTCACACATTTTACTCAACCCGCAAATCTAACTACCTCGTAACCAGCCCCAATTTTACTTTTCTACAAATGGCCAGTTTATGTGGATAAATCGGCTTTTTTGGGGTTTTTATTAAAATAAACACCAGAAATGTACCTTTACGACATCAAAGAAGCAGACAAATACCTAGAAACCAACCTTGAACAGCTCTTAGTGGCGGGTCAGGAAAATGAGTTGGCCAACCAGCAATTTGCTCAATTTTTATTGCAAATGGACCCAGCGGTAGTAGACCAAAAAGTACATGCTTTAAACAACAAAATTGCCCCAAAAATTGACTGCACGGCCTGTGGCAATTGTTGTAAAACTTTACTCATCAATATCAACGAAAAAGAAGCAGATGCTCTGAGTAATCATTTGCAACAAACCAGAGAAATATTTGACAAAAATTATCTCGAAAAAGGGGTGAATGGAACAATGCTTATGAGTGCAGTGCCATGTCATTTTTTAAAAGAAAATAAGTGCACCGTTTACGATTACAGATTTGAAGGATGCAAAGAATTTCCAGCCATGCATCTCCCCCATTTTAACAAAAGACTTTTTACAACATTTATGCATTACAATAGATGTCCCATCATATTTAATATTGTGGAACAACTAAAAATAGAAACTCAATTTGCGGAGGCGACAAAAACTGAAACCCTATGATTTGTTTTGGCGTAGATGAAATTATCCTACAAAATCCTGCATGGAAAACAAAGTCGATTGGACTTGTTACAAATGATGCAGCCACTACCAATACGGGTATACTTTCAAGAGCGGCGCTGGTTCAAGCAGGTTTTAATATTGTTTGTTTATTTAGTCCAGAACATGGGATTTCGGCAAAGGCGCCAGATGGCGAAGCGCAACAAAATGGCATCGACCCCATTACAGGCCTCCCTATTATTAGTTTGTATGGAAATAACTACATGCCTACGCAGCAGGATCTAGAAAATGTAGACATCCTATTATTTGATATCCCTGACATAGGTGCCCGTTTTTACACCTACCTCTGGACCTTAACGTACGTGTTAGAAGCCTGTGCATTGTACAAAAAACCATTGATTGTGTTAGATAGGCCCAACCCTGTTTCCGGAAGTTTTGACGCCGCAGAAGGCCCTTTTTTAGAAGAAAGTTCAAGTTCATTTATTGGCAGATGGAATATTCCTATCAAACACAGCGTTACCCTTGGTGAGTTGGCACTTTATTTTAACAGCACCAAAAATATAGGTACCCACCTAACCGTTGTTCCGGTAAAAAACTGGGACCGCAATGATTTGGTTACAGACTGGGGTACAAATTTTGTATCTACTTCGCCAGCTATTCAAAGCCCCAATAGCATGTTACTCTATCCGGGTCTTTGCTTACTAGAAGCTACAAATATTAGTGAAGGAAGAGGCAGTGTGTACAGCTTTGAAACCGCTGCTGCACCCTGGATGCAAACAAATGAAATCACTCGTTTTATCAACCAAAGTTTTGGCGACGAAATAAAAGCCAGTGACATTTCATTGACGCCAACATCCGGCAAATACGCAAATACACTTTGCAAGGGTATTCATTTTGAGGTAATAGACCCAGCCTATTTTAAACCCGTATTTTTTGGTTTGCTTCATGTATATATGATTCGAGCAAAACACCCGCAGGCGTTTACGTGGGCACCGTATAAAACGGCTGTAAACCTGAGTGGCAAAGATCACCTCAGTAAATTATTAGGCCTCCAAAATGCACAAAAATTATTTGATTTACCCCTACCTCAATTTATTGCAAGCTGCACAAAATTAACCCACTGCGCGGGCTGGAAAGAACAGATGGAGCCTTATTTACGCTATTAATTCTAACTCCGCCAAATCCCTTATTACCACGCTAGCTGTTGTACAACCAAATATAGCCGGCATATAAGAAAGCGTTCCAATAATTGACTTTTTAGGAAACGCTTTTTCGGTTTCAATAATTTTTGACTGATCCACTATTTCTGGACTAAATACCACGGTAAGTCCTTTATAAATACCTAATGCGTGTAATTTTTTTCTCACATACTTTGCCAAATTGCACTGATGCGTTTTTGAAATATCTGTCACTTTAATTTGTGAAGGATCCATTTTCAGCATTTAGTAATCGCACCTGCGCAAAAAGAGATTGCAAGTGTCTTCG
>CAJBRT010000088.1 GCA_903958045.1 uncultured Bacteroidota bacterium | reverse complement strand
TGGTTTCAATTATTTCACACACCACCGGTAGTAGGGTTTCCAAATGTTTACTTAAACAATGTAGGGTAATACTTGCCGTTTCGTTGTAGCAACTTCTATTTAAATAAGCCCCATGAAATTCAAAAAAATCATTGATTTGATAGGCCGATTTAGAGGTCGTGCCGTTTTTGATTAAAAAATTGGTGGTAGCGGCCACCATGGGCTGCTTATCATACCAATTACCAGCGTCAAATACCCATTCAACCATCACCACGTCCTGTGCGCCTGCGTTCATGGCATACACCGGCACTTTATTGTCCAGGGTAAACCGGTCACAATTTTTTAATTGCAAATCAAAATGAACCGCCTCTTCTATCGTTGGAAATATTTTTCTATCTAACATGTCATTTTTTATTGAGCGTGATACAAGAGTGTATTGGAATTGTTATTGTCAAAAATTGAATTGGCATATGCATGAATATCGTCAATACCAATGGCTTGGTATTTTTGAAATTCGGTGTTCATCATACCAGCGTCGCCTAGTAATTCGTAAAGTGCAATACTACTGGCTCTACTCATTACACTCATGTCTTCAAAAGCAATCACACTCTCTGTGCGATTAATTACTTTTTGTAATTCTTTTGCTTCAATTTTTGTGGCTTTCAATTTTTCTATTTCTTCGTCTACTGCCTTCATTGCATTTTCCATAGAAACCCCTTTAACAAGTTTTCCATCTACCGCAACAAGACCTGCATCTAAACTTCCAAAATGATAACAATCAATGCTAGAAAAATATTGTTTTTCTTTTACGAGTGTCTGATACAACCTAGACGCAGCGCCACCTCCCAGTATTTCAGTGAGTAAATCTGCGGCGTAATAACCAGGCGATAAACGGGCGTCCATATGCCATGTTTTTACAAATGCATCGAGTGGAACATTGGCTTCAACTTCTAATTTTCTAGCTTCGGTTTGCAAAGGCTCAACGGGTAATTGACGTTCGTATTTTGTGCCCATGTCGATAGGACCAAACCACTTTGCTGCCAAGCGTTTTACTTGTTCTAATTTTACATTTCCAGCCACCACTAATATGGCATTAATAGGACGGTAATGTTTGAAAAAGAAGTTTTTAACGTCATCTATTTTTGCATTTTCTACATGCGATAGTTCCTTACCAATCGTCATCCATCTATACGGATGCACCGTGTAAGCGAGGGTGCGCATTTTATGCCACACATCACCATAAGGTTTATTGATATAGTGTTCTTTAAATTCTTCACATACCACTTTACGCTGCGTTGCTAAACTTTTTTCGCTAAACGCTAAACTTAACATACGGTCACTCTCCAACCAAAAAGCGGTTTCAATATTTTGTGCCGGCAACTGGCAATAGTAGTTGGTTAAATCGTTGGTGGTATAGGCATTGTTTTCGCCACCCGCGCGTTGCAGGGGTTCGTCATAATCTTTAATGTTAACGCTGCCACCAAACATGAGGTGCTCAAATAAATGCGCAAAGCCGGTTTGGGCCGGATTTTCGTCTCTTGCCCCCACATCATACATCACATTTACCACAGCCATGGGTGTTGAGGGGTCTTCGTGAACCAAAACCCTTAATCCGTTGTCTAATACAAAGCGATCGAATTGAATCATAATAGTTAAAATAGACTGCAAAAGTACATACAACGCTGTTAGCTATTTTTAAAACTTGAACTATTCGGTAGTACCTTTGTACCCATTATTTAAAATAAGCAAGCATGCAATTAGCAGATTTATACCAAAAGGCACTCAATTTTGAGTTTTTAAGCATCGAAGAAGGGATGTTTTTGTTTGAACATGCCCCCCTCACCGAGCTCATGCACGTAGCAGACGAACTCCGCAAAATTCAGGTGCCCCATGGTAAAGTAAGTTGGCAAATTGACCGTAATGTAAATACCACCAACGTGTGTGTGGCCAATTGTAAATTTTGTAATTTTTACAGAATTCCAGGGCACGCCGATGCGTATATCACAGACATGCCTACCTACCGTAAAAAAATTGAAGAAACACTTGCTTATGGTGGTGATCAGTTGTTATTACAAGGTGGACATCACCCTGGTTTAGGGCTCGATTTTTATACCAAAACTTTTAGAGAAATTAAGCAGGAATATCCAACACTTAAACTGCACGCACTTGGGCCCCCAGAAGTAGCGCATATTTGTAAGCTCGAAAAAATGAGTCACCACGATGTGCTAAAAGCCTTACAGGAAGCGGGTTTAGACTCACTACCAGGTGCGGGTGCCGAAATATTAGTGGACCGTGTACGCCGTTTAATTTCTAAAGGAAAATGTGGTGCCGACGAATGGCTAGCCATTATGCATGAAGCGCACAAACTAAATATTACCACCAGTGCCACCATGATGTTTGGTCATGTAGAAACACTAGAAGAAAGATTTATTCATCTAACACGCATCCGTGAAATTCAAAGTTTAAAACCTGAACATGCAAAAGGATTTTTAGCATTTATTCCATGGACTTTCCAAGACGTTGATACCTTACTTACACGTATTAGAGGGGTGCATAATTTAACCACCACCGACGAATATATTAGAATGATTGCCATTAGCCGTATCATGCTTCCAAATGTCAAAAACATACAGGCAAGCTGGCTTACCGTGGGTAAACAAACCGCCCAGGTTTGCTTACATAGTGGCGCCAACGATTTTGGGTCTATTATGATCGAAGAGAATGTGGTGAGTGCAGCTGGTGCGCCCCACCGTTTTACCTATAAAACCATGCAAGACGCTATTAAAGAGGCTGGATTTGAGCCTCAATTAAGAAATCAGCAGTACGAATGGCGCGAAATTCCGTCAGCCATTAAGGAGCAAGTGATTGATTATTAATTTTTTGAGCTAGCCTGTAACTTTTTATAGCCGGGATCGTTATACCCACAGAAAAGACCAAAACAACTGTGTTTTTGCTATGACGGAGAAAGACTACAACGAATCTGTGCTGCTCTATGCCGATAATGTGTACCGCTTTATCGTAAAAAACCTTCGCCACACCGAAGACGCAGAGGACATTGTGCAATCTGCCTTCGAAAAGTTATGGATCCATAAAGACAGTGTGGAGCCCCAAAAAGCTAAATCGTATTTATTTACGGTAGCCTACCACTTATTAATTGACCATACCCGCAAAGCAAAACGCATTACTTTACAAGAAAGTTTTGAAAACGATACGCAAACTGCTTATCAAGAAAACAAGGCTTTAAAAAAAGTATTGCACGACGCACTCGCTACCTTAAATGAAACGCAGCGTAGTTTGGTTTTATTAAAAGATTACGAAGGATATAGTTACGAGGAAATTGGAGAAATCACAAAGCTTACCACAGATCAAGTACGTGTGTATTTGCACAGGGCCCGTCTAAAGCTTAGAAATTATTTAATTAGTCCGCAGCAAGTATTATAAAATAAATGCAAAACATAAACCTACATAATTACCAAGATTTTTTACTTCGTTATATCGACGAAGAATTAAACCTGCGTGAAATAGAGGCCCTGCTTGCATTTGTGACTTTACATCCAGCTATTGGCGAAGAATTGGAATCTTTACAATCAACGAAACTAGACATTGAATCCATCGCTTGTCCAAACAAAGCACTGCTTTATAAAAATATTTTTCCAGTTATTGTAGAGCCTACTACCATTGTATACCCCAACAAACAAAAATTATTTAAAAAAGAAAGAGAAAAGGCGCCTGTTGTGTTTTTAAAATGGTGGGCAGTAGTTGCTGCGGCCGTTTTTATTTTTATTGTGGCGCGTTATGGTATGTTTAGTGGTGAGGCCGGTAAGGATCTATCTAAAAATAATGTTACAACAAACAGTATTGCAACAAACAGCATTGCAAAAAATAATGTTGCGAAACCAAGCAGTTCAATAGTCAATAATGTAACCAAAAATAATGCTATTGAAAACGCCGGATTATTGGCGTCTACAAACGTTTTGGAAAATCAAAAAATGAGTACATATACGGTAGGCCGCGGGGGCGCATCTGATATTGTTACACAACGAAATATACCAACTGCTTCAATTGTTACAGCCAGCGAAACGGCTAGTGCCATACCAAGCTACAACGGCTCTATTATAGATGTAAAGCCTACTGTTATAGCAGAAATAACAACAGCTCCATTTGCACTTAACGAAACAACAGAACCGAAAGAAACAAGCGCAATCAATGAAACCATCGATACAGAAGCCGCCAGCAGTAATAGATCTGTTATGGTGGGCGCTTTTGAAATCGATAAAGATAAATTTAGAGGCCTCTTTAGAAAAGCAAACGCGTTATTTAAAAACAAGGAAAACAACAGAAATGAAAAATAAAGTACTTACGGCACTATTTAGTATTGGAACATTATTTGCAGCTGCGCAATCAGATAGTAGCTATACAAAAACAGATAGCGTACTTGTAAAACAAGACACTGTTAAAGTTGGCAATTTTTATATTATAAAAAAGGGTGGCGAAAATGCAAATGGCGCTGTGTCAGTTGGCAATAGCGCCACTGTTCAAATTGGAAATGTCAGCATTAAAGCCAACAACCTCGACAATAATCCTGTTATTAAAATTGAAAGAAAAAAACCGGCACCTAAAAAAATAAGTACCAACTGGTGGATTGTTGATCTTGGATTTGCAGGCAATAGAGATGAAACCAACTATGCTACTGCTGTTGTTAACAACAATTACCTCAGAACCTTTAGCCCTGCTAGTGGGGCGCCCAACAAGCAAACTTTTAATGTAAACAACGGCAAAACAACCAATCTAAACCTTTGGTTTTTCATGCAAAAAGTGAGCATTGTTAAGCAAGCGGTATTTTTAAAATATGGTATGGGTATGGAAATGTATAATTTTAGATACGACTCGCGAGTCTCTTACAGAAAAGAAAGTTTCCCATATCTATACAACGATTCAATTTCGTTTTCTAAAAATAAATTGTTTGCCGGCTACTTAAGTGTGCCACTTATGTTACACGTTAACACAACACCTGGCAACAAAAAAGGGTTTAGTTTTAGTGCGGGTGTAAGTGCAGGTTACCTAGTAGGTAGTAGGGTTAAACAAAAAAGTGAAGAACGTGGTAAACAAAAATACAAAGGTGATTTTGACCTCTCTCCATTTAGAACCGCGCTTATTGGTGAACTAGGAATTGGGCCGGTTAAACTTTACGGTTCCTACAGCTTAAATACCTTACATGATTCTTATACCAGATTAGAACAGTATCCTTTTGCGGTTGGTATCCGTTTTAGCAACTGGTAATACTATTGCATTACATCATTAAAAAGCGGCCCACTGTCATATACCACTTACTCTTTTCATTTTTACAAAGGCTCTGATGTCCACTTTGCAAATATTTAATGAGTTCTTTGTCACGGCTTGCTAAGTTTTTAAATATCTGATGGGTTTCTGATTCCGTTACGCGCGGATCTGTAACACCCCACTGCAACAGTACGGGACAATTAATCGCAGCAGCGTCCTGTTGTGGTTGATAATTAAACGCCCAAGCACCGAGTTCTACACCACCCCAAAAAGTAAGTAAAGTACTAAGCGGCTCTTGTGGAAGCCCCATGGTGCGCATACGACCAGCTACTGCATCCTGTAAGGTTGCGAAAGGCATTTCTAAAATTACTTTTGAAGGTTTTAAGCCAAATGCTGATACTGCTTTTGTAATAGTTGCCGCACCCATAGAAATTCCATAGAGTACAATATTTTTTTCGTTGGTTGCAAGCACATAATCATACACTGCTTTTACATCACGCGATTCATACATACCAATAGAGGTTGTAGATCCTTCACTATTTCCATGCGCTCTAAAATCTGTTACAATAATATGATAACCCATTTCATGAAACGCCGTAGCTTCTGCAATGATGCCACTTTTGCTACTACCATGTCCATGAAACATGAGTACCGTACCGCGCGGAATTTTTCCATTTGCAGTATCAGCAGCTGCATACCAACTTTCTAAACGAACGCTATCTTCTGTTGTAATAGTAACGGTGTCATGCGCTACCAAAAAAGAATCTACCACTTTGCTTTTTGGATATTGTACACCAAAAAAGATAGCACTTGCTTTTTCTGACGCAGACATGTCGGAAGGCTTTTTTGGCTTTGGCGCATCCGCATAAAAATGGGTAAACTTATAGGCCTGAAAAGCGGCAATAATATTGATAAAAACAAATACAGCTAATACGGTATAGCCAATTCTTTTAGCCCATTTTTGTAACATAGTAAGTGATTTAAATTGTTGTTGCACCAAAATAGGTTTGGAGTGCAGCTGGTATATTAATGCCAGTTGCAGTTTGATGATTTTCTAATAAACAAGCTAATATTCTTGGAAGCGCTAATGAACTTCCATTTAAAGAATGTGCGAATTGCATTTTACCATTCTCATCTTTAAATCTGCATTTTAAACGGTTGGTTTGGTAGGCTTCAAAATTTGAAACACTACTTACTTCTAACCATCTTTCTTGAGCTGCACTATACACTTCAAAATCATACGTAATAGCACTTGCAAAACCCATATCGCCACCACAAAGTCTTAATATGCGGTAAGGTAATTCTAGCGATGCCACTAGTTTTTCTACGTGTGCTACCATTTCATCTAACACTGCATAGCTGGTACTCGGTTCAACTATTTGTATGATTTCAACTTTTTCAAATTGATGTAAACGGTTGAGTCCTCTCACGTCTTTTCCGTAGCTACCTGCTTCTCTTCTAAAACATGGAGAATACGCAGTCATTTTAATCGGAAATTCTTCGGGCTTAATAATAACGTCGCGGTACACATTGGTAACCGGAACTTCTGCGGTAGGAATCATATAAAAATCATCGGCAGGCATATAATACATTTGCCCTTCCTTATCTGGAAGTTGTCCTGTACCCAGTGCCGAAGCTTCATTCACCATAAATGGCGGTAAGTATTCGGTGTAACCAGCAGCTGTATTAAAATCTAAAAAATACTGAATGAGTGCGCGTTGAAGTTTAGCGCCTTTTCCAATATATACTGGAAAACCGCTACCGGTAATTTTATTGCCTAAATCAAAATCAATTAAATTATATTTTTTTGCAAGATCCCAGTGTGGCGCCGCACCTGCTGGAAGTGAAGCAGTTGGTCCACCAGTTTTTACCACCACATTGTCTTCTGGTGTTTTACCAATAGGTACGGGTGCACCTGGTAAATTAGGAAGTTGTAACAATTGATTGGTTAATGACGTTTCAATTTCCGCCATTTGTATTTTTATAGGATCTAAACTTTCTTTCCATCCAGACACTTCTACTTTGATGGCTTCTGCACCAGCCGCATTTCCGGACGCCATCATCTTACCAATTTCTTTAGAAGCCGCATTTACTTTTGCCTGCGTCGTATCAAAATCCAACTGCAATTTTTTACGCTGGTCGTCTAGTGCAATAATGCTATCCACGAGGTCCAACTGCTTGCAATGCTTAACCGCCAATCTTTCCTTCACAAAGGCAGGGTCATTTCTTAAAACACTCAACTGTAACATAAAATCAACTATTTCTGCAAAGATAACTTTTGAAAGCTGATGTACGCACTGCTTTGCGCTTTACATTTGCAATATGAGTTTTGCAACAGACGATTTACAACAAAGATGGTGGCAATTAGAGGCCAAATTACTAGCCCGTTTTGACAAAAAGCCTGATTTAGAAGGGGTTTTGTTCTTAATTGGCATGCAGGAAACCGGTTTTATTCAAGAAAAAATATCTAAAGAACAAAAACAGGACCTCATGCACGTGGCGGTTTGTACCGTATTAAGCGCCAGCGATTATTACCGTTTTGCAGGAAAAGACCCCGATGGATGGCCTCATTTTGAGCAAATCAAGGAACTGCCGGTGATGCACCTCCCTGATCAAGAGAATTTTTTAAAGGACCATGTTCTGCTTTATTTTGAAAAGGAAGGTCTTTAAAACTAGTTGATCAAATGATTGGTCAATTTGAATAAATATGCAATCTTTGCACCCTATAAATAAATAACTATGAATTTTCCTGCAAACCTATATTACACCAAAGATCACGAATGGATTCAATTAGACGGAAACGTTGCAACCATTGGTATCACTGACTTTGCACAGCATGAGCTTGGAGATATTGTATATATCGACATCAATACAGTTGGTAAAGCACTTGCTGCCGAAGAAGTATTTGGTACCGTAGAAGCAGTTAAAACGGTGAGTGATTTATTTTTACCTGTTGCAGGAAGCATTACAGAAGTGAACCCACTTTTAGAAAAACAACCGGAGCTGGTGAATACAGATGCTTATGGTGATGGCTGGATGGTTAAAATGACCGTTAGTAACCCCGCAGATGTAGCCGCTTTAATGAGCAGCGAAGCTTACGCAGCCCTTGTTGGGTAACCCAATGAAAAAACTATATTTCTTACCTGGTTTTATTTTTTTAGGGATGAGTCTATTCTTACTCACTTTACCGGGAACCTCGGTTCCAAGTGGGTGGTTTTTTATACATATCCCCCAGTTCGATAAAATCGTGCACATTGGCATGTTTGGCATGCTATGCATACTCTTTCATTTCCCGGCGTTTACCTCGCCCCTTTCGGGCAGGCAAAAATTAGGCTGGTACTGGCTCATATCAATAGCGGGTATTTTATATGGCGTAGTCATGGAATTTGTACAAAGAGACCTTGTTGCCAACCGCTCATTTGAAGGAGCAGATATTTTAGCGGACATGGTTGGAAGCCTTGGTGCGCTTGCGATTTCGCTAAGTTTCAAAAGGCAAAAGCAGGCCTAAAAAAATAGGCCCCAATAGAAATTGGGGCCATAACCAAAACTAACTGCTTATGAGAAAAAGTTGAAAATTTTTGTTGTTTGCGACCTCTAATTTGAAGTCCTTATAAATTTCCTACTTTTTACGCAATAAATAAAATATTCTGGTACAAATTATTTGTTAAAACGGGTAAATTTACACCGTGCCGCAATTTAACCTCAACGACTCCCTTAACTTTTTATCCAAACTAACCCCTAGGCGGTTATGGAATGGCGCAAAAGTGTATATCAGCTACCAGTTAAGCCGTTTAACGGGCAAGCCCATAGTTTGGGGGGTGCCTATTTCTATTTCCTTTGAACCCACCACTTCTTGCAACCTCCGCTGCCCGGAGTGCCCAAGCGGGTTAAGGGCTTTTACAAGGCC
>CAJBRT010000087.1 GCA_903958045.1 uncultured Bacteroidota bacterium | reverse complement strand
GCATGCCAATATAAATATTGCTACAAATAAGCTTTCTTTTTTAACCAGCTTTACCACCAGTGATTTTGGTGATTTACAAATGGGTAAAAATGGAGGTCAAGACAATTATTTACGTAAAGAATACATCGAGCGTGTTGGAAATCAAGATGTAGTTGTAAAAAACACAAATCCGTACATTCAAAAACAATCGGGCTATCATCAAAATAATCTACTCACTAAATTAAGGTATAAACCAAGCCAGCACTGGGATATCCAATATGGATTCCATTATTCAAAAACAGGAAATATACCACGCTACGACAGATTAATTGAATATGCCGCTGGTAATTTACGTTTTGCCGAATGGAATTATGGGCCACAATTTTGGACCATGCAAAATTTTCAAATACTGCATAAAAAAGCAACTGCTTTGTACAATGAAGCCAAACTAATTGTCGCATATCAACAATATGAAGAAAGTAGAATAGACCGTAGGCGAAACAATAATAATCAAAGAACACAAACTGAAAATGTAGATGCTACTTCTATCAATGTAGATTTTACCAAGGCTATTAATGAAGGCCAAGAAATTTTTTACGGGGCAGAATGGGTAGGCAATTTAGTAGGATCAAAAGCGACGAATGTACATATTGCAAATAATGTAACATCAAAAGTTGCCACTCGCTATCCGGATGGCGCTACCTGGAATTCTTTTGCAGTGTATACGAGCTACAAAAAAGTAATCACTGAAAAACTAAATTTCTCTACTGGATTACGCTACAACGCAGGACAAACAAAAGCTAGTTTTGATACAACGTTTTTTAGATTTCCATTTACATCGTCTACAATTAATAATAGC
Organism: uncultured Bacteroidota bacterium; assembly: GCA_903958045.1. Taxonomy (GTDB): domain Bacteria; phylum Bacteroidota; class Bacteroidia; order Chitinophagales; family Chitinophagaceae; genus Sediminibacterium. The sequence goes on along the minus strand of CAJBRT010000087.1, from coordinate 5,800 downwards.
AACCTCACAGGAAATATTGGACTCGTGTTTAAACCTAGCGAGTATTTACAACTAAACGCGCTGGCTTCTACCGGCTTTAGAATGCCAAACATCGATGATATTGGTAAAGTTTTTGAATCGGCACCTGGAAACGTTGTAGTTCCCAATAATCAACTAAAACCAGAATATGCCTGGAACTATGAAATAGGTGTACAATACAATAAACCAGAAAAGATAAATTATTATCTATCTGTTTTTACAACCACCTTAAACAATGCGCTAACCAATAGACCTTTTAGTTTTAACGGGCAAGACTCCATTGTTTATGATGGAATAAAAAGTAGGGTAAACGCCATACAAAATGTAGCAAATGCAAAAGTATGGGGCGTACAATTAGGTTGGGAACTATTTTTTGATAAGCATACCAAATGGCAAACAAAACTAAATTGGATGGAAGGCCATGAAACGGATGATGTAAAAAATGAACAAGTACCGCTTAGACATGCACCACCTTTATTTGGTAGCAGTGCTGTTCAGTGGCAAAAAAATCAATTTGTACTAGAACTAAACACGCAGTTTAATGGTCAGATAAATAGCGAAAATTTAGCGCCTAGTGAAAAAGCAAAAACAGCTATTTATGCAGTAGATAAGAGTGGAAAACCGTTCTGCCCTAGTTGGTATACCATCAATCTAAAAGCGAATTACAATATGGGTAAATTCCAAATACACCTAGGATGGGAAAACATTACCAATCAGCGCTACAGGCCGTATTCATCTGGAATTGTTGCTGCCGGGAGTAATTTAGTTACTAGTTTACGGTATAGTTTTTAAAATAAATCGGCTGCCAATCTAAATGTATTGCAATGTGCTTCTACAATTGTTTTTACATCTGGCGAATAGCCGCCTCCCAGTGCTACTACGACAGGAATATTATTTTTTTTACAACTTGATAGTACAAATTCGTCGCGACGTTTGCATTCTTCTAAACTTACTTTTAGTTTTCCAAACTTATCCGTTTCTAAAATATCTACGCCCGATAAATAAAAAACAAAATCAGGTTTTACCTGACTCATTAGTTTAGGAAGCGTGTCCTCTAAAATAGATAAATACAATTCGCCCGTAGTTCCATCAGCGAGCCCAATATCTAGATCTGATTTTTCTTTTCGAAATGGATAATTGGTTGCGCCATGCATACTAAATGTAAAAACATGATTATTATTTTGCATGATTTTTGCCGTACCATTACCTTGATGCACATCTAAATCTACAATCATTATTTTTTTACAATAATTATTATCCAATAAATAATTGGCTGCAACACACATATCATTGAGTATGCAAAATCCTTCGCCTCTATCCCCAAAAGCATGATGGGTTCCTCCGGCAACATTGAGTGCAATCCCATTTGTTAATGCAGCAATACTGCAATCGATAGTGCCCTGTGTGATAATGAACTCTCGTTCAATAAGAGCCTTTGACTGAGGAAAACCAATTGCTCTTTGTTCAGAAGCACTTAATTGTAAAGAGATTAATTTTTGATAATAGTTCGCATCGTGTGTTTTTAATACAACTTCTGCGGCACATGCGCTAGGAATAAAAAAATGATCAGCAGTGTAAGTCCCTTCATGTAGTAATTGAGCAGGTATTAGCTCATATTTTAACATGGGAAACCGGTGATTCTCCGGTAAAGGATGCGCATAAATAGCATCAAACGCAATGGTGACCATATAATGCTTTATTGCTTCTTAGGAACGGCGTAATTGTATGATTCCTAAATAATTAAATAGACGCATTACCTGATAGGTAATATCAAACTCAAACCATTTTTTGGCAAAATTGGCATCGTCTTTTTTATGATGGTGATTATTTTGGAATAATTCACCCATTAATAAAACACCCCAAGGGCCTGTATTCTTGCTCTGATCAACACTATCAAAGTTTCGATAACCATATTTATGGCCGCACCAATTAACAATAGCACCTTGCAGCGGACCCATTAAAAAATGAATAGGAAGTAGTAAAAACCACCAATAATTGGGTGCAAATAACCAGTACAAGTATGTATACAATGCCGCAAAGGATAACCTTGTAAGCATGTGATGTCCAAAGCGGTCTAATTTTTCCCAAATAGGCAAGTAGTCATTGGTGAACGCAGCATCGGGCTCATTTTGACCTAATAAAAAAGACCTGTAAATAGTTATAGTGCTTTTCATCATTTCATAGATATCCTTGAAAAAATGAGGCGAGTGTGGGTCTTTGTCTGTATCACTGTATGCATGATGCATACGGTGCATCACTCCATAAGCGCGGGGTACCAAATAAGACGATCCCTGAAAAAACCAAGTACATAGATAAAAAACTCTTTCCCAATTTTTACTGGTCTCGTACATTTTATGAGATGCAAAACGGTGCAAGAAAAATGTATGAAAAAATAGAGATAAAAACCAATGACTAACTAAAAGAATAAAAATGTAAACCATAAAAACTAAACTGTTTGTTTGTTGATTGTTTTTTTAAGACTGTACAAATAAAAAGCAATGATTGAAAAAAGAAATCCAATTAGCACCACAATATAGTTCATGGGCTTGTCAATTGTTAAAGAAATTCGAATTAAAATTGTTGTTATGATAAAACTGGCATTTCTAAAAATAGAAAAGAAACTAAATTGATACATAAATGAAATGATCAATAGTAAAACATCCACAAATATCATGATAGAAAAAAAGTCGATATAAAAAACCGTATTTGGATTGGGGTAGTTGCTATTGATACGAAGCGCATCAATCATCTGAGCACCCCACTGATAAAGGCTTATAACACTTAATATAACCAGCACTAGTATCATCCCTAACGATACTAATTTTTTAATGCCAATAAAATGAGTTAACTCAGAAGATTGCTCCGTTACACTATTTTTTTGATAAATACGGTAATACAATATCGTGAAGCCTAACATGACAAGCGCAGCTGCTAAATCATATAATAAACTAACAAAAAATGGATTATTAATATCTATTGCACGAATAAGATCTAAATCAGCAATATCATGAAAGAAGCTTCTGAGCGTAATTAAAGTGATAACCTCAAACTGTTTTCCAATAAATTCAGAAATAGATTTTGGAATTATAATTACCAGCAAAAACACTTCATAAAATAGTATGAAACTAAAAGGCGTATAAATTGCTTTTAGATAACTATGCTGGAAGTTTTTGAAATAAACAACATTGTTCCCTAAAAAAATTATAAAGAGATGCAACAAAAAAGAAAAAATGGCTAACCTTAAAATGAGCAATTCTACTTTTCTTATTTTTTCAGGATGAAAATAAGAATCAAAGTAATTACTAGATATGTCTAATAGTTTACTCATGTAGTCTTATTTGTATCCTTTGTATTTATTTAAAATAAGCACACATGCAGCACCAAAAAGTAGGGTTATAAAGCCGGCAAAATAGGGTATGATATCTGTCATTTTTGATTATTTATAAGTTTGAGCAAAATAGCGAATCCAAGAATTGATGGAACCCATAAGCCTATAAAAATCGCGGATTCTTTTTCTCCGTTAAACCATAATAGTTCAGAAAAAATTAAAGAAAGAAATGCAGCAGTGAGCATCAATATATCGGATGCTGAAAAATTTTTGAACATAAAGATCTTGTTTTCATTAAATATAACATTAATAAACCGTAATTAGACTAAATAAGAATTAACAATTAATTCATCGAACAATTTGTCTAATCATTTGTTTAGTAGCATAAACATAACAATATGAAAATCAAATTATTCGTTGCAGTTATAGCAACTGTATTAACCACTTCATTTGCTGCACAAGCGCAAAAAACAATCGTTGACATCGCAGTTGGTTCAAAAGAACACACAACTCTTGTTGCTGGCTTAACTGCTGCTGATTTAGTAACTACCTTACAAAGTGCTGGTCCTTTTACTGTGTTTGCTCCAACAAACGCTGCATTTTCTAAACTTCCTGCTGGAACTTTGGAAACATTGTTAAAGCCAGAAAACAAAGCTACCCTAACTAAAATTTTAACGTACCATGTAGTTGCAGGCTCATTTAATGCTGCTGCTGTCGTTAAAGCAATTAAAGATAATGGTGGTTCTTTATCACTTACCACAGTAAGTGGAAATAAACTTGTTGCTTCCATCAAACAAGGTAAAGTAACGTTAACCGACGAAAATGGCAATTCAGCAACTGTTGTAGCTGCCGACTTAACTGCAACAAATGGTGTAATCCATGTAATTGATGCAGTTGTGTTACCTAAATAAATTATTGAATAGGTTTCAAACATCATAAAAAAAACCCTAGCATGTAAATTGCTAGGGTTTTTTTATTTATTAGTATAATTTATTTGTCTAAATACAAGTGGTTAAATAACATTTTATAGGTGCTGTGCGTTTGCCCTCTAAAGGTAATTTCCGGGCCATATACTACCAGTTTACCTTTACCCACATTGGCAGAAAACGCAGCAACTGTTTGATTTAGGTATGACTGTCCATAAGCCCAGCCACTGCGTAATGTTTTATCCGATGCATACCATGCAAGTGGTGTTATTTCACCGCTAGCAGTAGCATTAGGGAGTAAATTAAATACTGGGCTAGCACTAAAATAAACATCTGCTGTTGGCTTCATACCCCAATTGGCAGTAAGTGAATTATTAACGGCTACCTGCATAACAGATCCAGGAATATAAAATTTTTCGCCAGGGAGTGGACGTTCTTTTCCATTCACCATTTCAACAAGTGCATTGCGCACAGGTAATTTAAAATGGTAGGCTAAATTAGCGCTGCTACCAACAGTAATAATGGTTCCGCCCTCTTCTGCAAACTGTTTTAAAGCTGGAATAGATTTTGTAGCCGTAATTCTTCCAAGTTGCGCGTGGTACATTTCAGGAATGTCTTTTTCACTTGGCTCCCTTCCTTCAAATTCACTCATGCCATTATTAGCTGATAACTCTGAACGGTACGCAGGAATAGCGCCACCAACAAATAAGATAACGTCATACTTACTTTTTAAATTGCCGGCATTGATTTCTTTTGCATACACAAGTGTAAATGGAAAATGATACTGTTCAAAAATCCATCTTGTCCAGCCTGATGGCATTGAACCCCCATATACATCCCAGAGTGCTATTCTACTAGGCTTTACAGGAATACTATTTGAAGCAAGTTTTTGCGATACGCCCATTATTTTTACACCATTTTTTGCTGCTGCATTTTCTAAAATAGCAAGTGCTTTATCAGAAGCAGCTACATAAAAATATTCGCTCGTTTTTTCTACTTCAATACCTTCTTTTAATAAATTATTTACAAGCACAAAACTTGCGTTTTCGTTGGTAGCAAATGTATAGCCAACAGCACCTGCTAACTTTGCAAATGAACCAATGTGTTTTTGCTCCTGACCATACGGGATGGTTTCAAATGGACCCTCAAAAGGTTCTAGTATACGGTCAAACTCGAGGCCCATGGTGTATGCGGGTGTCCAACCTGCTGCATCATAAGGTCTTACCGGTGGGCCACCAGGATATTGAAAGTCGTTGGGATGGTCTTGCGGTTCAAACATATCAATCACGTGCGGTCTAAACGCCTGATTGGTTTTTACAACATAAGAACCCGCTTCATAACTTTTACCATTTACTTCAAAGTTTTTGGTTGCTTTTTCTACACGAATACCACTCTTGATTAAAATATTTACAAAATTGGTAGCAGTAGTTGTTTGCGTTATTGGTATGATATAACCACGCGCATCACGGAGCTTTGGATTTTTATAGACTCTATCATAGTATTGAAGTGCAATCGTATCGGCACGCTG
>CAJBRT010000086.1 GCA_903958045.1 uncultured Bacteroidota bacterium | reverse complement strand
GGCGCTTTGATAAAAGCAATATCCGTTTTCATGACACCAGTAGCTTCATAATTATCTACACGATCTAACTTTGCTTTTACTATTTTGATAAGCTGCGCTGCGTCCTGCGCCATAGCAACCGATACGCAAAATATAAACGAAACAAATAAACAACACTTTTTCATACACGAATATTAACTAAGGATATCTTTTTTTCTAAACACCAGTAAAGTGGCAACAAAAAATCCAATGGTATGTGCAACGAGTACTAGAGAGGCTTTAACTATTTTTTCTGGGTTTTGGATACTTCCAATAATAGCTTCATTGGAGGCATTTACTTTTATATCAAAAAACTCTTTCCACCCAATCATATGCGTAGTAAACAAATACGGTTTGATGATATTAAAGATGGGAATATTAAGGGTACTTAAAATGGTAAAAAATACAATCACGCTCATAGTTGCAACAATGGGACCTATCGAGTTTTCGGCAAACACAGATAAGAAAAAACCAAGCGCAGCCACGGTGGTCATGGCAAGGGCTGCAAAACCAAAAGCGCCAATATAACGCCAAAAAACATCCGACTCTTTTAACAAAACCACATAGCTGGTTTTTAACAAAAACATGTCGTCGGTACCAAATAAAAGCATACTTCCAAAAAGTGCCAATATTGCAAGCCAAACCAGCAGCATTAAAGTATAGATAATAGCTGCTATAAATTTTGCGAGTAACAGAGTCGTTCGGCTATACGGTTTAATCAACAACAAACGCAGCGTGCCCATATTGGCTTCACCAGAAATCATATCGGCGGCAATCAGTGCAATTAAAAGTGGCACATGCACAAGTAGTAATTGCAGCATCACATAACAAACCAAATAACCATTTAAAATTTTACCATCAATTTCAAGTGAGCTGCTTAAATCGTTCAGCATAAAATCGAGGTAGCTTTTCCCATCTACTTTTAGCCCAAACTGAATGATACCAATGAGTGCAGCAACTGCTCCAAAAGCAATATAGGTTCTGGGTCTTTTAAATATTTTATACAACTCTACTTGAACGAGACTAAACATATTTTTGAGTTGAAGTGATTTGTAAAAAATAATCTTCGAGAGAATGCATGGGTTTTACAGACAACACGCCAATACCCATTTCAACCAAATATTTATGCAAAGAAGGAAGTTGTTTTTCATCGAGCTGCATGACCACCTGTTTGCTGTTACAGCGGTCAACAAGTAATTGACCCGACCAGTTGCTGTGCAGGAGCTTTTCTAAGGCCTGCTCATTATGGAGGGTATTAATTTCAACTACTGTTTTACTCGTGTCAAATAAATCTTTGCTATCGCCTTCTACTAATTTGCAACCCTTGTCAATAATAATGAGCCTTGTGGCTACCTGCTCTATTTCTGATAACAAGTGAGAAGAAACGAGTACGGTTTTACCTTGCTCTCTACTCAGTTGTAAAATTAGATTTCTAATATCCGCTATACCTTGTGGATCCAATCCATTGGTAGGTTCATCGAGTAAAATAAGTTGAGGATCGTTTACCATGGCCATAGCTATGGCAAGTCGTTGTTTCATCCCTTGTGAAAAAGTCCGAACCAAATCATTTGCTCTTGCAGCGAGTCCTACCACACCGAGTTCATGCAGTAGTTGTTTTTTGGTTTTGGAGACGCCACTTAATGCAGAAAATATTTTTAAGTTTTGAAAGGCTGTTAAGTATTCATACATAGCGGGCTTTTCAATTACTGCTCCCACTTTTTTCATAATTGCTGAGCGGTTGCTAGCTAATGGCAAACCAAAAATTTCTATATGCCCAGCAGTTGGCTCTATTAATGAAAGTAGCATACGTATCGTCGTACTTTTACCCGCTCCATTTTGACCTAAAAAGCCATACACATCTCCTTTATTTACAGAAAATGATAAATCATTGACTGCTGTAAATTGAAACCCAAATTTTTTAGTGAGACCCTGTACTTGAATTACTGACGACATGCTATTATAACAAACAAGTAACCAAGATGTTCGCAAATAAAAAAGCCCCCACAAAAGTGGAGGCTTTAAAATATATAGACAGTGCTATTATTTGTATTGAGGCATTAAACCTTTCGCTAATTCAACCATTTTGTTCAGGCCATCTTCAGGTAAATCTCCTTTTTTGAAAGCAGCTAAAACTTCTGGTAATTTGTTTTCCATTTCCATTAAGAAATGAGCTTCAAATTCTTTTACATTTTTAACAGCTACTTCACGAAGTAAACCTTGTGTACCTAAGTAAATGATCGCAACTTGCTTTTCTACGGTAAATGGCGTGTACTGAGCTTGCTTTAAGATTTCTACGTTACGTGCACCTTTGTCAATTACAGATTTAGTAGCAGCATCAAGGTCTCCACCAAATTTAGAGAACGCTTCTAACTCACGGTATAAAGCTTGGTCTAATTTAAGGGTACCTGCTACTTTTTTCATCGACTTAATCTGCGCATTACCACCCACACGACTTACAGAGATACCTACGTTAATCGCTGGACGAATACCTGCGTTAAATAAGTTACCTTCTAAGAAAATCTGACCATCGGTAATAGAGATTACGTTGGTAGGGATATATGCAGAAACGTCGCCCGCTTGTGTTTCGATAATTGGAAGTGCCGTTAATGAGCCACCACCTTTTACCAAATGCTTGATAGAAGCCGGTAAGTCGTTCATGTTTTTAGCAACCTCATCATTCGCGATAACTTTTGCTGCACGCTCTAATAAACGGCTATGCAAATAGAATACGTCACCAGGATATGCTTCACGTCCAGGAGGTCTTCTTAAAAGTAATGATACCTCACGGTAAGCAACTGCTTGCTTCGATAAGTCATCAAATACAATTAAAGCAGGTCTACCAGTATCACGGAAGTACTCACCAATAGCGGCACCCGCAAATGGAGCGTAGAATTGAAGTGGAGCTGGATCGGCAGCAGGAGCAGCAACAATAGTTGTGTATGCCATGGCGCCATTGTCCGCTAGGGTTTTCATAACACCAGCAACAGTAGATGCTTTTTGACCAATCGCTACATATATACAGTATACAGGCTTGCCTGCATCGTAAAATTCTTTTTGATTGATAATGGTATCAACACAAATGGCCGTTTTACCAGTTTGACGGTCACCAATTACCAACTCACGTTGACCACGACCTACCGGAATCATCGCATCGATTGCTTTGATACCTGTTTGTAATGGTTCTTTAACTGGCTCACGATAAATTACACCCGGCGCTTTACGCTCAAGTGGCATTTCATATAATTCACCAGCAATTGGACCTTTACCATCGATAGGCTCACCTAATGTGTTGATTACACGACCAACAACACCTTCACCTACTTTAATAGAGGCAATTTTACCGGTTCTTTTAACTTTTGCACCTTCTTTGATAGAGCCACTTTCTCCCATGAGTACCACACCCACATT
>CAJBRT010000085.1 GCA_903958045.1 uncultured Bacteroidota bacterium | reverse complement strand
TTTTTTGCTTCGAAAAAACACCATATTGTTCCTTCTGCCCCTATTGTAGTAAAGAATGACCCTACCCTTCTATTTACCAACGCTGGTATGAACCAGTTTAAAGACTATTTTTTAGGAAATAAAAAACCTGAATACAAACGTATTGTAGATACCCAAAAATGTTTGCGCGTAAGTGGTAAACACAATGACCTCGAAGAAGTGGGGGTAGATACCTACCACCATACCATGTTTGAAATGCTCGGTAATTGGAGCTTTGGAGATTATTTTAAAGATGAAGCGATTGCATGGAGTTGGGAATTACTAACTGAGGTATATAAAATTGATAAAGACCGTTTATATGTTTCTGTTTTTAAAGGAGACGAATCAGAAGGTTTACCAATGTCAACTGTTGCATATGAAGCATGGAAAAGATTAGTGCCAGAAGACAAAATTATTTTCGGAAATAAAAAAGATAATTTCTGGGAAATGGGAGACACGGGCCCTTGCGGTCCATGTTCTGAAATTCATGTTGACTGCAGATCTGATGAAGAAAGAAAATTAATTCCAGGTAGAGACCTTGTCAATAATGACCATCCACAAGTAATTGAAATCTGGAACAATGTATTCATGCAATACAACCGTTTAAAAGATGGAACCCTTGAGCCTCTTCCTGCAAAACACGTAGATACAGGAATGGGATTCGAACGTTTGGTGCGCGTGCTTCAAGGTAAGCAGAGTAATTATGACACCGATGTATTTAGCGGAACCATAGATGCTGTGGCTTATATTACTGGAAAAATATATGATAGATCTGATAGCAAAGAAGCGGTTGCATTTAGAGTATTAGCAGATCACATTAGAGCTATTTCATTCACCATTGCTGATGGTCAACTACCTTCTAATACAGGCGCCGGCTATGTGATTAGACGTATTTTAAGAAGAGCGGTTCGTTATTATTATACCTATCTCGATTACAAACAACCTTTACTTTTTCAACTCGTTCCAATACTTGCCGCTCAATTCGCAGAAGTGTTTCCTGAATTAATTGCACAAGAAGCTTTTGTAACCAAAGTAGTCAAAGAAGAAGAAGATTCTTTTTTACGCACCTTAGATAAGGGTCTTAAAAGAATAGATGAATTAATGAAGGCTTCCACAAATAAAATGATTGAAGGTAAAGCCGCGTTTGAACTGTTTGATACCTATGGATTCCCCATTGACCTTACCAGACTTATCGCGCAAGAAAATAATTTAACAGTTGTCGAAAATGGATTTGAAGCAGAAATGCAGCAGCAAAAAAATAGAAGCAGGGCTGCCACTGCGATAGACGCTGATGATTGGACCATTGTGCATGAGAGTAGTACTCAAATATTTACGGGTTATTCAAACACAGAAGTAACAACTAAGGTTTCTAAGTATAGAAAAGTAACCGCCAAAGGAATAACAGGATTTCAAATTGTTTTAGAAACAACCCCCTTTTATGCCGAAAGTGGTGGACAGGTAGGTGATATAGGCGTACTTGAATTTAACGGATCAAGTGTGGATGTGATTGATACCAAAAAAGAAAATAATCTTTTTATTCATTTTACTACTGAGCTACCAACCAGTTTAGAAGGAGCCGTATTTGCAAAAGTGAATACAAACAATAGAAAAAATATTTCGGCACATCATAGTGCCACGCACCTACTGCACGCAGCTTTAAGACAAGTACTCGGTACTCATGTGGCTCAAAAAGGAAGCCTCGTCAATGCTACACAACTTCGTTTCGATTTTTCGCACTTTGCAAAAGTGAGTGATGACGAAATGAAGCAAATAGAAAATATTGTCAACGAAAAAATCAGAGAAAATATTCCGGTAGTCATTAAAGAAATGACAAAAGATGAAGCCGTTGGCATGGGTGCTATGGCACTATTTGGAGAAAAATATGGTGATACCGTAAGGGTCGTTATGATGGATCCTAATTACTCTATTGAACTATGTGGCGGTACGCATGTTGGCGGAACTGGTGAGTTAGGCTTATTTAAATTAAAACATGAATCCGCAGTTGCAGCAGGCGTTAGACGTATTGAAGCAGTATGTGGCGAAGGCGCCAACATCCAAGTAAACGATGCACTAGCGGAGCTTGAAACCATTAAAGAGCTTGTAAAAAATACCAAAGAGCCCGTTAAAGCGGTACAACAAATGGTTGCTGATGTACAGTCGTTAAAAAAGCGCATTGAATCTTATGAGGCACTAGCGCTTATTGCTATTAAAAAAGAATTGGAATCTAATGTAATACTTATTGGTGACACCCATTTTATTGGCGCCGTTGTAACAGTAGGCAATCCAGATGGTCTAAAAAAATTATGTGCTGAGCTACAAGCGAGTTATACAAACTTACTAGTGGTACTAGTAGCTAATATAGAAGGTAAAGCAGCAGTTGCTGTACTAGTTGATGACACTTTACAAACCAGCAAAGGACTAGACGCACAAAAAATTATAAAAGACCAAATTGCAGCAATTATTAAAGGTGGTGGTGGTGGCCAAAAAGGCCTAGCAACCGCTGGTGGTCAAGATCCTAGTAATTTAACACAGGTTATTGAAACTGTAAAGAGTTTGTTAAAATAAACTTTATTAGAGGGTGAAAAAATATCTTTGAAAATATAAAAACTAAAACCATGCTTAAAATTATTTCATTATTTACAGCAGGCTGCTTATTAGTAACAGCTGCTAACGCACAAGAAGAAAAGAAAGTTGTCATTGTAAAAAGAATGGACACAACCATCGTTCACGGAAAGGCTGATGGTCCTCAAAAAATGACAGTGATTGTAGAAAATGGAAAAGTAACCATTAATGGTAAGCCCGTTGATGGTGTTAATTTACCAGAAATGATGGGTAGTGTGCCTGGTATTCCAAAAGTGATGATGTTCAAAACTGATGACATGAATGCGCCACTTCCTAAACTAGAAGGGAAAGTGGGCGAACTAAAAATCGTAAAAGGCATGCCACTTGATATGAGCAAAATGGGTGAGTCTTTTGATTTTATTACAAGATTTGAGGATGGTCCAAAAATGGGAATCAGTATAGAAGACGTCGCAGAAGGCACTGGTGCAAAAGTAATTGAAGTAACAGAAGGCTCTCCTGCTGCAAAAGCAGGTATCACAAAAAATGATATCATCATAGCTGTTGACGGAAAAGAGATTAAAGACGTTACTGCGCTTCAAGAAAAAGCCAGTGATTTAAAAGCAGGTGACGCCATCACCCTGAAATTAACACGTGACGGAAAGTCTAAAGAAGTGACCGTTAAAATTCCCAAAAAAGTAAAGAAGGCTAATATATAAGGTTCTAAGTGTGCGATAACCCGGTAACTAATCTTATTTTTGTTTGAGATGACCGAAGGCAAACAATACGAGGCAGTTATCGGGTTAGAAGTACACGCACAGCTAGCTACTAAAAGCAAGCTATTTAGCGTCGACGCCACAACCTTTGGTGCGGCACCCAATACCCACATCAGCCCCATCACATTGGGCCATCCGGGAAGTCTTCCAAAAACCAATAAAAAAGCCATTGCGTTTGCCATTAAAATGGGACTTGCTTGCGGCTGTACCATTGTCAAGGAAAACTTCTTTGCCAGAAAAAACTACTTCTACCCAGATCTTCCCAAAGGATATCAGATTTCTCAACACACCACGCCTATTTGCGCAGGTGGAACGGTGCAAATACAGGTTGAAGGTCAAAAGCGCCTTGTACAGTTAAATAGAATTCATGTAGAGGAAGACGCCGGAAAAAGTATTCACGATATTGATCCTACACATACACTGATAGATTTAAATAGAGCGGGTACACCGCTCATAGAAATTGTTACAGAGCCTGATTTATTTAGTGCCGATGAAGCATTTGCATATGTTACTGAAATTAGAAAACTAGTGCAGTGGCTAGGCGTTTGTGATGGAAATATGGAGGAAGGTTCACTAAGATGTGACGCCAATGTGTCGGTACGGTTAAAAGGAGAAAAAAAATTAGGCACAAAAGTAGAAGTTAAAAACTTGAACTCTATTCGCAACGTAAAAAAAGCCATTGAGTTTGAAATAGCAAGAATGATTGAACTGCTTGAAGCAGGTGGTAGTATTACACAACAAAGCAGAAGCTTTGATGCCTCCAACGACACTACATTTGCCATGCGCGACAAAGAAGAAGCAAATGATTACCGCTATTTTCCAGATCCTGATTTAGCACCTTTTGTATTAAGCGAAACCTATATCGATGCAATAAAAATGGAGCTGCCTATTTTACCGGCTGCCCTAGAAGAAAAATTAATGAGTCAGTATCAATTGAGCGCTTACGATGCTGCACAGCTTTGTGATTCTTTAGCGACAGCTCAATATTTTGAAGCAGCCGCCACGCATACAAACAATTTTAAATCGTTGGCCAATTGGATGTTAGGCCCAATTAAATCCTTTTTAAATGAAGCGGGGCTTGATTATAGAGGACTTGCGCTACAGCCTACTACACTAGCAGATCTTATTCAACTAATAGACGCTGGTCAATTAAATTTTTCGGTAGCGGCTTCTAAAATTTTGCCTCAATTAGTGGATGGTCAAAAAAGAGATGTTTTAGCCCTTGCCACTGAATTAAATGTGCTACAAGTAAATGACTCAGATACCTTAGAAGCATGGGTAGACGCTGCCATTGCGAGTATGCCAGACAAAGTGATTGAATACCAAAAAGGGAAAAAAGGACTTATCGGTTTGTTTATAGGCGCAGTTAAAAAAACAAGTAAGGGTCAAGCAGATCCAAACAAAGTAAGCGATATGCTCATCAATAAATTAAATAAATAATTATTAATCAATACATCAATCATGAAAAAAACAATTAGTGTGTCTCTAATTGCAGCAACTATTTTGTTTGGCTGTGCCGAAAAAAAATACGGTGGCTTTACGGTAAGTGGTAAAGTAACTAATGGAGGTAGCCAAAAAATTTACTTGCAAGAATTGCCTTTTGCAGGATCAGAGCCTTTAATACTTGACTCCGCTACTTTACAAGCAAATGGTAAATATGAGTTACAGGCTACTGCACTAGAAGAAGGGTTGTACAGACTAAGTTTAGAAAGAGGACCCGAAGTATTACTGATCAATGACGATAACAATATTCGCGTAAATATTGATGTGAATCAACCCAAGAAATACGAAATTGAAGATTCTGACGCGAGTAAAAGCCTTCAAACTTTATTTGCAAAATATAGTGTAGCCGATTCCTCATTGATGGTTGTTTTTAATGCATTAGAAAGCTTAAAACAACAGTCTGGAAGCGATAGCTTAATACAAGTATTAACTAAAAACAGAGACAACGAGCTTGTATCTATCAATAATATCGTTAATGAATTTATTAATAGTTCAAAAAGTCCTGCTGCTATCTATTATGCCATTGGTATGGCAACAAGAACAATGCCAGAAGAAGCCGTTAAGCAGCTTGTAGAAAAGGCAGCAACCAAGTTTAAAGAACATACGGGGCTTGCTAAAATTAAAGCGCTCATGACGGTTCAACAAGCTGCACCGAACGCAGGTAATAGCTATGCACTATTAAATAAGCAGGCGCCTGAAATTAATTTACCTGACACAGATGGGAAGGCATTTTCATTGTCTTCATTAAAAGGCCAATATGTACTCGTTGATTTTTGGGCTAGCTGGTGTGGACCTTGTAGACAAGAAAACCCAAATGTGGTAGCTGCTTATAACAAGTTTAAAAATAAAAACTTTACAATACTTGGTGTATCATTAGACAATGATAAAGAAGCTTGGATGAAGGCTATTAAAAACGACGGACTAAATTGGAAGCATGTAAGTGATTTAAAGCAATGGGAATCTACCATGGTTCCTTTATATGGATTTGATGGCATTCCATTTAACGTACTAATTGACCCGACGGGTAAAATTATTGCGAGCAGTTTAAGAGGTGAAGATTTAGAAAAAACATTAGCAGCGGTTTTAAAATAAATATTAGCATAGATGATAAAAAAAATGGCGCTCGAAATCGAGCGCCATTTTTTTATTGAATAACTCCATCAATTACCATCCTGGATTTTGAACTAAGTTGGTGTTGATATTGATTTCATAAGTAGGAATACCCCATACAAACTGAGGATTGCTAGCCGCTACATTAATTTGATGGTAGCTAGTAGCAGGTGTTGTATTGATAGCACCTAAATCTTGAGGTGTACCTCTTGTAAAGCCTAACTTCCAACGCTTCAAGTCAAATAAACGGAAACCTTCAAACGCTAATTCTCTGGTTCTTTCGTTTCTGATTTCAGTCATTAAAGCTGCGCCTGTTAAACCAGATAATGCGGTTAAACCTCTAGCAACACGTAAAGTATTAAGTGTAGATAAAGCAAGCGCTTCACTAGCACCACCTGCGTTAGCAGCAGCTTCTGCGTAAATCAAGAACTGCTCTGCAGAACGGAATACTTTAGGCGCATGTTGGTAGTTGGTAAAAGCACCAGTAAATAATGCTGGGTTACCAGGGAATTTGTTTACACACCACATTGTTGGGTAGTTAACGCCCTGTACAATACATGGTAATTGTTTTAAGTAAACACTTCTTCTTAAATCAGAAGCAGCAAACAAATTAACAAAATCTACAGTTGGGATAAAGTCTGGCGTAAATTTACCAGTTGCACCATTAAAACCTAAATAAATAGAGTTGGTGTTAGCAGATTCAGTTTGCTTTACAACAGCAGAATTGAAAATAACTTCTGTAGCCAAGTCATTGGTCCACATGTTATTTAAATTCGTAAGTGTATTTAGTAAAGGATACTTATTAGCAGTGATAATAGTATTAGCTGCAGCCATAGCGCCTGTCCAGTCTTGCATGTGTAAACGTACACGCGCTTCAAGAGCAGTAGCAACATCGATATTAAACCTGGTAGCTCCTGGAGTTCCAGCAGAGCCAGCTAAATTTAATTTAGCAGTAGCGATATCAGATAAAATCTGGTCGTATACTTTTTGCACGGTTGCTCTAGCAGGTCTTGCATTGATATTAAATTCTAATACCAACGGCACACCTAAATCGGTAGCAGCGGTTGCTTTATCATACGCTTTTGCAAAACGTAAAACCAATTCTGAATAGTAATACGCGCGCGCTAAATAAGCGTCTCCCTTGTATTTGTTAAGGGCTGTTGCATCTGCAGCTGTTGTAGTTTTAATAGTCTCAAAACCTGCAATACAGGTGTTGATGTTTCTTAAAGCAAAGTAGTAGCCAGACCAAGAACCACTTAAAGCACCATCATCTGCTAGATAGCTAGTTCCCCATCTGTGCGGGTTACCATTTCTGTTACCAAAATCTAGGGTAGCGTTTAATTGATCTGCTTGCACATCTTGAGAGATGTTATAAGAGCCATACACTCTACCACGAAAATCTGCATACAAACCTGTGTTCCATGTTGCAGCATCTTTTACCGTTTTAAATGATTGAGACAACTCAATACTGTTATACGGATATAGGTCAAGCTTTTTTTCGCAAGATCCCAATGAAAGGATTGCTGCAAAAGCGACCATGTTTTTTATAAATAATTTTTTCATTTTCATTTTCATTTAACTGGTTATGTAAAGCTTAGAACTGAAGATTTAAACCAACAGCAACTTGACTTGTGTTAGGGTTCGCACCTAAAGATACGTTGGTATCAACCTCAGGATCAGGACCAGAATAATTGGTAAGGGTCCAGATGTTACGCATGGTAACATAGAACTTAGCTCCAGTTAATACTTTTTGCTTGTTCAACAAAGTTTTTGAAAAATCGTAAGCAAAAGTTAAGGCTTTTAAACGCATGAATGAAGCGTCTTCAATTAACCTTGTATCAAACTGAGTAAACTGAACACCATATCTTGGGAAACGAGCCTGATCACCTGGTTTTTTCCAATAATCAAGTACCGTGTTAGATTGGTTGTAACCAGTAAATTGGTTCGGATTTTCAAAGAAGTAACGGTCGTTGTTGATCATGTATTTGCCCTTAGAAAAAGAGAAATCTGCACTTACAGAAAACTCTCTTACACCAGCGCTAAACCCAAAACCACCATTAAACGGCGCGTATCTTTTGATACCTGTATTTTGTTGTAAACCTGCACTGTTAAACGCACTAGTTGTAGCAGATTTTGTTGTTTCAACAATTTTATTAGGATCTGCATTTGGTGTGTACCAAGTAGCATCACCATTAGCTGGATTTACACCAGACCAAATAGGATAGAAATAAGATACTGGTTGACCTACAGCCCAACAAACACCGGTATTAGGAATGATCCAGTATTGTTTGCCTTGGAATAATTCTGTAATCTTTTGTTCTACATAACCCACGTTCACATATACATTCAAGAATGAAGTTCTCTTTTTGATGAAATCATAATTGATGTTTGCGTTGAAACCTGAGTTCTTTAAGCTACCTACGTTAGAAGTAACAGAAGAGAAACCAGAAGTGTACGGGAATGGAACGCTAATTAACATGCTAGAAGTTAAACGATCAAAATATTCGATATCTAAATTAAGCTTGTTAAATAAAGTTGCTTGTGTTCCAATGTTAATTTGTCTTTGTGTTTCCCAAGATAATTCTGGGTTACCCGCAGAGCTTACACCCCATCCTGGAGCAGAGTTGTATAGGTTGGTTCCCACTGTAGCCAAAGATTGGTAGTTACCAATAGATGAGTTACCACTTGTACCAATACTTCCTTTGATTACTAAATTATCAATCCACTTAACATTTTGTAAGAACTTTTCGTTTTTAGCTTTCCACATTAAACCTGCAGAATAAAAAGTAGCGCCCCTTAAAGCTCTACCAAAACGAGATGATTGGTCATTACGAACAGATAAGTCTATAAAATATTTAGAATCTAAATTATAGTTTAAACGTCCAAAATAAGAAGCAAACGCATATTCATCCATCGATGAACCAGCAGTAAAACCTGTAGGACCAGCAGAAACCAACATCAAACGGTCGTCTGTTTGACCTGTAGAAGATCCACTGAACCCGTTTGAATTGTTAGAGATAAATTCTTGACCTGCAAGTAAAGTAAAGCTGTTACGCTGCTTGAATTTAAATGCATATTCTGCAGTATTGGTAATTGTTTTAGTTGTACCTCTTGAAAATGATTCAGAAGCTGCACCATTGTTTAGAGAACCTAAAAACGAAGGCAATGTTTTACTAGAACCTCTGTAATCGTAAAACTCCATACCTGCTTGAGACTTAAGCGTAAAGCCAGCAAATGGATTTAACTGAATAAAACCACTTGGGTTAAATTGTACGTTAGAACCAACACTTAGTAATTTATCCGCTAAATAATTAGGGTTGTAAAAGTTACCACCCGGAATAATATCTGGATATTTTACACCATTTGGATCATAGGCAGAATAGAATGGTTGACGAAGTAATGATAAACCTCTGTTCAATTGGTTTGAACCATAAGGGTTGGTTTGTCTTTCATCATAACCACCAGATAAGTTAACGCCTAATTTAAACCAGTTGTTAACGGTTGTATTGATGTTAGCACGCATCGTGTAACGCTCAAAATCTGAACGGTACGTTAGACCTTCTTGCTTAAATGCAGAACCTGAAATGTAATACGTTGTTTTTCCACCACCACCAGAGATATTTAAATCAATTTGTTGTGTAGGAATGTTTTCTTTGTAATACTGTTGGTACCACTTGGTATCAGCATTGTAAGCTCCTAATAATGAAGAAACTTGTGCTGGAGTTCTAAAGCCAGTTGCAACCCAAAAATCTGTAAGTTGCTTGGTATTCATAAAGTTATTGAACAAATCAAGCGTAGGCTTCACTAAATTAGAAACACCATATTGTGATTGAACCGTAATTTTAGAACTGTTTACTTTACCTTTTTTAGACGTAATATAAATTACACCGTTCGCCGCTCTTGAACCATAAATTGAGGTAGAAGATGCGTCTTTTAATACAGTAACTGATTCAAAGTCTTCAGGGTTTAAACTAACAATTGTACCCGCATCGATAGGAATACCATCCATTACATATAATGGAGTTGAGCTTGCACCCAAAGATCCCACACCGTTTAAACGAACAGATGGTGTAGCCGAAGGCTCACCAGAACTGTTATATACTTGCAAACCTGGTACTTTACCTTGTAAGGCATCAAACATGTTAGCAGTAGGCTTGTTTTGTAATTTTTCAGCGTTAACAGTTACTACAGAACCCGTAACATCTGATTTCTTTTTTGCAGCACCATAACCTACTACAACTACTTCATCCAAAGCATCTGCAGCAGAAGCTATAAGTGAAGCGTTTGCTGTATTGTTTGCAGCAATGGTAACGTCTTTTTGAACAAAGTTCAAAGAAGAAATCGTTAATACTTTAACTGAATTGGCAACAGTTAATTTAAAGGTACCGTCGGCAGCAGTAGTAGTACCCGCCTTAGATGATTTAGCAACTACGCTTGCACCAGCAATAGCAGCGCCTTTTTCATCGGTAACCTTTCCGCTAACCGTGCGGTTTTGTGCGAAAGACTGCGTAAAAGCAAGTGTTGCACACAAAATCATGACAACTAATTTTCTCATATTTTGGTTTTTAATGTAAAAATGCAGACGCTAATTTAATAAAATATTAACAATAGCCCCCTTTTAGATGTGGTTATTACTAGTAATTCTTCGATTATTTACCGAAATCACACAATTTATTGCTAAATGAATGTATAAAAAACTGATAATCAATAATATACGATTCAATCATATTATATATAATACGTTTATAATATGAGCTGATAATTAAGTAATTCTTAAACAGATCAACAAAGAATCTGTTCGTTCTATTTTTTGCCCTTTTGAAAATGTAAAATGAGCACCGGCAAAAGGATCAAATTGGTTAAAGTACCCACTACAAGGGTTAAAGAGGTAAGCCAGCCTAATGCCTTGGTGCCACCAAAATCACTGATACAAAAGATAATAAAACCAGCTATCAGCACAAGTGAGGTATAAATGATACTAATTCCTGTGTGCTTGATGGTTTGAATAAGCGTTGGAGCCACCTGATGATTATAATGTGGTAATTCTTGTTTGTAATTGATTAAAAAACGAATGGTTACATCAATTGCAATGCCTAGCGCAATGCTAAATATTAATACCGTAGAAGGTTTTAATGCAATACCAGCCCAACCCATTACCCCTGCTGTAATGACAAGTGGAATAACATTTGGAATGAGTGAGCAAAGTAAAATTCGAATAGATCTAAACAAATAAAGCATGCAAAGTGCAATCAGTAAAAAAGCCCAAATAATACTTTCTTGTAAACCTCTAATAATAAAACTAGAGCCTTCTAAAAATGTAATCGTACTGCCCGTAAATGTTACTTTATAATGCGCCGTATCAAATATTTCATTGGCTTTTGTTTCGAAATCTTTGATTAAGACAGGCAGTTTAGCGCTTCCAATATCTTTCATGTTCACACTGATGCGCGCCACCTGCTTTGCACTATCCATAAAACTATTGAGCAGTTTTGCCACCCCTTCTTTTTTAACCTCAACACCCGAACCTTGCGGTGCTGGTGACTTTAAATAGGGGCCCATAAAGGCAAGGTCACCCTCGTAAGGAATGTCATAACTTAAAGTATCGCCATCATAGTAAGCCTGCTTTGCAAATTTCAATCCTTCTACAAATGACAGCGGTCTTGCGGTTTCGGGATGCTCAGCTATATACACAGACAACGCTTCTATTTTTGAAATAGGTCCGGTGGTGCGGAGTAAACCATTTTTCTTTTTGGTATCCACCATAATTTCAAGTGGCATTACACCACCAAAATTCTTTTCAAACCATTTAAGGTCGGTGTAAATTTTATCTTGTTTAGGAAGGTCATCTACAATAAATCCTTCCGACTTTAATTTACTCATTCCAATAAGTGCAAACACGGTAATTACAATGGTTACGCCATAAACCCATTTAGCATGGTTGAATGTCCAACGCTCAATTTTTACCAATAATTTTTCTAAAATTTTATTATCGAGATAACGTGTATGCTTTGGTTTAGGCGCTGGTAAATAACTGAGTACTGCGGGTATAAATATGAGTGATATAAAAAACAACACCATGATATTGATGCCTGCAACGAGTCCAAACTCCTTTAAGAGCGCGCTCTTTGTTAAAGCAAAAACTGCAAATCCAATAGCAGCAGCGATATTACAAAACAGGGTCACAATACCCATTCGACCCACCATCGTAATAATTGCTTTGTCTTTGTCTTTTAATTCTAAAAAGGCGGTGTGGTATTTATTAAAAAAGTAAATGCAATTAGGAATACCAATCACTACTACAAGTGGTGGAATGAGCGCTGTTAAGAGTGTTATTTTATACCCAAATAAAACAACAGTTCCAAGGCTCCATACCACGCCTATTGCAACCACTACCATACTCATCACCATGGCACTGATGGATCTAAAAAATAATAGTAAGGTTAAAGCCGATAAAACAAAAGAGGCAATCAAAAAGATATTCATCTCCTTTTTAATTCTATCAGCAACAATCGTTCTGATATATGGAAGCCCACTTAGGCGAACTGTTGAGTTTGTTTCTTTTTCAAAAGTTTGAATAGCTTTATTGATATCATAAATGAGGGCTGATCTATTTTTAGAATTTATGATAGCGCCATCGAGTGAAACGCCCATCAAATAGGCATTGGAAGATGGGCTATAGAGTAATGTTTTATAAAAAGGAAGCGACTTAAAAATAATGGTAGCACTATCCAAACTTGCTTGATTCGTATAGGGAGGTGTAAATATTTTTACCGATCTAAACTGAGCAGCCGCCGTATCATTTACTAGATTAACAACATCTGGAATATTGAGTATAGCTGTTACACCACTTAGGCTTTTAACTGTTTTTTGCAATTGAGCAACCGCATTAAAATAAGACTTCTCATAAAAATGATCTGTTTCAAAACCCACAACCATGGTATTGCCATCTGTGCCAAAACGTTTTAAAAAAGTTTGATAATCTTGGTATTTAGGATTGTCTGTTGGAATAGCTCTTGTGAACTCGTAACTAAGTGACACTTTTGAAGCGTGGTACCCCATAAAACAGGTACTTACTAATAAAATAACCAATAGAAGAACACGACGTTTTATAATCGATTGACCTAATGAGTACCACATAGTGAGGGTTTTATTGATTTGCGCTGCAAAAGTCGTATAAATATGGCATTAAAATGCTAACTACATGACAAAGAAATAAGCAATGGCTTGACAAAGGGCGCCCACCAGTAATCCCATGTATACTTCTTTTTGGGAATGATCAGAAATATACAGCCTACTAGTGGCTACGATGCCTGTAAGTAATAATACGCCTGCAATTACTAGACCCATGGGTTGGTGGTAATGAAATGCAAATAAAACAACGGCCATACTTGCTCCGCCCATGCCTATCCCATGCAAACTAATTTTATAAAAATTATTTGCAATGAGTCCTACCGAAGTTGCCATAAAAATGCCCGTATAAAAAAACTGTAAAACAACCGGCTGATCTGTAAAATTTCTACTCAAATAATGCATCCACCAATAAAAAAACATAGTAATGATATATGGGATGATGCGTTCTTTTTGAGTACGTAAATAAATACTCTCCGAAAACTTTAAACGCCACAATAAAAAAACAGCAAAGGCTGGGAAAAAAGCAGTCATCCAAAACACACTAAACAAACGAAGCTTTAATTGCCATGGTGTGATACCAGCAAACTCATACGGAAAAAGCGTCATGAGTAACAAAAAAATGTAAGTAGGTATAAACAGCGGATGTAATACATAGGAAACAACTTGCGCCAAAAAGCGAAGGATTGGATGCGTTGTTGTAGGCGTATTTGTTATCATGCTATTATAATTCTTTTCGTAAACGCGCAACGGGTATATGCAATTGCTCTCTGTATTTTGCCACAGTTCTTCTTGCAATATTATACCCTTTTTGTTGTAACATATCGGTTAAAATCTCATCGCTGAGTGGAAATTGTTTTTCCTCAGATTCAATAAGTTCACTTAATATTTTTTTAACTTCACGGGTACTTACTTCTTCTCCGCTATCGGTACTTAATGATTCACTAAAAAAGAATTTAAGTCTAAACGTACCGTACTCCGTTTGAACAAACTTACTGTTCGCAACCCTGCTTACCGTAGAAATATCTAATCCTGTTTGAAGCGCAATGTCTTTTAAAATCATGGGCTTTAATACCGTTTCATCGCCCGATAAAAAAAAGGCTTGTTGATGCACTAATATCGCCTTCATGGTATTTGCAAGCGTTGCCTGACGCTGTTCAATCATATCAATAAACCACTTGGCAGCATCAATTTTTTGTTTGATAAAGAGGACTGCTTCTTTTTGGCGCGGATCTTTTTTGCTGCCTTTCTCATACTCCTTTAGCATATCTCTGTAACTCTCACTAACACGGAGTTCTGGGGCATTTTTACTGTTTAAAGTAAGCTCTAATTGCCCTCCATTGTTAAGCACAAAAAAATCTGGAATGATATAGGTTTGTGCCTTGTCAATATTTGTAAAATTGCCGCCTGGCTTGGGATTTAATTTTATAATCTGACCCACTACTTCTTTAATTTCTGCGTCACTTAAATCTAGTTGGCGTTGAATTTTTTCGTAGTGCTTTTTTGTAAACTCTTCAAAGTATTTTGTAAGAATTGTAATGGCTAATTGTACAGACTTCCCTTCCGACTTTTTTCTTTTTAATTGTAGTAAAAGACATTCTTGTAAATCTCTAGCGCCAATACCCGCTGGGTCAAAATCTTGAATGCGTAAAACTATTTTTTCAATTTCTTTTTCTGACACTTCAATACCTTGTCTGAATGCCAAATCATCAGCAATAGAAGAAAGCGCCCTTCGTAAATATCCATCATCATCTAAACTACCAAGCACCTGCTCTGCTATGGTGTATTCGCGCTCATCAAGCTCTAACATGCCTAGCTGGTCCGTTAAGAGTTCATGAAAACTTGTTTCTATTTTAATAGGAATGACAGCATTGTCATCCATTTCAGGATAATTGTCATCCTTTAATTTATAGTCTGCAATTTCACCATCGTCATCTACAATAAAGTCGGTTTCATCAGAAGGCTCGTATTCATCTAAGGGGGCGGGCTCGTCCTCTGGTATTTCAGCATCAAATTCATTATCGACTTCTTCGCCAAATTCAATTTCTTTTTCACCCTCCGCCATTTCAAGTGCAGGATTTTCTTCTAATTCAGATTGAATCCTTTCTTCTAAATTAGCGGTAGGTACCTGCAACAACTTCATCAGCTGAATCTGTTGCGGAGATAGCTTTTGTAATAATTTTTGTTGAAAAGATTGACTTAAAGACATCCGTGAAATTCAAGTAATTATAATGCTTTGGTAATCGCTGCTAACATTTTTTCTCCCTTCTCTCTTTTATTTGTTCTTCTGTCCAAAGTAAACTAATGGCGGTAGAAACAGTTCGGCTCATAATGGCGTCACTTTTTGCAAAAGACTGTGTTTGTAAACCCAACAAAGCGTTTGCTTGCGCGTCATGTAAACGGTTTAGCGTAATAGCATTTTTTAAATGATCCCATTTGGTAATGTAGTGCCAGTTATTAGCATACCAATAAAAATTACCGGCAAAAACCCCTGCTTCTTTTAATGACTCGATCGCAGCTTTTGTACTCGCTTCTGTGGGAAGCATCCAAGACAAAAAACTACAGCTATCGCCGTCTTCATCAGGCACTGATCTAAATTGAATGCCCGGAACTTGTTCCAAGTAACTGCGCAATAATTTGTTGTTTTTGCGCTGTATAGATAAAAACGTATCGAGCTTTTTAATTTGCGCTAACCCAACGGCAGCGTGCAGTTCACTGATTCTAAAATTGTACCCAATAAACGGATGCAGGTCTGCGCCACGGTCTGCGCCAAGGTGGTCATGACCATGGTCGGTGTAGGCATCGCATTTGGTGTACACGTCTTTATCGTTTGTCATAACCACGCCACCTTCACCACAAGTAATTGTTTTTACAAAGTCAAAAGAAAAAGTTCCGGCATGACCAATGGTGCCTAGTTTTTTTCCTTTGTAGGTGCCGCCAATACTCTGACAAGCGTCTTCTAATAATATTAAATTGTGGTCTGTGCAAATTTGCTGAAGCGCATCCATATCGGCCATGCTGCCGCACATATGCACGGGCATCACACATTTTGTTTTGGGCGTTATTGCAGCTTTAACAGCGGCCGGGTCTAGAGTTAAGGTTTCGTCAATATCCACTAATACGGGTACTGCGCCAACGCTTAATATAGCTTCAAAACTTGCTACAAAAGTAAATGCTGGCATGATTACTTCGTCCCCAACACCAACACCAAGTGCTGCGATCGCGGTTGTTAATGCAGCAGTACCACTAGAAGTGAGTTGTGCATGATTACAACCAAAAACCTGCGTTACGGCGGTTTCCAATTCTTTTGATTTCCAGATGCCTTTTCGGGGGCCATCAAACCCATAACGCATTAAAATTCCGGTTTCTAAAACCTCATTCACTTCTTTTCTTTCTTCGTCACCAAAAAATTCAAATCCTGGCATATATTATGTTTAGACTGCAAAGGTAAAGAACTTAGTTGCATCTTGTATTGGCATTATCTTTGCATGATGAATCCTACCTTATTTTATTGTTACGACGCCTATTGTGGCTGGTGTTATGGTTTTTGCCCTGTTATCAAAAAAATAGCCGAAAACTACCCTACTTTACAAGTAGAAGTGCTTTCTGGCGGCATGATCCTACCCGAAAAGCCCGTTTCCATAAGCGCTACCGCGCATTATATTTTAGGGGCCTACAAAAATGTGGAGGAATTAACCGGCGTAGAATTTGGGGAAGACTACCTCTGGCATATTAAAAACCCCGAATTAAGCGACTGGTTCCCGCATTCCGAAAAACCAGCCATCGCGCTTTCCATTTTTAAAGAGTTTTACCCTGCTCGTCAGGTAGAATTTGCAACCGATTTACAAATAGCCCTCCATTATGAAGGTCGTGATTTAACGGACAATGAAGCGTATAGACACTTACTTGAAAAATATAGCATCGCCCCCGAAACTTTTTATGAAAAATTAGCCAGCGAAACCTATAAAGATCAAGCCCACTATGAGTTTTCGTTGGTTAAACAATTGCAAGTAACCGGATTTCCATGTGTATTATTACAGGTGAATGAATCAAAATTTCATTTGTTAGCGAGGGGTTATACAGACTATGAAACGCTACGCGCAAGACTTGATGTAGCACTAGCGGAAGCCTCAAAAACGAATTAGTAGTTTTTTAACCTGATTTTACCTTTACTTTGCACAACGTAAACAAAGCATATGGAGTACAGTAATTTAGTATCAATCTCTGGCCTTAGTGGTCTATTTGAAATGGTGGCCAGCAAGACAGATGGCGCTATCGTTAAGTCATTAGAAGATCAAACTACAAAGTTTGTAAGCAGCAGAGTACACAACTTTTCTCATTTAGAAAGCATTGAAGTG
The DNA here is from genome assembly GCA_903958045.1 of uncultured Bacteroidota bacterium. GTDB lineage: Bacteria > Bacteroidota > Bacteroidia > Chitinophagales > Chitinophagaceae > Sediminibacterium. The sequence goes on along the minus strand of CAJBRT010000085.1, from coordinate 12,445 downwards.
TATACCGTTCGTGACAATATCAATTTGGTGGAGCTTTTTCAAACGATGTTAGCTTCTAAAGAAGCCCTTCCTTCCGAAAAAGACCCAGCAGCTATTGTTGCTTACTTTAAAAAAGTATATGCCGATATGGATTTTGACCGTGTGTATCCTAGTGATATGAAAAAGATGGTAAAATGGTTTAGCATTTTAAAGGCCAATAACATCGAAATCAAATTATCTGAAGAGCCAGAAGAAGAAACAGAAGGATAATTCAATAGAACGTATATAAAAGTCGCAAAAGCTTGTCTCTTGCGACTTTTTTTTGCCCATACCTTCCAATAAACTAAGAGAAATCTTACATTGTGGCACTCAATTTACCATCATGAAAAAAATCTTACTCATAACTCTTTTAGGGTGCTCTTTATTTACAAGTAAAGCACAGCGTTTTTCTGAAAAATCGGATGCATCCGAAGCCTGGGTAAATGCACAGTTCAATAAATTAACGCCCGAAGAGCGCATTGCACAACTCATGATTGTAAGAGCTCATAGTAATTTGGGAGAAGCGCATGTAAAAGAAGTTACCGATTTAGTAACCAAATTTAACGTGGGTGGATTATGTTTTTTTCAGGGTGGTCCTATCAGACAAGCTACGCTCACCAACGCGTATCAATCACTTGCTAAAACGCCACTTATGATTGCCATTGATGGTGAGTGGGGCTTAGGTATGCGATTAGATAGTGTCATCAATTTTCCACGTCAACTTATGATGGGCGCTGTGAATGACGCCAATTTAATTTATCAATTTGGCCGTATTGTGGGTGAGCAGTGCAAGCGCCTTGGCATACAAATAAATTATGCGCCGGATGTGGACATCAACAACAATCCAAAAAATCCGGTAATCAATGATAGAAGTTTTGGAGAAGACAAATATAAAGTAGCGCAGTATGGCGTTGCTTATATGCGCGGTATGCAGGATGTAAACGTGATGGCTTGTGCCAAACATTTTCCGGGTCATGGTGACGTAGCCGTAGACTCACACTATGATTTACCTATCATTTATAAATCTAGGGGTTCACTTGACTCATTAGAATTATATCCATTTAAAGAAATGATTAAAGCCGGCGTTGGTAGTGTGATGATGGCGCATTTGTCCATTCCTGCATTAGATACCACCACCAATTTACCAACTTCTTTGTCTGCCATTGCTGTTCAAAATTTACTCCGCAATGAACTTGGCTACAACGGTATCACATTTACGGATGCCCTTGAAATGAAAGGCGTTTCAAAATTTTTTCCCAAAGGAGAAGCTTCTGTAATGTCTTTAATTGCTGGTAACGATATGCTTTGCTTACCTGGCGATATTGAAGGGAGCATTGAAAAAGTAAAAGAAGCTATTGCCATTGGAAAGTTAAGCTGGGAAGACCTGAACCAAAGAGTTAAAAAAGTATTGCGCGCTAAATATAATTTAGGGCTCGCCAATTTACAACCCATCGATACTACTAATTTAGCTGCTGACCTAAACGCTTCTACCAACGAGCTAAAAGAAATCCTTGCTAAAAAAGCGTTAACCGTTTTAAAGCTCGAGAATAAAAAATTATTGCCGTTACCATCAAAAAATACAAAAACACTCTATATAGGAATTGGCATCACAAAAGAAAATAGTTTCGCAACCAGTATCAAAGATGCTTATGGCGCAGATATTGTACTATTTAATTTTTCAGATAGTACCACTAAGGCAGATAGCATTGCCAAATTAACAAGTGGTTACGACGCTGTTGTTGTTGGGATGCACAATTTTAGCAGAAGACCTGCCAATAATTTTGGAATTTCTGATGCAGCACTAGATTTATTATCAAAAGTTCAGGGTGCCAATACCATTAATTTTTGTTTTGGCAACCCTTACGCAGTAGCAAACTTATGTAACGCAAATAACCTAGTAGTTTGTTATGAAGATGATGAAATCACACAAAAAGCGGGGCTACAATTGTTACAAGGTGTTACCCAGCCAGAAGGCAAATTACCAGTTACCGTTTGCGATAATTTTAATTTTGGAAGCGGTATCGAAACGGCTAGTTATTTTAATACAGCCGTTCCAGAAGAAGTAGGCATGAGTAGTGCGGCGCTTCAAAAAATTGATAGCATTGCCAAAGCAGCCATTGATAGCGCTGCCATTCCGGGCTGTGTAGTGTTAGTAGCCAAAAATGGTAAAGTAGTTTACAATAAAGCTTTTGGAACCACCAATTACAATAACTCGGTTCCCATGCAAACAGATATGGTATTTGATTTAGCGTCTGTTACTAAAATATCTGCTACTACCGTGGCCATCATGAAACTGGTTGAAACAAAAAAAGTAAAACTGCATAAAACCATTGGCGATTACATTCCATGGGTGCGCGGATCAGACAAAGCATCGATTAAAATAGCTGATCTTTTGTTACACCAAGCTGGACTTGTTCCTTTCATTACTTTTTATAAAGAAGTATTGGACCCTGCTACCAATAAACCATCTCCCAAATATTTTTCAACAACCGCCACACCACAATTTCCAGTACGTGTAGCAGAAAATGTATACCTCCGAAAAGATTGGCAGGACAGCATGTATGCGCGTATACTATCTAGTAGCACACCTACCGCTGGCAAATATGTATACAGCGATAACGATTTTATTTTTTTAGGAAAAGTAGTGGAGTCTGTTACCGGTATGGGCTTAGACGCCTATGTAGCAGATCAGTTTTATACACCACTGGGTATGCATAGCACTGGCTTTATACCTACTGCAAAAATGCCGTTAAGCAAAATCATACCTACCGAGGTAGAAGCGCATTTTAGAGCACAACAAGCCCATGGAGATGTGCATGATGAGGGCGCTGCTATGTTTGGTGGCGTGGCAGGACATGCGGGTTTATTTAGCAATGCCTATGATTTAGCCAAGCTCTATCAAATGCTTTTAAATGGAGGAGTAATAGACGGCAAACGCTATTTGAAAAAAACGACCATTCAAAAATTTACCGCATACAGTTCTGATATTTCTAGAAGAGGTTTAGGATTTGACAAACCCGAAAAAGACAATGCTACAAGAAAAGAAGCCTATCCTTCTAAAAGTGTATCTCCTGAAACATACGGCCACACAGGATTTACAGGCACCTGCGTTTGGGTAGATCCAAGCAAACAACTGGTATATGTCTTTTTATCTAGCAGGGTTTCACCTACTAGAAACAATACCAAATTTGGTCGACTAAATATTAGGCCCAATATTCAGGAAGCCATCTACAGCGCAATTCAATAAAATAGATTACCTTACTGCCAAGCACTATTATTAAAGTGCGTGGCGCTCATGATATCGATTGCAATTGTAGATGATCACCGCCTCATGCGGGCTGGGCTTGCCAATATGATTGCTGGATTTAAGGGTTATAAAGTAACCATTGAAGCGGGCAACGGACTTTTATTTATCGAGTCCCTCAAAAAAAACAAGGCCCCAAGCATTGTGCTACTCGATATTAATATGCCAGAAATGGATGGATATCAAACGGCGCAGTGGATTCGACAAAATTTACCCGATACAAAAATTATTGCACTCAGCATGTATGAGAACGATTATGCGATCATACAAATGCTAAAAAATGGATGTCATGGGTACTTATTAAAGAATTCAGAACCCATGCTACTCTATACCGCCTTCAATGAAATAAAAAAGTACGGTTACTTTAGCAACGATATGGTTTCTGATAAACTCATCCATTATATTGGTGATGAATCGGCACTAAAAAAACAACAAGATCAAGTCAATCAATTAACGGACAAAGAGAAGGCCTTTATGGGCTGGGTTTGTTCAGACAAAACCTATAAAGAAATTGCTGATATTATGTTTATCAGTCCACGCACAGTAGACACCTACCGGGATCATTTATTCAAAAAACTAGACGTTAAAACAAGGGTTGGCCTCGCATTATTTGCTATTAAAAATAACTTGGTAGAACTATAGTTTTATGAATTAATTTTATTGCATGTTACGGGTTAAGCGAAGTCTATTTTTTATTGGCTATTGGTTGCTATCATTACAAGTAATTGCACAAGCACCGCCTATTGGAAGCTGGCGCGCGCACCATAGTTATGCCGGAACTTTACAAGTTGTAAAAGGAGATAAAATTTATACCGCTACGCCGGAGGCTATTTTTAGCACTAACAGTTCGGGTCAGTTCGAATACTATAACAAATTAACGGGCTTATCAGACGCTTCCATTGCTACTATTCAGTGGGATAGTGAAACAGAGCAGTTGGTGGTTGCTTATACCAACAACAATATGGATGTCATTAAAGGAGGTCTTGTAAAAAATATATATGACCTTGTAAGAACAAGTCGTATTCAAAAAATCAATTCCATCTATTGTGAAAAAGGGATGGCCTATGTAAGCACCAATTTAGGCGTTGTAGTAATAGACTTATTCAAATATGAAATCAAAGAAAGCTGGATATTAGGTTCGAGTGGAAATACTTTAGAAGTTTTTTCACTTACTAAGGGTACAGGCAATTGGTATGCAGCCACTCAAAATGGTATTTATACAACTGCTGTATCAAATACAAATATTGCAGATGCGAAATCTTGGACCGTTTTTTATAACGCAGCAAATAACTTGCCCGTAAAAAAAATAAGCAGCGCACCTACTGGACTCATCATTGAAAAAAATGATAGCCTGCTACTCATTCAACCTGCTGCTACCACTACTTTATTTTATAAAGCATCGGAGCAAATTAAAGCATGGCAGTTTACCGAACAAAAAATCACCATAGCAACAACTGATAAGCAAACAAGCAAAGCACGCGCGCATCAATTCACCATAGGTAATGCAACTGGGCTTATTTTTGAACAACCTGATACATTCATTAACCCTAACGACTGTATTTTTTCAAACGGAATCATTTGGATCAGTGACCAGGTAACGGGTCTGATTCAATTAGATCTAAGTACAAGTAGTTTTGTAAAAATGATTCCAGGTGGGCCAGGGGGTCAAATCACAACAGCACTATTAGCTTCTAGCGCAGGGGTATTAGCCGCATCAAATACAAAAAAAGGATGGGCTATTTTAGAAAATGGTAAATGGCAAGCACAAAAAGGGTTAGATAGTGTTACAGGAGTTCAATCCATCGCAATCAATCATCTAGACAATAGTATCTGGCTTACAACTTCTGAACTCGGCGTGGCAAAATGGCAAAATAACAAAGTTCAACTATTCAATCCCCGCAATAGCAGCCTTATGGGTACCACAAACAATAGTTGTTTTACAAGCGGTGTAGTAGCGGACAGCAAAGGCAATAGTTGGGTAAGCAATACGGGAACCACTAAGTCCATTCATGTATACCAACCAGATGGAAAATGGACAGGCTTTATCAATCCATTTGGAATGACCGATGCAGGTACACTTGAAATAGATGATATTGGACAAATTTGGGGTACTACTAAAAATGCAAATGGACTATTTGTATACAATCCTGGAAGTTCATTAACTTCTAGTACAGATGATAGATGGAAACAATATAAAGCAGGAACAGGTATTGGTAATTTACCCAGCAACCAAGTTAACTGTGCGGCAAAAGATAAAAATGGATTTATTTGGGTAGGCACCGATAGAGGCATTGGAATTATTCAGTGCGTAGAAAATATTTTTACAGCAGCAGGTTGCGACGCACTCCTGCCTGTTGTGCAGCAAGATAGATTTGCGGGACTTTTATTTAAAGATGAAAATGTACAAACCATTGCCGTGGATGGTGCCGACAGAAAATGGGTGGGTACCCAAAATGGCGTTTGGCTTATTAGTGCAACCGGTGAAAAAGTTATTTATAGATTTTCAACAAACAATAGTCCTTTGCTTGGCAATGATATTTCTAAAATATCTATTGATCCCCTAACCGGTGAAGTATTTATAGCTACAAATAATGGGCTTTGTAGTTTTAGAAGCACGGCTACCGAAGCAGTAACTGCACAACAAAAAGTGCTTGTGTTTCCAAATCCAGTTCCGCCAGGATATAGTGGTAGTATAGCTATTAGAGGCCTAACAAACAATGCGCTTGTAAAAATAACCAATTTATATGGTGCGCTTGTGTACCAAACAAGGTCGCTTGGTGGACAAGCTATTTGGGATGGCAAAAATACAAATGGAACAAAAGTAGCCAGTGGTGTTTACTTAATTATTTGCAGAGACGATAGTGGTGCCGAAAAAATTGCTACAAAAATTACGATTGTTCAGGGCAGGTAACCCTTACTTTTTTTGAAAGTCATAAAACCTAGCTACTACAAATTTCAACGTGCCTTGTTCACCAGGGGCTACGCGGTACATCAATCGGCGCATTTTGGCAGTAGGTTGTTGCACACCATTTGCATCTTTTTCATACAAAGGATAGGTACGCATTAAAACCCCTTCTAAAAGCATATACTTGTCCGCGCCTTTGTAACTATCGCGTAGTCTTGGATCATCGAGTATGTCTGGGAAAACAATAGGTGCTACTGATTTATTTTCTTGAGAACTAATAGCAATCACCGAGCTTTTATTTAACGAATCGATGGTAGCCACGTATAATAGTAATTCAGGAAATCCATCTTTATTTAAATCATCTACCTCTGTTCCCATTAAAACGCCCTTTAATTCAAAACTAAAATCACGTGCCTCACTTTCAAAACCAACCGGATAAATGGTAATTGGATTTTTTTCAGTTGATTTATTGAAACAATTGATGCGGTAGCCTGCTTTGCCAACTTTCATAGTGGTATCTATTCGACGCCCCTGCGCCATTAATACGGTTGGGATAAGTACTAGCGCAAAAAAAAGTGTACGAATAAGCATGAATCGCATACGAAAAGTAGTTTAGAACACTAAATTAAATAAAATAACGGTAGTTACATATTTCTTCTATACTGACCGCCCACTTCATATAAAGCCTCGGTAATTTGCCCCAAAGAACAATATTTAACAGCGTCCATTAGAGATTCAAATAAGTTTTCACCTGCAATAGCCGCCTTTTTTAAGGCCGTAATTTTAGCAGGGGCCACCGTTTCATTGCGTTTCCAAAAAGCATGTAAATTAGCAATTTGCCGATCCTTTTCGGTGGTGGTAGAACGAATCACTTCGGTAGGTAAAATAGTAGGGCTTCCCTTTTTATTTAAAAAACTATTCACGCCCACAATAGGAAGTTCTCCGGTATGTTTTAGCGTTTCGTAATACATACTTTCTTCCTGAATTTTATTGCGTTGGTACATCCTTTCCATAGCACCTAATACACCCCCTCTTTCACTGATTTTATCAAACTCAGTTAATACGGCTTCTTCCACTAAATCCGTTAAGGCCTCAATGGCAAAACTACCCTGAATGAAATTTTCAGTTTTGGCAGCGCCGAGTTCTTTATTGATAATTAATTGAATAGCCATGGCTCTTCTTACACTTTCCTCGGTAGGGGTTGTAATGGCTTCATCGTATGCGTTGGTATGCAAACTATTACAGTTGTCATAAATAGCGTAAAGTGCTTGCAGCGTGGTTCTGATATCATTAAAATCAATTTCTTGCGCGTGCAAACTTCTGCCACTTGTTTGAATATGGTATTTTAATTTTTGAGAACGCTCGTTGCCTTTGTATTTTAATTTAATGGCTTTGGCCCAAATTCTTCTGGCCACTCTACCAATCACACTATACTCGGGGTCCATGCCATTGCTAAAGAAAAATGATAAGTTAGGTGCAAAATCATCAATATGCATACCTCTACTTAAATAATATTCGACATAGGTGAAACCGTTTGCCAGTGTAAATGCAAGTTGTGTAATTGGATTGGCGCCTGCTTCTGCAATATGATATCCGCTAATACTTACACTATAAAAGTTTTGTACTTTATGCGTGATAAAATAAGATTGTACATCACCCATTAATTTAAGTGCAAACTCGGTAGAAAAAATACAAGTATTTTGAGCCTGATCTTCTTTTAAAATATCTGCTTGCACGGTACCGCGCACACTAGACAGTGCTTGTTCTTTTATGGTTGCATATACATCCGGAGGCAACACTTCGTCACCACTTAATCCAAGTAATTGAAGGCCTAGTCCATTATTACCTTCAGGAAGTGTATCGCCACTATCTGACACAGCATATTGAGGAGGTGCCGCCACACCATATTTATTTTGAAATGTTTTTTGAACAAGATGTTTCGCATTATTAGATGCAATCCATTTTTCACAAAGTTGATCAATAGCGGCGTGCATAAAAAACGCCAAAATAATAGGAGCGGGACCATTAATGGTCATACTCACCGATGTTTTTGGATCACACAAATCAAAGCCACTGTATAATTTTTTAGCATCATCGATTGTGGCGATGTTTACGCCACTATTTCCAATTTTTCCAAAAATATCCGGACGGGTTGCAGGGTCTTCTCCGTATAAACTAACACTGTCAAACGCCGTTGATAAACGTATCGCAGGTTGACCCATAGAAACGTAATGAAATCTTCTATTGGTTCTTTCCGGACAACCTTCTCCAGCAAACATACGGGTAGGATCTTCGCCTTCTCTTTTAAGTTCAAATACACCGGCTGTGTAGGGAAATTTTCCGGGCACGTTTTCTTGCAACTGCCATTTTAAAATACTGCCACTGTCCGTATAAGTAGGCAACATTACTTTTGCAATTTTACTACCACTGAGTGATGTTGTGGTAAGTGGAATAGAAATGTTTTTATCCCTAATGGTATAGGATAAAAAATCGGCGCTGTATTTTTCTACAACCAATGGCCACTGATCTATCAATGTTCTACAACTTGGATCTAGTGCAGCTGCTATGTTTTCTTTTGCTTTTGCAACCTCACTAATGGCTGTGTCATTGGTATGTGCTCCAAGTATTTCTAGTGTGCCATTTAGCTGATATAGTTTTGTTGCAAGTGCCACTTGTTCTAACACCCAAGCATCATAAGACCTATTGCTTGCCGCTATTTCAGCGAGGTAGCGTACTTTATTAGCGGGTATAATAGGCGCTTGTTGTGCTACTTTTTTTAAGTCTTCCGAAACTGTATTGACCTGAGCTGTTGGTGTAAAAACAATACCCGTTTTTGCTGCTACGGTTTCAAAAATCAAATCTACCAGTTTATGAATACCAGGATCATTAAACTGCGCAGCAATGGTGCCTACCACAGGTAATGTTTCATCTGCAGCGTCCCACAACTCATGGCTTCGCTTGTACTGCTTTCGCACGTCATGAAGCGCATCTTTTGCACCAGACTTATCAAATTTGTTCATGCAAATAATATCTGCATAATCAATCATGTTTATTTTTTCTAGTTGTGATGCCGCTCCATATTCTGGTGTCATGGCATACATACTCACCGAACAATAATCGATAATAGACGCATCGCTTTGTCCAACACCCGCAGATTCTAAAATAATAAAATCATAGCCTGCGGCTTTACAAATATCAATAGCACCTGATACATGTTTACTCAACGCAACATTTTCTGACCTTGTAGCCATACTGCGCATATAAGCCCTAGGATGCGCTATGGCATTCATTCTTATGCGGTCGCCAAGTAATGCGCCGCCTGTTTTTTTCTTGGAAGGATCAACAGAAATTACAGCAATTGTTTTGCTTGGAAATAAATATAAATACCTTCTTACAATTTCATCTGTGATAGAACTCTTACCTGCACCACCTGTGCCCGTAATTCCTAATACTGGAATTTGTGCATTAGATACTGCTGTATTAATTTCATAGCTATCCTTATTTTCTAGGCGCGTGATGGCTCTTGCAACATTTCTAACATCGATAGGACCACCTAGTGTAAAGGGCTTACTAAAATCTCCTTTGTCTTCAACTTCAAAATCAGATAAAGTAATGAGCTCCTGAATCATGCCCTCGAGTCCCAAACGTCTTCCATCATCCGGCGAATAAATTTTTGTAATACCGTATGCATGCAACTGTTCAATCTCCTCTGGTAAAATAGTACCACCGCCGCCGCCAAATATTTTGATATGTCCGTATCCATTTTCGACTAATAAATCACGCATGTAACTAAAAAACTCGATATGCCCTCCCTGATAACTTGTTACAGCAATTGCCTGTGCATCTTCTTCGATGGCGCAGGACACAATTTCTTGCACTGTTCTGTTATGACCCAAATGAATAATTTCCGCACCCTGTGCTTGTAAAATTCGGCGCATAATATTGATAGAAGCATCGTGCCCATCAAATAAACTTGCTGCGGTTACAATTCTAATTTTGTGCTTGTTGGCATTGTTCATAGTTACATCCAATTCTGCCGCAAAAATAAGACATTAGGGGTAAAATATTAACAATTGTTAGTTTTATAAATCGAGGGCTTTCTTGTAGCTTAGACATTCATTTACATCTAAATGAATCCTATGCAGTTTACGGTAGTTACAAATCATGAAAGCGGTTATGAGGTGGTGGAGCTTCAAGACCACGCGTCAGGTGCGCGCGTTCAACTTTATTCGTTCGGTGCACTTTTAAATGCCTTTACCATACCCACTAAAACTGGATCCTTTAATGGCATTGATGGATTTGCAAGTATTGAAGATGCTGTAACAAATGCTACCGCAGGATTTAAAAGTTCTAAGCTAAGCCCCTTTGTATGCCGGCTTCAACATGGCAAGTATCGTTTCCATCAAAAAGAATATACAATCAAAGGGTTTTATTTAGGCGAACACGCCATTCATGGACTTCTATTTAATGCTCCGTTTACAATTACGCATACAAAATCTACTGCATCGGAGGCGTCGGTGATATTTAGCCATCATTATAAGGGAACCGACCCTGGTTATCCTTTTTCTTTTACCCTACATGTTAAGTGGAAACTCAGCAGTGGCAACAGGCTTCAAGTGTTTACGACGGCTACCAATACCCATAGTAGCGCCATTCCTTTTTCGGATGGATGGCACCCTTATTTTCGCGTAGGCGACACCATTGATACAGCAACCCTTTCATTTACAACAAACAAGCAACTTGAATTTAGCGAAGACTTGTTGCCCACCGGAAATATCATTGAAGACAATAGGTTTATGGTAGGTCAAAAAATGGAAGGCATTTTTTTAGATAACTGTTTTTTACTCGATAAGGGTTCAGAAACGCAGCATCATTGTACCTTAAAAAATGAAACGGTTACCTTAACCATATCACCTGACAAACACTATCCTTACTTGCAAATTTATACGCCGCCGCACCGAAATAGTATCGCGATTGAAAATTTGACAAGCGCACCTGATAGTTTTAACAATGGTATTGGACTACTCATTATTGAACCAAATCATACGATGGAATTTTCTACATCGTATACACTCACAGCAAACGAATCCTTATAACTCAGCAACAGCAGTCGTACTAATTTCTACATTGACACCCCTTGGTAACCCTTTAACAGCAAAGGTTTCACGCGCAGGAGGCATGTCTGTAAAATAGCTTCCATACACTTCATTTACTTTTGCAAACAGTGACATGTCGCTTAGTAAAATGGTTGTTTTAACAATATGACTAAATGAAATTTTTGCCTCTGCTAAAATGGCGGCAATGTTTTTCATCACTAAATGTGTTTCTTCTTCAATACTCGTCGTTACTGTTTCACCACTCACTGGATCAAGTGCAATTTGACCGCTAATAAAAATAAATCCATTGGCTTTAACAGCCTGGTTATATGGACCAATTGGCGCAGGCGCCAAATTTGTTTGTATTATTTCTTTGGGCATCTTTTTATTTTAAAGTTTCAGCAAGTTGATGATTTTCTATGAGTTTGCCAACCTAAATTTGCAAGTAAGCCTATTACCAGGCTTGTAACCAAATAAACCATGGCAACATTTTTACTCATCTATACAGCAACTGCACACGCCAGTGTTTGCATGAGTAAAAACGGTGTGGTAACCGCCTGTCTTGAAACCACCGACCAAAAAAGTCATGCTAGTTTCATACAACCTGCCATTGAAACCCTTTGTAAGCAAACTGGTATTTTATTAAGTAGCATCGACGCCATTGCTATTAGCATAGGACCGGGCAGTTACACAGGTCTTCGAGTTGGTATGGCAACAGCAAAAGGGATTGCATACGCACTAAATAAGCCCCTGATAGGCATTAATACCCTTCAAATCATTGCAGCTGCGGCTACTCTTAAACACTCCAACCACCATTCAGCCATTTGTGCCCTACTAGACGCCAGAAGAATGGAGGTTTTCACAGGTATTTATACGCATAATTTAACGCCTACAACACCTAGTACTGCCCTCATTTTAGATCCTTTATCTTTTAAAAACGAACTTGATAAAGAAGCTATTTTATTTGTAGGAGATGGAGCCGAAAAATTTAAGTCCATTTGCGAGCATCCCAATGCTCATTTTGATACCAGTATCTCCTACGGCGCATCAGACATGCTAGCATTAACCGAAAAAGCCTTTGCCTTAGCCGATTTTTTAGACCTAGCATATAGTGAACCGCTG
>CAJBRT010000084.1 GCA_903958045.1 uncultured Bacteroidota bacterium | reverse complement strand
TTGCATATAGGTACTACAAAAGGAGGCAAATTACAAGTCAATGATTTGCTTGCCATTATTGGTAAGGCTGGTGAAGATGTTGCTTCACTGATAGCATCTGTTGGAGCGGGTTCGCCGGCTGCAGCGCCTGCTACGGAGCCTGCACCAGCTACAGCAACTGCTGCACCTGTTGCAGCGTCTGCAAGTCCTGCACTTGACGCCGCTGCTATGGATGAAGTAGTGCTTATGCCACGCTTGAGTGATACGATGACAGAAGGGGTAATTGCAGGTTGGCAAAAAAATGTAGGAGATACTGTAAAAAAAGGGGATGTGTTAGCGGATATCGAAACCGATAAAGCAACCATGGAACTTGAAAGTTATAAAGACGGTATTTTATTATACCAAGGTGCAAAAGCGGGAGAGAAAATTTTAGTGAACGATTTACTTTGCGTGATTGGTGCTGCTGGTACAAATGTGGATCCCATTGTGGCCGCTGTAAAAAATGGCGCAACCGCTGCAGCCCCTGCTGCTACTGCACCTGCTGCAATCCCAGCTGCAGCTCCAATGGCTGCTCCAGCAACTACTGCTGCACCTGCGGTTCAGGTGGTTGTAAATGAAGGACGCATTTTTGCAAGCCCACTTGCTAAAAAAATGGCAGAAGAGCGTGGCATCGATTTAAAATATGTAAAAGGTACTGGCGATAATGGACGTATCACTAAATTTGATATTGACGGATATGTTCCAGCTACTGCATCTGCAACAGCTCCAACCATGGGCGCTGCTGCTCCGGCATTTGTTTCAGCTGCACAACAAGGTGTTGTAAGTTTTGAAGACCAGCCGGTTTCTCAAATGCGCAAAACCATTGCGCGCCGTTTAAGTGAAAGCTTATTTACGGCTCCACATTTTTATATTACCATGACCATTGATATGGACGCAGCTGTTGCAGCGCGTACAAAAATTAATGAAGTGGCGCCTGTAAAAATTAGTTTCAATGATATGGTTGTTAAAGCAACAGCACTTTCATTAAAACAACATCCAAAAATTAATAGCAGCTGGCTTGGTGATACCATTCGTACCAACCATCATGTAAATATTGGTATTGCTGTTGCGGTAGACGAAGGTTTACTGGTTCCAGTTGTACGTTTTGCAGATACCAAATCACTCAGTGAAATTGGCGTTACTGTAAAAGGTTTTGCGCAAAAAGCAAAAGATAAAAAATTACAACCTGCCGATTGGGAAGGCAGCACTTTTACCATTTCTAACTTAGGTATGTTTGGCGTAGATGAATTTACAGCCATCATCAATCCACCAGATGCATGTATTCTTGCAGTAGGTGGTATTGCACAAGTACCTGTTGTAAAAAATGGTCAAGTGGTACCGGGCAATGTCATGAAAGTGACCCTCAGTTGCGACCACCGTGTTGTGGATGGTGCAGCAGGAGCCGCTTTCTTACAAACACTAAAATCTTTACTAGAAGAGCCTTTACGTATGTTGGTATAAGCTGTTACAGCGTTCTGTTATAGCGTTTACTCATCCATATCACATCCAATCGGTGCACCTGGTGCCATTTCTTTGTGCTTTGGTAAACTAATGTCTTTTGGATGTTCGATGCGGTCTATCAAATAAGTAAAATGTGTTTTGTATTTGTTTGCTTTGATTTGATCCATACTCCATTTTTTGATCTCTGCTAATTTTTCAGAACAAATCGCTTTTACTTGATAATTGCTTTGCTCAGACTGTGCAACGCCCAGTAACCAGGTCACCAACATTTGTCTTGTTTGAAGTCCTACCATTTCTTCTAGCCCTTTGTTGAGTGGCTTTTTAAAGAGTTCCGCAACGAGCGCATCTATCACTTCTCCAAATCCAATACTAGCGCCATTTGCTTTATTAATTTCCAACCTATTCGCTCTTTCTGGATTGCATAAAAATGCCAATTCAAAATCTGCTAGGGCTTCTGCGGCTGCTAGTGGATCAAAACTCATACCTGTTCTTTTGGCAAATAATTCACCACCATAATACATAGGAGGTCTTGGAGGAATTTGCGCTGCAATAAATGGAGGTATCGTTAATATGCTTGGCGATAAACATCCTACTGCTAGTTGTAGTGCATTTTTTTGCACTGCATCTGCTACCATTTTTGGTTTTTGCGTTGCGTCACCTCTGGTGCTATAACTATAATCGGTACCCCCAATAATTTTACAAACGGCTTCTAATTGATAGCGGTGGTAATTATAAACAGGCACGAGTACCTCTTCGAGTGTAGCCATGGGTGCACCAGGTCTAATGGTATTTTCAGAAAAATTTTCTAGTGCTTTTGCTCTAACAGCGAGTGTGTTTTTTAATCCGATGGTTGCATCTTTTTCGTTGTCCCATAAATGTGCATAGGGGTGAAAGCCGCTCGCAGCGCGCGCATCCGCATCCGCAATAAATAAGAGTCCTTGCTTTGTGTTTTCTGCTAATAAATTTTGAAGGGCATTATTTTCGCTTGTGGATGTAGAGAAATCTTGGTATCCATACATGATGGCTCTTTTATCCCACTCGCCAATAGTGTTGGTATACACTTTAGAAAAATCCATCTCTCCTTTTTCATTGATAAAAATATTTGGATGCGGATAATCCATTACAGAAGCTCTATCGTTATAGCTAGATGCGTAATTGTGTTGTAAACCTAAGGTATGTCCAATTTCATGTGCCGAAAGTTGACGTAATCTTTGAAGCGCGGCTTCTCTCATGGTATTAGGAACGGGCTTTCCTGTTTCGTAAGGTGCTAGTAGTCCTGTAAAAATCAAATAGTCTTGTCTTACTCTCAGTGAGCCCAGCGTAACCTGACCTTTAATAATTTCACCGGTGCGAGGGTCTGTTACAGTAGCGCCATAACTCCATCCGCGCGTAGAACGGTGCACCCAATTGATCATATTGTACCTGATATCCATGGGGTCGCAACTATCAGGAAGTACCTTTACGATAAATGCATTTTTATAACCTGCTGCTTCAAAAGCTTGATTCCACCAGCGGCCACCTTCTAATAGCGCAGATCTAATTGGTTCTGGTGTACCGTTGTCTAAATAGTATACAATGGGCGTAACAGGTTCGCTAATCTGAGCAGAAGGGTCTTTTTTTGCGAGTCGATGTCTTGAAATAAAACGCTGCTGAATAGGCGTGGTAAAATCAGAACTATAGTCGAAATAGGAAATGCCAAAATACCCACTTCTGATATCGTAATTTCTTGGTTTGTACTGATTATCAGGAAGTTGAACAAAGGAAGTATGCATGCGTAGGGTAATCGCTTCTGGCGAAGGCGTTACCGTTGTTACAAACCTGCCTGCGTCGGCGCCGCCTACAAATGTAATGCTCGCTTCAAATTCTGAATTGAGTGGAAAGTTTTTTGTGTTAGCAAAATACATCGCAGAACGAGGTTCGTTAAACGAATAGGTTCCTTGACGCATGCTTTTAATTTTATCTGCTGCACCATGTACGTCTTTTACAAAAAATGAAGTGGCATCTACTAATAAATGACCCGCTTGCTCTTCTTCAATGAGAAAAGATCCAATAGTAGAACTTGCAAAAGATTCTTTAACGGCCCTTTTTTCATTTTTGTCTGTGCTGCTTGCACGGTAGTCGTAGTTGGGTTGTACCAGTAATAATTTTTTACCCACTCGCTCAAAAAATACAATTTTAGTGTCTCCAATTTGTCCTCTGTCAAGCCCAATATCATTAGATCCTAAACCAGCAGGCAATGAATTAACGAGTAAAAATTCTTGTCCAATTTTATCAATGTCCAACCATATTTTTCCGGTAGTTTCATCTACATAAAAAGTAAAAAATCCGGATTGACGCTTCATGTTTTTTGTTTTTTCAAAAACAGTATTTACGTTTTGTGCAAATAGAAGCGTAGGAATGACAAGCATCAATAAAAAAAGAAAGCGGCGCATGGTTTTGTTTTTTGGGTTTGAATGACTACTAGATGTAGTCCTTTAAAGATAGCAATAAAAAAATCCTGCTACTCTATGTAACAGGATTTTTTTATTAGACGAACTATTGTTCGGATATTCAATTAAGCGTTTGGCGTTTCAGTTGTTGCTGGCGCTTCAAAAAGCGTAGGGGCTACAACTGGCGCTGGTGCTGCAACAGGAGCAGGAGCAGCTACTTTTTTAGGAGCGGCTTTTTTAGCTGCTGGTTTTTTAGCAACTACTTTTTTAGCTACTGGCTTTTTAGCAACAGCTTTTTTAGGAGCTACTTTTTTTACTGCTTTTTTCACAGCTTTTTTAGCAGTTGGTTTTTTTGCAACAGCTTTTTTAGGAGCGGCTTTTTTAGCAGCTGGTTTTTTTGCAGCAGCTTTTTTAGGAGCGGCTTTTTTTGCAGCTGGTTTTTTTGCAGCAGCTTTTTTAGGAGCGGCTTTTTTTACTGCTTTTTTTGCAGCTGGTTTTTTTGCAGCGGCTTTTTTAGGAGCGGCTTTTTTTACTGCTTTTTTAGCAGTTGGTTTTTTTGCAGCAGCTTTTTTAGGAGCAGCTTTTTTCACTGCTTTTTTAGCAGCTGGTTTTTTTGCAGCGGCTTTTTTAGGAGCGGCTTTTTTTGCTTTTGCCATGGTATTGTTGTTTGTTTGGGTTAAAAGTTGAGCTGTAAAGTTAAAATATATTTCGAGATTACGTAAAAAATAATTTCATTCAAAACGGCCAGGGTATAAGCCCTGCTTTAATTTGGTGAATTAGTATGTATCTTTGAAAAATGACAGCGCAACCTAGCAACCCTAAAAAAACTTTGATCATTGGTGCTTCCGAAAATCCGGAGCGGTATAGTTATTTAGCTACAAAATTATTAGTAGCGTATGGACATCCTGTTGCGTGCATAGGTCTTAAATCAGGTCATATAGATGATACACCCATTGTTACCGGCGAGCCCGTATTAACAGATATCCATACCATTACACTATATGTAAATCCCGCGGCTCAGCACGCACTGATACCGTATTTGTTTTCATTATCGCCCAAGCGTATTATTTTTAATCCGGGTACCGAAAATGAAGCATTTACGATGGTGGCAAAGCAAAAAGGGATTGAAACCATGGATGCCTGCACGCTTGTGCTTCTAAATACTGGCCAGTATTAGTTATTTACTCCGCTTTGCCTTAACCCCCGCCACTAGCGCTCCAATTGGCCCGGTCTAGAGTACGGTACTGGACGGCTTCCGCAATATGTTCGGGTAAAATGTGTGGTGCGGCTGCTAAATCTGCAATGGTCCTACTTACTTTTATGATGCGGTGATAAGCCCTCGCACTTAGGTTTAATTTTTCCATAGCCGCCGCTAGTATGGCTTTGCTATTAGGCCCCAGTGGGCAAAAAACAGCCAATTCTTTATTTGAAATTTGTGCGTTGGTGTAGGTATTGGCGCAGTGCTCGTATCTGTTTTTTTGAATGGCCCTGGCCGCTAAAACCCTTTCTCTGATAACATTTGATTCCGGGGCCCGGGTGGTTCGGTCCAGTTCATGATGCGTTACTGGGGTTACTTCTACATGAAGATCTATGCGGTCGAGTAGTGGTCCCGAAACCCTGTTTAAATATTTTTCTACGGCGCCCGCCGGACAGCTGCAGGATTTTGTTGGATGATTGAAATAGCCACAAGGGCAGGGGTTCATGGAGGCGATGAGCATAAAGTTGGCGGGGTATGTGAGCGACATACTTGCTCTAGCAAGGCTTACCATCCGCTCTTCCATGGGTTGACGGAGCACTTCTAAAACAGATCTTTTAAATTCTGGTAATTCATCTAAAAACAAAACACCGTTATGCGCCAACGAAATTTCGCCGGGTTGTGGATGACTGCCGCCGCCAATCAGTGCAATGTCTGAAATGGTATGATGCGGCGATCTAAAAGGTCTTGATTGCACCAAATAGGAGCCCGCGGCTAACTTTCCAGCTACACTGTATATCTGGGTTGTTTCTAATGCCTCTGCTACATTTAAGGGCGGCAAAATGCTGGGCAGTCTTTTTGCTAGCATGGTTTTTCCTGCGCCAGGTGGTCCAATTAAAATCACATTGTGTGACCCAGCCGCCGCAATTTCTAGGGCGCGTTTAATATTGTCTTGTCCACTCACTTCACTAAAATCAATATTGGAAAGCGCAGGGTCTGTGTTTAAAAAAGTTTCAGGGTGTATTTGGTGGGTGGGGGTGCATGTTCCAGCAGCAAAAAAGTTCACTACTTCTTGTAAATGTGCCACGCCATAAACGTTTAGGCCTTTTACCATGGACGCTTCATTGGCATTAGCGGCGGGTAAAATAATGCCAAGTGCATTTTCTTTTTTTGCCCGAATGGCCATGGCTAGTGCACCCCTAATGGGATGAATGGTACCGTCCAAGCCAAGTTCTCCCATGAGCATGTACTTATGAATTTGTGCTTCCTGCAGTAGTTGGTCACTAGCGGCTAATATACCAATGGCAATGGGTAGGTCAAACGCGGAGCCCGTTTTTTTGATATCCGCTGGCGCTAAATTAATGACCACTTTAATGCGTGGCATACTAAATCCATTTGATTTGATAGCACTCTCTGTTCTTTGTAAACTTTCTTTGATGGCAATATCCGGAAGGCCAACTATTTGGTAGCCCTGCCCCATACTTACATTTACTTCTACAATAATGGTGATGGCGTCTACGCCCATCACTGCGGCACCCATGGTTTTTACAAGCATACAAACACTTTGATACTTGTAGAAAGGTAAGGGCTACAATGCCTTATAAAAACGGCACCGAATAAATACCTGAAATAATTGCTGAATGAAAAAAATTATAGGTTTTGTAATAAATCTACAACACCTTCTCTTTTTAAAATGAGATAGCCTAGGCGGTCATCACTTATACCTTCTTTTAATTGGTAATGAAAAACAAGTTCACCGTTATCAATACTTGTTTCAAAATATTTGAATTGAATATTGGCATACTGTTTTAAGTTGGTGCCAATTTCGTAGAGGTGTGTTGACAATATAAACAACGAAGGTTTGATTTTGCGAAGACCCTCAATAACAGCGGTACTGCATTTCATAGCATCTTCTACATTGGTGCCTTTAAAGAGCTCGTCGATGAGGATGAGCCAGTTTTTTCCGTCATTGATTTTTTCGATGGTATTTTTTATGCGCTTTACTTCGTTGTAAAAATAGCTTTCTCCTTTTATAATATTATCCATCACATTGATGTTGCTCAGTAGTCCATCAAATAAAGTGAGCTCCATTGTTTTTGCAGGTACGCCCATGCCCAAATGTGCCAGGTAAACACTAATGCCAACGGCTTTAATAAAGGTACTCTTACCCGCCATATTGGCGCCGGTTAAAAATAAAAAATTGCTGTCTTTTTCGAGCGTGATATTATAAGAAGTAGGCGTTTGTAAAAGTGGATGGTAGCAATCCGTTGCCGCAATAAACGCAGTAGGTGCCGTGGTAAATGTTGGAAAGCAAAGGTCCTGTGCTACCAATACGCGCGCTAAACTTTGGTAAGCATCCATGCTACTGTATAAATCTATGAGGTCGTAAAAATCCTGCTTATGCCTTGCTCTGATTTGACCGGCAATATTTAAAATTTGTTGCGGCGATGCCGTTTTAGCATCTATTAAACGAAGCGCTGCAAGTGCTGGCTTACTTAATTTTTTTTCGATGATGGCGGTCCAACTTGCAATGATTGGATGATGGTTGTAGTCTAGTAAAAGTTGCTGCACCGCATTCATTCCGTTCAAAAAATCGGTGCAGTGGGTAATGGTGTATTTAGTTAGCGCATAATCTGGCGCGTGAAATATTTTATACCAGTTACTATTAAAATAGGTAGGGTGTTGTGGGTATGGGTCAAAGGGTGTTTCGTAATATTTGGCTACCACCATAATGGTACCGTTGGTGATGCTAATGGGCCAGTTAGGAAGTGTATTTGCTAGTGCACTGATTACGTTCTGTGTTTCTTTGATTTTTTGGGTGCTACCAAGTGGATGCTCTACGAGGTAACGAAGCATTTCTTTACCTCCAACCGTCGCGGTTTGGTTGAGGTAATGGAATATAGACACAGACTCATCGCTGTTAAAGATGGAGAGGTCGTGAAGGGTATCTTTATCTACCTGCAACATTTATGATCTGTTAAATTGAAGACGCATACCAGTCTTAGATTCATCAAATACTCCATTTCCATACACCAAATGTCCATTTACAAAAGTTTTTGAAACACTAGCGGGTTGGGTAAAGCCTTCGAGTGGGCTCCATCCGCATTTGTACAGGATATTTTCTTTGGTAATGGTTTCTGGGGTATTTCTATCAAGTAACACTAAATCAGCAAAGTAGCCTTCTCTAATATAACCTCGGTTGTTAATTTGAAAACAGCGTGCTGGTGCATGACTCATTTTTTCTACAACACGCTCGATGGTAATTTTTTGCTCGGCTACATAATGAAGCATAAGCCCAAGTGCGTGTTGCACCAGTGGAAGCCCAGCGTGCGCATGTAAGTAGTCTTCCTGTTTTTCGGCCCAGGTATGTGGCGCATGATCCGTAGCAATAATATCAAGGCGGTCATCTAGTAGTCCTTCCCATAAAGCTGTTTTATGGTGTGGGGCTTTAATGGCAGGGTTACATTTTATTTGATTGCCTAAACGTGCATAATCGTCGGAAGTAAAGTGTAAATGGTGCACACATACTTCTGATGTAATTCTTTTTTCTTCGAGTGGTAGCATATTGCTAAAGAGTTGTAATTCTTTAGCGGTGGTGATATGTAAAATGTGCAGTCGAGTGCCAAATTTTTTGGCCATTTGTACCGCTCTAAATGAAGATTCAAAACACACTTCTTCATCTCTGATGATAGGATGATCGGCAGCGGTTAGTTTTCTGTTTTCAGAGGCAGCCTTGGCTAGATTGTCTTTAATAAGACGCTCTTCTTCACAATGCGTAGCAATTAGAACTTCAGAGCCTTCAAATATTCTTTCTAGTAAAATAGGATTTTCAACAAGTAAATTCCCGGTAGAAGAACCCATAAATATTTTAACACCACAGATATCATTTTTTTTATCGTTGGTGCGTAACACTTCCTCCAAATTATCATTGGAAGTGCCCATAAAAAAGGAGTAATTCGCAAGCGCATGGTGCTTAGCGGTATCATATTTTTGCTCTAATAAGTCCTGTGTAAATGCTGGTGGATTGGTGTTGGGCATTTCCATAAACGAAGTAACACCACCTCTTACGGCTGCCTTCGCTTCGGTATAAATAGTTGCTTTGTGCGTGAGGCCAGGCTCTCTAAAATGCACTTGATCATCAATCACACCTGGAATAAGGGTTTGACCGGTTCCATCAATTTCTTCTATGCGCATGCTAGGATCTAATTGAGATCCAATTTTTTCAATACGGGTATCTCTGATCCATACATCACCAGTTGTGGTGGCTCCTTCGTTTACGATGGATACGTTTTTGATGACTATATTTTTCATAATTCGATAGTATTGGATGATGTACTTTGAAGGGCGCTGCTAGTCCTCTAAATGTATTGAAAATACAATCATTCTGGATTGCAATTTATCAAGTACATTGGAATATTTGAGTCCGCGATCAAGCTGGTGTAAATTAGTGATCCCGTAACTGAATTTTATTTCTGGCGAAACAGTTACAAAGGGTAAATAAAAATTAAGACCTATTCCAGCTTCTAATCCAAAATCAGCAGCGCGTAATTTAACGAGGTCATCGGCGTTACGGGAGGTTGAATTACTGGATAAATCAAAGTCAAATTTGACACCGCCTAGAATGTACAACCTAAAATTATCAATTCGGTCTGAATTTAATTTAAAGTGAGCCGGAAGGCTTACAAGGGTAGAAGGTAAAATTTGTTGTTGCTGGGTTTGCTCGCCGGGCTTAACAGATTTTAATGTGTAGTCGATGTATTTGGATCCGCCAATAATGAGTTGTGGATTTGCACGAAGCTCAATATGGTCGTTAAGTTTGAGGGTAGCCAATAATCCCATGGCAATACCACCACTAGATACCGGGTTTACATACATGATAGAATCCGAAGCTAAAAAATCTGCTGATTTGGTATGGTGTAAATAGCTTTTATTGTAGCCTAAGGTTAATCCAAAATAGTAAGGCAGATCGTCTCTATACGAACGGTATATCTCGCGCTGCGCCTGTATACTGCTTGCCGCGCAAAACAAAATAATGAAAGTGGTTATTATTTTTTTCCGCAGTAAATCGTGCATATGCCAAAAGTCAATTTCTTATTGGTAATAGAGGTAAAGCCTACTTTTTCCATGATACTTGTAAACGCTTCTCCTTCTGGAAAAGCTTGAACACTATCATTTAAATACTGGTAGGCTTCTTTATTTTTTGCAATCATTTTGCCAAAACCAGGCGCTACTAAATTCATGTAAATATTGTAGAACCCTTTAAATAAAAACTGTTTTGGTTTTGAAAATTCAAGTATCACTAGTTTGCCGCCCGGTTGTAACACACGAAACATTTCTTGTAGGCCTGTTTCTAAGTGTTCAAAATTACGCACCCCAAACGCAACAGTGATGCCATCAAAATGATTGTCTTTAAATGCGAGTTGTTCGCTATCGCCACTTAACAGTTCGATTGAATCTTGTAATCCTAATGCTGCAATTTTTTTTCTGCCTTCGGCAAGCATGCCTTCGGAAATATCAATACCCGTAATATGTGTTGGAGCAATCATTTTATGCGTTAGTATGGCAACATCGCCGGTGCCTGTTGCAACGTCTAAAATTATTTGAGGCTTCACTTCATTTAACGCATGAATGGCTTTTTTACGCCAACTTACATCGATACCTGCACTTAAAAAGCGGTTCAAAAAATCGTATCTGAATGCGATGCTGTCAAACATGCTCGCAACCTGCTCTTTTTTGGTGAGCCCACTTTGTTCATAGGGCACCACTTTATCATGTGCATACTTTCCCATAGGTTGCAAAGATACCAAATTATAGCCCTTTTAAGGGGCAATGTGGAGGCTTAAAACCCTAAATATCCCGTTAATCTTTCGCAAAAATTCTTTTTTATCCAAATCACTCCCTTTTAAAGCGTGGGCGTATCTTCGTTCCAGCAAATGATAGCAAGAATTTACAAGTCTACGGGTAGTTGGTATGTGGCCAAAGCGGAAACGGGCAAAATGTACAATGCACGTATCAAGGGGGTCTTTAAAATTGGCGGCCTTACCTCTACCAATCCCATTGCGGTGGGTGATGAAGTAGAGATGCAAATTGAAGATGTGTTAGAAGAATCCGCCATGATCGACACCATTTGTGACCGTAAAAATTATGTAGCGCGCGTGTCACCACACAACAAACACCAGCACCATATTATTGCTGCAAATCTCGATCAGAGCTTACTATTTGCCACGCTCAAAGATCCAAAAACTTCACAAGGTTTTATAGACCGGTTTTTAATTTCTTGCGAAGCCTATCATATTCCAGCCATTATTGTTTTTAACAAATCTGATTTGTACAAACAAAAAGAGTTGGATCATTTTGCGCACTTACAAAAAATTTATTCCAGCATTGGTTACAGGGTAATGCTATGCAGTGTAGAAAAAAATACAGGTGTTGCTGAAATTGCTGCACTACTAGAAGATAAAACAACACTCCTAAGTGGACATAGTGGTGTAGGGAAATCTACCTTTATCAATTCGGTGTTTCCAACACTCGAATTACGTACCCAAGAAGTAAGTGGTTGGAGTGGAAAAGGCATGCACACCACTACTTTTGCAGAAATGTTTGACCTGCCTACACGTGGCGCCATCATTGACACGCCGGGCATCAGAGAGTTAGGGCTTGTGGATATTTCTAAACAGGAATTGGCGCATTATTTTCCTGAAATGCGCGCCCAAATGGGTAATTGTCATTTTAACAATTGCATGCACATAGAAGAACCTGGATGCGCTGTTAAACGCGCGCTCGAAGAAGGAAAAGTTGCCGCTGATAGATACGTGAGTTACTTAAATATTTTAACAACCATGGACGCGGCGCATTAACCCGCGTCGTACCAACTGGCATACTTCACATAATTTTCTGCTATTCGGTTAATTTCTGATTCTATTAAAGTTGGAGATACTTCTTTTACTTTTTTTGCTGGTACGCCTGCGTAAATACTTCCTGCTTCTACAACGGTTCCTTCTAGTACAACCGCTCCTGCTGCAATGATGGAATTGCTATGGACCACACACCGGTCCATCACAATGGACCCCATGCCAATGAGTACATTGTCATGGATGGTGCATCCATGCACCATGGCGTTGTGCCCAATGGATACATTGTTACCAATGGTGGTGGGATGCTTTTGGTAGGTGCAGTGTATGATAGCGCCGTCTTGCACGTTTACGCGGTCGCCCATTTTAATAAAATGCACATCGCCTCTTACTACGGCGTTAAACCAAAAACTACATTCTTTTCCTGTGCTCACATCACCCACTATGGTTGCGTTGGGTGCAATAAAGCAGTTTTCTCCAAAACTGGGTGATTTACCTAAAACGGGAAGTATAACCGGCATCTTCTTTTTTAAACGAATGTAATAAAATTGTGTAAAGTGCTGTTCTTTAGTAAACCTTTACCTTTGTGATTCTTGTAAAAGCTATGAACAATCGTCAACTTTTTTTACAGCACGTTGCACAAACATCGGAGGCGCCCATTGGTATCGAAATGGTGGAGGCGGCAGGCGTAACCCTCACCGATGTGAACGGCAAAACCTACACCGATTTTATTGCAGGTTTTAGTGTTTGTAATATTGGGCATAGCCATCCAGAAGTTGTAAAAGCGGTGCAAGAGCAGGCTGCAAAATACATGCACCTGATTGTGTATGGCGAGTTTATTGAAAGTCCGCAGGTGCAATATGCGTCGTTACTCGCTAGTCATTTACCACAAAATTTAGACTGCGTTTATTTTACAAGTAGTGGCGCCGAAGCTACAGAGGGCGCGCTAAAACTAGCCAAGCGTGTTACGGGCAAAACAAAAATTATTGCATGCAATAAAGCGTATCATGGAAGTACCCAAGGTGCGTTAAGTGTAATGGGAGATGAGTATTGGCGTAATGCATTTAGACCACTTTTACCGGAAGTCTATCATTTTAATTATAACGATGATGCGCTAGTGGATGCCATTGATGAAACGGTGGCCTGCGTGATTGTAGAACCGGTGCAAGCAGAGAGTGGTGTAACGGTTGGAAAAAAAGAATGGCTTGCTGCTATTCGAAAAAAATGTGATGAACACTGTGTGCTTTTAATTTTTGATGAAATACAATCTGGTTTTGGCCGCACGGGTACACTATTTGCGTTTGAGCAAATGGGAGTAGTGCCAGATGTTTTACTGGTTGGTAAAGCGCTTGGTGGAGGCATGCCGCTTGGTGCTTTTATTTCGAGTCACAAACTCATGAGCACATTAACTGTGGCACCAGTGCTTGGTCATATCACTACTTTTGGCGGACACCCGGTAAGTTGTGCTGCGGGTAAAAAAGCTTTTGAAATTTTAACGGAACAAAAATGGATAGATACCGTTGCGGCAAAAAGTGAATTATTAAAAACCTTACTAGTGCATCCTGCTATTATTCAAATGCAAGGTATTGGACTTTGGTTTTCTTTGCAGTTTACATCTGATGCACTCGCACAAAAAGTGGCGCATACCTGCGTACAAAATGGACTGATAACCGATTGGTTTTTATTTGCACCCGACCGCATTCGGGTTGCACCTCCACTCATCATTACAGAAGCCGAAATACGCGACGCTTGCGCTATTATAACAACTTCTATTGATCAGGTGCTTTTGGAGCATCCTGAGCTGGCCTAGGGCCATTGTTATTAGGTCCGCGATCAGGTCTTGGGCCGTTGTTAGGGCGAGGTCCGTTGTTATTGGGTCTAGGACCATTGTTAGGTCCACGATCCGGTCGAGGTCCGTTATTATTAGGTCCGCGATTTGGCCTTGGTCCATTGTTACTAGGTCTAGGTCCGTTATTATTTGGACGATTGTTATTAGGTCCGCGATTGTCTCCTTTATTGTCTCTACTGTTGTCTCTTCTTCTCTTATCGTTTCTTTCTAAGGAGCGTAAACTAATTTGTCCAACCACATCTGCAAATGCTGGTTCTACTTCTTTTGGTTTACTGCTCGTTACTTCTACCGCTTGTAACTCATCGACTTTTACACCCTGTCCATTGAGGCGTTTAATTTCTTTTACGCGCTGAATGGTAAGTGGATAATGTTTTGAATTATTAGGTAAGATGTACCACATTAAATTTTTGAAAATATCTTTTTTAATGAGGTGCGCTGTTCCCATCGCAGTATCTAAAGAATCTGCGTAATCAGGGAAGTTTTGAAGTGCATCTAGGTAGGTATCTAACTCAAAATTTAAACAACATTTTAATCTACCACACTGACCACTGAGTTTGGTTTGATTGATAGACAAGTTTTGATAACGCGCAGCTGTGGTGTTAACGCTTTTAAAGTCGTGTAACCAAGTGCTACAACAAAGCTCTCTACCGCAAGATCCAATGCCACCAAGCTTTGCAGCTTCTTGACGAATACCAATCTGACGCATTTCCACTTTAAATTTAAAGTCGGTAGCGTATTTTTTAATGAGTTCTCTAAAGTCTACGCGGTCATCTGCGGTGTAAAAGAAAGTTGCTTTTTTACCATCCGCCTGAATCTCCACTTCACTCAGTTTCATTTGCAAATTCAGTTCCATAGCCGCCGCTCTACTTCTGGCTAAAATATCTTTTTCGCGGCCTTTGCTAATATGAAAAGCTTCGATATCTCTTTCGGTGGCGCGGCGAATAATTTTTTTAATTTCTGGACTGTTTTCGTCGAGCTTATTTTTTTTAAGCTGCATGCGCACTAGTTCGCCAGTAAGGCTTACTTCACCTACGTCAAAACCACTCACACCTTCTAGTGTTACGTAGTCTCCTTTTTCAAAAAATTGAAGGGTAGCGTTTCTAAAATATTCTTTGCGACTGCCTTGTTTGAAGCTTACTTCAACAATTTTGCAGCTGCTTTCGGGGTCGCTAAAAGGAAGGTTTAAAAGCCAATCGTGTACGTTTAAGCGGTTACATCCACCCGTGCTACAGCCGCCATTACTTTGGCAACCACCAGGTTTACTTGTTCCACAAGATCCACAGCCCATATTATGTAGTTATACTATTAGTTAATAAGTGCTTGATAAACAATAATTTATGTATTAGCAAGCGGTGTGTAGGGAGGTCATATCCCTACTAATCATTCAAAATTAAGGTTTTGTTTTGAATGATGTGGTAGAGTTTAAGGGTAAGGGCCTGAAATAGCATTTTGGCATTGGCGTTACGCTCTATATAATATGAGGCTTTATCGAGTTCTTCTATAATGGCTTGTTGCTGGCTTACCGAGGCAATTTTATTGAGCCTGATGGCAAAATCTTTTTCTTGATCTCCCATTTTTACCTGGTCTGCCCCTAACACTTTAATACGGATGCTCATTTGAAGGAGGTGGTTAAAGTAGCGCAAAAACTGTTTTTGTTTTTCTCTGCCCAGTTTAGCGGCTTCTTCGGTAAACTTCACCTGAGCTGCTGGCCCTCCTTTTAAAGTGGCATTTAACCATTCTCTTAAATAAGAATGCCAATCTTCTTCGGAGTGTTGCAAAAGTTGGAGTGCCTCGCGGTAATTGCCTTCTGCGATACCCGCAATTTGGCTCGCTGTTTCTTTGCTTGCTTTGGCTCTTTCAAAAAGGGCTTCTTCCACTTCTTCGTTAGAAAGTAAGGGTACCCTTATGAGCTGGCACCTACTTAGTAGTGTTGGTAAAATTTGTTCTTCACTTTCTGCTACTAAAATAAACAACGTATTAGGTGGCGGTTCTTCTATGAGCTTGAGTAATTTATTGCCTTCTTTACCTAAATATTCTGGCATCCAAAGTACCAATACTTTAAATGCACTTTCAAAACTTTTTAAACTGAGTTTGTGAATGATTTCGTTGCACTCTTCGGCAGTGATATTTCCTTGTTTATTTTCGGCACCAATAAATTGTAACCAGTCATAAACATTACCATACGGGAACTGCGTATAAAAATCTCTCCAGTCGGAAATATAATCGGCGCTTACTGGTTTTTCGCCAGGCTTTTTTGAAATGACTGGATAGGTAAAATGTAAATCAGGGTGTAGTAGTTTTGCCGCTCTTAAATAAGAAGGGTCTTCTGCTAAATCTTGTGGAGATTTATAAGCGGGTCCGGATTCAATAGCTGTGAAGCCGCCAAATAAATCGGCTACGGGCTCACTAGCTGCTGGCTGGCTCACTACAAATTGTGCAAAGTTTATCGCAAGTGGAAGTGCACCGGATCCTTCTTTTCCTAAAAATAATAGCGCATGGCTCAAGCGGTTTTGCTGCACCATGTCTATTAAGTGCGCCTTTACAGACGCTTGTCCTATAATGTCTTTGAATACCAATGTGTGGGCCTTAGTAGCGTTTATAGTTTACCCGTAATTTCTGGGCTATCAGGTTTGGTGCTGCTTGGAAAATAAGCAATCATTTTACCATTTTCATCTAGTAAAAATTTATTGAAATTCCATTTGATGGTTGCATCTAATACACCATTTTCTTTTTTCTGGGTAAGCCATTTGTAAATAGGAGCAGTGTCTGTGCCGGTAACACTGAGTTTACTTGCCAATGGAAATTTTACACCAAATCTAGCTTTGCAAAATTCTTTAATTTCTGCATCGGTACCTGGCTCTTGACCACCAAAATTATTGGCAGGAAAACCTACTACTACTAATTTATCTTTGTAGGTATCTGCTAATTTTTGAAGTGCTTCGTACTGAGGGGTGTATCCACATTCAGACGCTGTGTTCACTACTAAAATTTTCTTTCCTTTAAATTTAGAAAAATCAATAACGCCACCATCAATGGATTTTATGGTAAACTTGTGAATACTGTTGCTTGGTGGAGGCGTAAAAGATTGTAACATAAATAAGGTCGCTATTAAGATGAGATTTTTCATGGTGTTTTATTGAGTTGTTTAATGACCATAACAATGGCATGCTTTATTTGTTGAAAGTAACTGCAATTTCTGAAAAAATACGCAGCATCACTATTTTAATGGATAAGCGGCCGCTGCTACACTCACCCTTACGTCTTTTATGGTAAGTAGTGTTTTGCCACAGGCTTCAATAGTGGCACCGGTTGTAATCACGTCATCAATGATTAAGAGGTGCTTGCCGTTTATGGACGCGGGGTCTTTTATGGTAAATGCGTTTTCCATATTGTCCCAGCGCTCTGCCCTCGTTTGTTTGGTTTGTGTACTCGTATGTTTGGTTCTTGCAATGGCGCCCGTAAGCACCGGTTTGTGCCAGACCTGACCAATGCCCTCACATATAAGTGCGGCCTGATTAAAGCCCCTTTTAGAGAGTGCCTGCGGGTGGAGTGGTACAGGCACCAGCGCGTCGATGCTAGCAAAGCGCTCCGAAGCGGCCAATAGGGCCCCCATTTGCTTGCCTATAAATAAGCCTACTTCTTTGTTGGACTTATACTTTAACTGAAAAAGTAGGGCCTGAAGGGCCGAATTTTTGTGAAAGTACCAGGCAGCTGCCCCAGCGTTCATGGGAAGTCTGCCGTAAAATATTTTTTCGATGGGGTTGCCTGGTGCCTCAAAAAAGTGGGTTTCGGGTAGGTTTTGGCTGCACCGGCCACAAATATTGGCTCCAAAGAGTTTTAGGGGCCTACCGCAGGCAGGGCAGTTTTTAGGGAAATAGAGCCAAAAAACAGGGTCTATCCAACTAGATAGTTTGGGTAAAAAAGAGGTTTGCATTTAACCAACTTAACTTCAATAAATTAGAAGCCATAAAAATTAACCGCAGAAATATTTTTATGCGTGTTTATTGTTGCTAAAAAAGCTGTTGGTATACTTCATCCACTCTGCTTAATGCCAACACTTGAATGCTATATGCTTTTGGATTGAAGCTCTTTTTATTATAGCTCGACACAATAATTTTTTCAAATCCCAGCTTCTGCGCTTCTGCAATTCTTTGTTCAATTCGGTTCACGGCTCTAATTTCTCCATTTAATCCTACTTCACCAGCAAAACAGATATGATGAGGCAGCGGAACGTCTTCATAAGACGATAGTAGGGCGCAAATGATGGCAAGGTCGGTGGATGGGTCTTCTATTTTTATACCGCCCGCAATATTCACAAAAACATCCTTCATTCCAAATTGAAAGCCCCCTCTTTTTTCTAAAACGGCTAGTAAGAGTTGTAATCTGCGAAGGTCAAATCCGGTTACGGTTCTTTGGGGTGTTCCGTACACACTTTGTGTAACGAGTGCCTGCACTTCTAATAATAATGGACGGGCACCTTCAAGTGTTGCAGCGATGGCAGAACCACTTAAACTATCTTCTCTTTGTGCAATTAAAATTTCGGAAGGATTGGAAACAACACGCATGCCTTCGCCAGTCATTTCGTAAATGCCTAACTCTGCGGTACTACCAAATCTATTCTTTAATGTGCGCAAAATTCGGTACGCATAATGTCTATCTCCTTCAAATTGTAAAACGGTATCCACCATATGCTCCAATACCTTAGGACCCGCTATGGCGCCGTCTTTGGTGATATGGCCAATTAAAAACACTGGGGTGTTTGTTTGCTTTGCAAACTTCTGAAACTCTGCTGCACATTCTCTAATTTGAGAAACAGATCCTGCTGCAGAATCGATCAAATTGGATTGGAGTGTTTGAATCGAATCAACAATAACAAGTGTTGGTTTTAACTTTTTTATTTCAGCAAAAATGGTAGATGTGTTGGTTTCGGTGAGTAGGTAAAAATTGTTGTTGGGAATTTTAAGCCGATCTGCGCGCATTTTGATTTGCTGCTCACTTTCCTCCCCACTAATGTATAAAACAACCTGATCGGTGGCTTGCAAGCCATTTTGTAAAAACAAGGTACTTTTTCCAATGCCGGGCTCTCCTGCAACCAGTACAATGCTACCCATTACGATACCACCACCTAGTACGCGGTTGAGTTCCGGATCTTTGGATACAATTCTTTTTTCTTCTGATGTTTTTACTTCATCGAGTGCAATTATTTTTGAATTGCGCTTTTGTTCGTGGTAAGAATCCCAATTTTGATCCTTCTGAATTCCCTTATCAATAATTTCTTCCGAAAAAGTATTCCACTCCGCACAACTCGGACATTTTCCAATCCATTTTGCACTTTCATAACCACAATTACTACAGAAAAAAGCAGATTTTATTTTACTCATTGCATAAAGATATTTCAGAAAAATTAGAATCGCGTGAATGAAAAAATAACCATTGTTCGTATTGTAAAAAAAGGAGGGAAAAATCCCAATTTAGGCGAAAAAAATGCATTCGAAAAAAGGGGGTAAATCTGCTGAAACGCAGTGGTAGTAGGCATGTAAAAGGGCCAGCATTGCTACTGGCCCTTATTACTTACTAACCCATTAAATTCTACTGCTAAGGTACAATAATGGAGCAGACGGCAAAATATTTTTTGAGATTTACGGGAAATTTAATCTACGATTTTCTTCGTAATATGCACCTTAACCTGACAATGAGTCCCAGTCCGGTCCGACAGTTTGACGGAGGGTGTTTTTGGGGTATTTTTTACCTGTTTTTGGATAAAAAAAAGGCCAAATTGGCCTTTTTAAAAGTTATTTTGAAGCGAAGGGTGGGAAAAATAATTCGTATTACTAATTATGTTAATATCAAAAATTATTTTTTATGACCTCTATTTAGAACTTAATTTCTTCCTCCTGGGCGTCAAAAAACCTGAATTCGGTAAGGTGGTAGTTGGTGTTTTCCGCCAAACTGAGCTTTACCCCATGTTTTTTACGGAGTTTGCTCAGTTTATTGCTAAATATGCCCTTGGTTAAATAAGCCGCAATGATGGGGTGAACCACCAATTGGAGCTTTTTATGGGCATGAGAGGCCAAATAAACCAGCTTATTTTCAATTTCATCTTCTAATAGTAGTGCAGAGGTCATTTTTCCGCTCCCATTACAAGCTGTACAATTTTCAGAAGTATTGATATTCACTTCTGGACGCATTCTTTGACGGGTCACT
>CAJBRT010000083.1 GCA_903958045.1 uncultured Bacteroidota bacterium | reverse complement strand
CGATTAAAAAATGGTTGGTACACAAGGGTTATCAGGTGACAGATTTTGGTACCCCTTCTTTAGATTCAGTGGACTATCCCGACTATGCGCATCCAACGGCAGCGAGCGTAGCGAGCGGTGAAAGTACTTTTGGTATCTTAATTTGTGGAAGCGCTAATGGTGTTGCCATGACCGCTAATAAGCACCAATCTATTCGAGCTGCACTCTGTTGGCAAACAGATGTAGCAGCACTTACAAGACAACACAATGACGCCAATGTTATTTGTATCCCGGCACGATTTGTTGCACTAGCACTTGCCGAACAAATGATTGAAGTATTTATGGAAACTGCTTTTGAAGGCGGTAGACATGCGGGCCGTGTTGGAAAAATTTCATGTTCTTAATTCAATAAATAAAATCCTCTTATGAAAAAATTGATTTGGATCTTTTTTCCTTTGATGAGTACGCTAGCGTTTGCGCAAAAAGCGGATGACCTCACAAAATTTGGAAAAGTAATTACCGTTAACGGTCTAAAAGAAAAACTTACTATTTTGGCTGGTGCCGAAATGGAAGGTCGTGAAACAGCAACACCCGGACAAAAGCGTGCAGCTGCCTATATCGAAAGTGAATTTAAAAGAATGGGCTTACAGCCAGGTAATGGCGATAGCTACCAACAATTGTATCCAGTATACCAAGACGCACTCACTGAAAAAAAATTAGTAGTGAATGGTAAGAATATGGACTGGGATAAAGACTTTAATTTTTCTATGCAAACCATTGCCAGCGGTAATTTTAATTATAGCAGCATTGTATTTGCAGGGTATGGAATTGTGGATGCAGAAAAAGGCATCAACGACTATGCGAACCTAGATGTAAAAGGAAAAGTAGTAGTGGTAGTGGAAGGTTCAAGTGCAGGTATGCCAACCATGGGTGCAGGTGGAAGCCGCGCAATGAATGCAAATCCAGCTTCTCCTGCTGCAAAGATGCGCGCAGCAAGTTCAAAAGGTGCGATTGGACTTCTTTTTGTTTCAGCCGATTTTCCTAAAAAAATGGCTACACAAGTAAAAGGTGGCATGTACCTCAAAAAAAATAATGCCCCAGGATTTTTAATGGTGAATATTTCTGCAGCTGTTGCAAGTTCATTACTAGGTAACACAACTACTTTAAGTTTAAATGATATTGCTGCTGCTACCAAAGGTGGTTACAATGCAGGATTACAAATTGTTGCTACTAAAACAACCGAAAACTTAGAGAGCAGCAACGTAATTGGTATGATTCCAGGTACCGATAAAAAAGACGAGTATTTGTTTTTAACTGGTCACTACGATCACTTAGGTAAAAGGGGTGACGTGATTTACTATGGTGCCGATGATGATGGCTCTGGTACTGTTGGGGTAATGCAAATGGCAGAAGCGTTTGCCGCTGCTGCTAAAAAAGGAAAGTACCCACGCAGAACAGTTGTATTTATGGCTGTAAGTGGTGAGGAAAAAGGCCTTTGGGGTTCTGAATATTACTCCGATCATCCTATTTTTCCAATGGATAAAACTACCGCAGATTTAAATACCGATATGATTGGTCGTGTAGATACAGAGCGTATGACCGCTGATACATTAAATTATATTTATGTAATTGGTCATGATAAATTAAGTTCTGAATTACAAACCATCAATGAGGGTGCTAATAAAAAATCGGCAAACCTAGTACTTGATTATAAGTTTGACGATCCTAACGATAAAAATAGAATTTACTACCGTAGCGATCATTATAATTTTGCAAAAGTAGGGGTGCCTATTTTATTCTTCTATGATGGTATGCTTCAAGCAGACTATCACAAACCAACAGATACTGTTGATAAAATCAATTTCGAATTGATGCAAAAAAGAACCCTGATGGTATACTATACTGCTTGCGAAATCGCAAACAGAGACGCAATGTTAAAAAGAGATATTCCTTTAACAATGCCTGCTAGATAAACTGCATACTATATCTACAAAAAAAGCCCTCTGACATATCAGAGGGCTTTTTTTATGTAAATGATTTTTTAGAATCTACTACTGACCTAAAATATAGGCGAAAATAAGTGGCGCTACAATGGTTGCATCACTTTCTACAATAAACTTAGGCGTATGGATATCTAATTTACCCCAGGTAATTTTTTCGTTGGGAACTGCGCCAGAGTAAGATCCGTAAGAAGTTGTAGAGTCACTAATTTGACAGAAATAACTCCAAAACGGAACGTCATGCCATTCTAAATCTTGGTACATCATAGGCACTACGCAAATGGGGAAATCCCCTGCGATACCACCACCAATTTGGAAAAAGCCAACACCCTTTCCTGCACTATTTGCACGGTACCACTCGGTAAGCATGATCATATATTCGATACCATTTTTTACGGTACTTGCTTTCAATTCATTTTTGATGACATAAGAAGCAAAAATATTTCCGGTAGTACTGTCTTCCCATCCTGGAACAACAATGGGAATATTTTTTTGAGCAGCTGCTACCATCCAACTATTTTTTGGATCAATTTCGTAATACTGCTCTAACTCTCCACTCAGGATTACTTGGTATAAAAATTCGTGTGGGAAATAACGCTCACCTTTTGCTTCTGCATCTTTCCAAAATTTTACAATGTGTTTTTGCAAACGTCTAAACGCTTCTTCTTCAGGAATACAAGTATCGGTAACACGGTTGTAATGATTTTCTAATAAATCCCACTCGTCTTGTGGGGTTAAATCTCTATAATTAGGCACACGCTTGTAATGACTATGCGCTACTAAGTTCATCACGTCTTCTTCAAGGTTGGCACCCGTACAGCTAATGATGGCAATTTTATCTTGACGAATCATTTCGGCAAGGCTAATACCTAATTCAGCGGTACTCATAGCACCCGCTAAACTCACGAGCATTTTTCCACCTTCTAATAGATGGGTTTCGTAACCTTTTGCAGCATCCACTAATGCAGCCGCATTAAAATGGCGGTAATGGTGCTCAATAAACTGGGAAACAGGGCCTTTTGTCATGGTATTTAATTTGTGAGGGCAAAAGTAATTTTTTTAACCGGTTTTCTTTGTTGAAATTTGGACCATGAGACCTCTTTTTTTAGCCCTTGCGCTTGTAGCGTGCACTTTGGTGAGCGCGCAACAAAAACCCTCCGATTTAGACAAGTCCCCCATGGACATGAGTTATTGGCCTGCTAACTTCCCCATGCTTAAATTAAGCGGAAAGGCTAGCGGTGAGCCTTTTGCGAGGGTCATTTATGGTAGGCCACAAAAAAATGGTCGTGCGTTATTTGGAGATATTGTACAGTATAATGCCATTTGGCGACTAGGTGCCAACGAAGCCACAGAAATTGAATTTTTTGTACCCGTAAAAATTGCTGGGAAATTAGTGCCCAAAGGACGCTATACCCTTTATGGTATACCTAACGAAACCCATTGGACCCTCATTTTAAATACCGATAATTTTAGTTGGGGTAATTTTAGTTACAACGCTAAAAAAGATTTGTTACGCGTGCAAGTGCCTGTAACAAAAACCTTGGATATTACCGATGCATTTACTTTATACTTTGAAGAAACCAGTTTAGGTGCGGGACTTATTATTATGTGGGATCAAGCAAAAGTGATGTTACCCATTTCATTTTCTAAAGAACCTGTTACCAACAAAAAGAAATAGAATTTTAAATTTACTATTATGAAATTAGCAACCAAATATATACACGCTGGTACCGAACCTGACCCTTCTACGGGCGCTATCATGACACCTATTTATCAAACTTCTACGTATGTGCAAGAAGCGCCCGGTGTGAACAAAGGATATGAGTATGCACGCAGCCAAAACCCAACCAGGGCGGCCCTTGAGAGCGCTTTTGCAGAAATTGAAAATGGAAAATTTGGACTCGCATTTAGTAGTGGAGTTGCTGCAACAGACGCAGTGATTACACTATTAGAACCAGGTGATGAAGTGATTGCAGCAAACGATATGTATGGTGGCACGTATAGGCTTTTCACTAAAATATTTGCGAAATATAATATTGTGTTTACGTATGTAGATACTACTGATATCACTCAAATAGAAAAAGCGGTTTCTAGCAAAACAAAATTATTGTGGATTGAAACACCCACCAATCCACTCATGAACATTACGGATATTGCTGCGGTTGCGAGCATTGCAAAAAAACACAACGTTCTACTTTGTGTAGACAACACGTTTGCTTCACCGTACTTACAAAATCCATTAGACTTAGGGGCCGATATTGTAATGCACTCCGCTACCAAATATTTAGGTGGGCATAGTGATGTGATACAAGGTTGCCTGGTTATGAATGATGCGGCGCTTCGCGAAAAATTATATTTTATCCAAAAAAGTAGAGGTGCCGTACCCGGCCCCATGGATTGTTTTTTAGTGTTAAGAGGTATTAAAACCTTACACCTGCGTATGCAGCGACACTGTGAAAACGGGGCTGCGATGGCTGCCTTTTTAAAGCAGCACCCAAAAGTTGAACGCGTTTACTGGTGCGGGTTTGAAGACCATCCGGGTTATAGCGTTGCCAAAAAACAAATGCGTGGTTTTGGTGGTATGATGAGCTTTACTTTAAAAGATGACAGTGTAGAAAATGCTATTAGAGTGCTTTCAAGTACCAAGGTGTTTGCGCTTGCCGAAAGTTTAGGTGGCGTAGAATCACTGATCAATCATCCGGCTTCTATGACGCACGCTTCTATTCCCAGAGAAGAAAGAATTAAAAACGGCCTTTCCGATAGTTTAATTAGACTGAGTGTGGGTGTAGAAGATATTGAAGATTTGATGGCAGATATCAATAACGCGATTGGGTAATTAATTGTGGCGCAGTATTCATTGAAAGATTATTTGAGCGAGTTATTATGTAAGCGTCACTAATTTTTCTAGTGCACGCTGTAAAGTTTCTTCTTTTTTTGCAAAACAAAAACGGAGCACTTTGTTGTCTGTTTTGTTTTTATAAAACGCCGATACGGGTATAGTAGCAACGCCGTATTCCTGAATAAGCTTCATGGCAAAATCAGTATCTGCTGCGTCTGAAATATTTGCGTAACTATAACACTCAAAATAACTACCACTTGACGGTAAACAGCTTAGTGGCGTGGCTTTCATAAGATTTCTGAAATAATCACGCTTCACTTGCATGTGAGCACCTAATTGCAAATACGCATCTTTGTTTTCCATATAAGTAGCCAGTGCTACTTGCTTAGGCGTGTCTGCACAAAAGGCATTAAACTGATGCACTTTCCGGTAGGCTTCCATTAAACCCGTATCACCAATACAATAGCCTAATTTCCACCCTGTAGCATGATAGGTTTTACCAAAAGAAAAACATACAAAACTACGCGCTAATAAATCGGGGTAACGCAGTATGCTTTGGTGCTCTACGCCATCATAAATTAAATGCTCGTACACTTCGTCACTTACAATAATAATTTGTGTATCCGCAACAATTTGCCTCAACTGTTCAATATCATTTTTTGATAGTACCGTTCCAGTTGGATTGTGTGGTGAATTGATCATGATGCACTTTGTACGTGCAGTAATTTTGTTGCGAACCTCATCCCATGGAATATGATACGTTGGAAATTGAAGTGGAATGGTAACCGCCACGGCGCCATTGATTTCAATATTGGGAATATAGCTATCGTAACAAGGCTCAAACACAATGACTTCATCGCCTTTATGTAAAATAGTGGTAAGGGCGGTATAAATAGCATACGTGCCGCCGGGTGTAACAATGATATCTGTATCTGGAGAAATACGCGTGCCATAAAGCGCCGCTACTTTGCCCGCAATGGCCTCTCTGAGGGGTAAATAGCCGTTTAAATGGGTGTACTGGTTAGATCCGTTTCGCATGGCAGCTGCCACGAGTTTTACAAGGTCTAGTGGCATGTCAAAATCGGGAAATCCTTGGCCTAAATTAACGGCGCCATGCTTTGCAGCAAGTTCACTCATTACCGTAAAAATGCTAATGCCCGTACTCGGTAATTTGGAGGTAACATGCATACAGGATGTATAAAAATTATAAAGCCAATTTGCTCACAAGTCTATTCAGTTCTATTTCTGCAATTTTTGCAGTGTATTGTAGGTTCACTAAACGGTAGCCTGCATTTTCAAAACTTTGTTGCGCCTGACGTACGTCAATAATAGTTGCCTCTGCTAGTTCAAATCTTTGCATTACCAAATCAAGTAACTGACTAGAAAGCGCATAGTTATCTGTTTCTGTTTGTAGTTGTGTAAGCGCGTTGGTATAGGCGTTAAATGTTTTGACAGCGTTTGTTTCTAGGGTAAGCGCTAGATTTTCTTGTTGGATTTTTGCACTGCGCGTATTGATAGCCGCCACTTGCCCCTGACGTTTAAACACCGAACCATTGTAAAGCGGCACACTTAGGTTGACACCAAAAAACGGACCATAGCTTTGGTTAAGTAAGATAAATCCTGCTGCGCTTTTATTGCTATTCAAATTAAAGCCAGTAGTTGCTCTTAACGATGGCATACGAAGCGCAGCCGTTTCTTTTTCGATGAGTTGATTGATGGTAATTTGGGTGGCTGCTGCTACATAATCTGGATTTGAAGGCAGGGCCCCTTTGATATTTTCTAAAGACAAATTTTTATCAATCGCAATTTTATCATCAATCACAATCACTGAATCCGGCGACTGAATCATAGACTGTAATAAATCTGCTTTACTTTGCTTGATAATTAAATGCTGTGTTTGGAGCGCTTGTTTTTGCTGGTTCAAATCAAGCTTAGCCTGATAGATATCTGCATTATTAGCAAGGCCTGCTTCTTTGCGGGCTTCTAATAAATCCAATCTTTTTTGAAAAACGTCGATAGACTTTTGAATCGTTTTTAGCAGTTCTTGTTGACGTACCACTTCGTAATAACGCACACTAACAAGTGCCATTGTATTTTGAAGTTGCGCATTGAGTACATTTTTATTGAGTAGTTCTAATTGCGCCAATCTTTTTTGTGTGGTGACAATACGGTTACCATTATAGAGTAGCATGGTTCCGGTAACACCCATTTGTAAAATATTTGATCCTACATTGTTACGCTGTGTGTTACGGTTTGCGTCTGGAAATTTTTGATTGATCGAAATAATTTGTTCGTTATCGGAAGCCGTAAGATTCACTGTGGGCAAGGCTCCTGCAACACCTGGGTTGTTATTGATATTGCTAATGGCTAGTTGGTTTCTAACCAGTTCAATATCGTAACTGTTTTTTAAAGAGGCGGCAATGGCGTCAGCTAGGGTTAATTTTTGTTGCGCACTTACTTGTGAAACAGCAGCAACAATAAATAAAACAAGGAGCCATTTTTTCATGTCTAAAATTTTTATTTGATTAACCAACAAGTGTTCCTACCTGCATGCCTTCTACTACTTTTAATAAATTACCTGGCTTGTTCATATCAAAAACAATGATGGGTAATTTATTTTCCATGCACAGCGTAAATGCTGTCATGTCCATAACTTTTAAATTTTTAGAAATGCATTCCTGAAAACCAATGGTTTCAAATTTAGTAGCGGTTGGATCTTTTTCCGGATCCGCACTATACACACCATCTACGCGTGTGCCTTTTAAAATCACATCGGCTTTCATTTCAATCGCACGTAAAGAACCCGCTGTATCAGTTGTGAAATAAGGGTTACCCGTACCTGCACCAAATATGACAACGCGTCCTTTTTCTAAATGTCTTAATGCTTTGCGGCGGATATACGGTTCTGCCACCTGCTCCATGTTAATTGCACTTTGTAATCGGGTATACACACCAATTTTTTCTAGCATCGCTTGCATCGCCATGGCGTTAATAACCGTTGCGAGCATGCCCATATAATCACCGTGTGCACGTTCAATACCGCTATCGGCTTCATTCATGCCTCTGTAAATATTACCACCACCAATAACAATGGCAACTTGAACGCCTAAATCAACTACTTTTTTAATATCCTGCGCATACTGTTCAATAATTTTTGGATTGAACGGATCGCCATTTTTTTGTTCACCTAATAAGGCCTCACCAGATAGTTTGAGTAGAATTCTTTTGTACTTAGGAAGCATAATGGGTCATTTATATATGCAAATAACCTCAATTTTTAGTCAAGTGCCAAAGAAAACCGAGCCAAAAAAAAAGAGGCCCGTGAGGGCCTCTTTATATCAGCAGTTTGAAACTACAATTTATCCTAATGCAACACGCTTAAACTCTGTAACAACAACGTCGCCAGCAGATTTCAAGTAAGCCTCAACGGTGATGCCACCATCTTTCACAAAGGCTTGCGCTAAAAGGGTATTTTCTTTGAAGAAAGCGTTAAGCTTGCCTTCTGCAATTTTAGCAACCATTTCGTCTGGTTTGCCAGCCATTTTAGGATCTTCCTTCATGGTATCGATGATGATTGCACGCTCTCTAACGATGGTATCCGCAGGAATAGAATTTGCGTCAACAGCAAGTGGGTTCATCGCTGCAATTTGCATAGCAACGTCTCTACCAGCCTCAGCTGCTTGTTTATTTAAACCTACTAAAACACCCATACGGTTTGCACCATGGATATAAGATGCTACATAAGCAGCTTCTACTCTTTCGAATTTAGCAACACCAATTTTTTCACCGATAGAAGCTAATTTATCGTTGATCATATCAGACACTTTTGCGCCACCTATCAATACTTCATTTAATTCTTCGGCAGATTTTACATTGTTTGCAACAGCAGCATCAGCAATGCTTTGCGCAAATGCAACGAACTCTGCATTTTTTGAAACGAAATCCGTTTCACAAGAAATACAAACTACAAAACCAGTTTTGTTGTCAGCAGAAGTTTGTGCAATAATCACACCTTCTTTTGCTTCACGGTCGCTACGTTTTGCAGCAACTTTTTGACCTTGCTTTCTTAACCAATCAATAGCCGCTTCAAAATCACCAGCAGATTCTGTTAATGCTTTACGGCAATCCATCATACCCGCACCAGTTGCCTGACGGAGCTTGTTAATATCTTGGGCTGTAATGTTTACAGTACTCATAATAATTAATTTTTAGGCTTTATAAAAATTGGGCCATAAGTCATTACCAAAAGGTATGAAGTGATGGCCCAATTGAGTTGTCATTTATTTTCCAGCAGGACGACGTGTGCCTGTTGTGGTACGACGCTTAGGAGCAGCACCATCTGCGCTAGCAGGTGCTCTGCGACCGCCGCGACCAGCTTCCGCTTGCGCTTCTGCTTCTAGTCTACGTGCTTTTGCTTCGTTTTCGTTGTTTGATTCTTCAGACTCATCATCATCTTTTGATGCTTGACGCTCTGCTAAACCTTCTGCGATGGCAGCAACGATGTAGTTGGTAATGATTGCAATAGATTTTGTTGCATCATCATTTGCAGGTACTGCAAAGTCAACTTTGTTAGGATCACAGTTGGTATCTACCATACCAAAAGTAGTAATGCCTAAACGCTTAGCTTCTGCAAGTGCAATATGTTCTACACCAATATCTACTAAGAAAAGTGCAGCTGGTAAACGGCCTAATTGCGCGATACCACCTAAAACTTTTTCCATTTTTTCTTTATCACGACTTAAAGTAAGACGCTCTTTTTTAGTCAAGCTTTCTGCGCTTCCGTCAGCTAACATTTTTTCAATGCTTTGCATCTTTTTAACGCTCTTACGAACTGTATTGAAGTTGGTAAGCATACCACCTAACCAACGCTCAGTTGCATATGGCATGTTTACACGCTTCGCGCATTCGCTCACGATTTCTTTTGCCTGCTTTTTAGTAGCAACAAACATGATCTTCTTACCACTCTTTGCAATTTGCTTAACAGCGGCAGCAGCTTCTTGTAAGTGATCTACTGTTTTATTGAGGTCAATAATGTGAATACCTTTCTTCTCAGCAAAGATGTAAGGTAACATCTTAGGATTCCACTTCTTTTTGAGGTGACCAAAGTGTACGCCGGCCTCCAAAAGTTGTTGCTGTAATGAAGTATTATTTTCCATTGTATGATTGTATAATTTGTTAGAGTATAAGTTTGATTAACGTTTGCTGAACTGATAGCTTCTACGTGCTTTCTTGTGACCGAATTTCTTACGTTCAACACTACGTGGATCACGCTTCAATTGACCAGCTGCTTTTAAAGTAGGGCGGAATTCAGGATTCATCTCTAATAAAGCACGAGCGATACCAAGCTTTGCAGCTTCGGCTTGACCTTTAAGGCCACCACCTTGTGCGTTAATTACGATGTCAAATTTACCTAGCACTTCTGCAGTTTTTAAAGGCGCTTCTACTTGGTTTTGCAAGTAAACAAGTGGGAAATAAGCTTTATAGTCTTTGTCGTTTACAGTGATCTTACCATCGCCCTTGCTAATAAATACACGGGTTACAGCTTCTTTACGGCGACCAACTGCGTTTTTTTGTTTTTCCATTTATGTTGGAATTAATGTTTTGTAATTGGTTTAGAATGTAAGTTCTTTTGGTTGCTGTGCGCTGTGTTGATGAGCAGCACCTGCATAAACAAATAACTTTTTGATCATCTTGCGACCCAAACGGTTTTTAGGTAACATACCTTTTACCGCTCTTTCCATAATTACTTCTGGACGACGCTTGATTAAATCTTCAGCAGCTTCTTCTTTTTTTCCACCTGGGAAACCAGAGAAGTTGATGTATTGTTTGTCATGAAATTTGTTACCAGTGAAAACAACTTTTTCGCAGTTAATCACAATAACATAATCGCCACAGTCTACGTGT
This sequence comes from uncultured Bacteroidota bacterium, assembly GCA_903958045.1. Classification (GTDB taxonomy): domain Bacteria; phylum Bacteroidota; class Bacteroidia; order Chitinophagales; family Chitinophagaceae; genus Sediminibacterium. The sequence continues at coordinate 81,935 of CAJBRT010000083.1, read as the reverse complement.
GGAGTGTAATACGCTTTGTTCTTACCACGAAGAACAGCCGCGATTTTTGATGCAATACGTCCTACGGTTTGATTAGTACCGTCAACCACATACCAGTTGTGCTGAACAGTAGCCGCGTTTGCATGCTTGGTGGTGAAATGAAGTTTACTCATAATATTTAGTTTTAATGACCCAGCGCTATCCCGCTGGTTTTAAATGGACGGCAAAGGTGGGGCAGCAGAAGGGATTTACCAAGTATTTTGGGGTTTATTTTTACGCGTACCTTTATAAGTCATTGATTTTCAATGATAAATTTGAATAATTAAATTAATCATCGAAATAGATATTGATTATCAATGGTTTATGAAATGATAATTACTTATATGCCAAATGCTGTGGGAGCCCTTCCACACTAAATGTTGTAATTTTATCTTCTATGAAGAAAATTGCGTGTTTGGTTGTGCTCGTTGCACTACTGCAAATTGCTGGGCATGCTCAAACATCGCCAACAGGCAACTGGCTCATCTATTTTGGTAATCAGTCTTTTAAAAAGGATTGGCTTTGGACCAATGAAATTCAGCACAGAAATTACAACGCCATTGGTGATCTAGAACAATTATTGATTAGAACGGGTATTGGAAAAAATTTAACGCCGGGTAACAACAACCTATTATTAGGTGTGGGGTATATTCAATCGGAACCATATAATGCTGGTACCAATATTAAAACGAGGCAAATTGAATGGCGCACCTACCAACAGTTTTTAACGAAACAAAATATTGGAAGACTTTACGTGCAACACCGCTACCGTTTAGAAGAGCGTTTTATACCAGATAATTTTAAAATTAGGTTGCGTTATTTTTTGGGTTTGAATATACCAATGAGTAAAAAAGAAATGATTGCAAAAACTTGGTATGCCAGTATCTATAATGAAATATTTATGCATACCGCGTCTACATTATTTGATAGAAACAGAGTGTATGGTGCAATAGGTTATCAAGCAGGTCCTGCTATCAAATTAGAACTTGGACTGATGCAACAAATTCAACAAAATAAAAGTCGTACCCAATTTCAATTAGTGGTATTTAATAATTTACCCTTGTAACTATGTACCACAAATTTAAACCACAATCTCTTTTTACAGGACACACAATGATAGAAGGTGGTAACACGGTTGTTGTTACTACACAAGATGGGGCCATTGTGGATGTGATAAACGCATCAGAAGCGGGAGAAGACTGTAAAGTTTTGGACGGTATCCTATCACCTGGTTTTATCAACGCACATTGCCACTTAGAATTATCGCATTTAAAAGGCGCTATTCCAACACAAACGGGTCTTTCAGAATTTGTTAAACAAATTGTACCTAAACGAGCGGCGGCTCAAGAAATTATTGATGCTGCCATAGAAGCCGCAGAAACAGAAATGTTTGAAAACGGCATTGTGGCAGTGGGTGACATTTGCAATACAGCCGATACTATTGCTGCAAAAACGAAAGGCAAATTAGCGTACTATAATTTTATTGAAATTTATGGATTAGACCCTTTGCTGGCTGCTCAAAAAATGGAAGATGGCATAGCCTTGCAAAATGAATTTATTAATAATGGATTAAAAGCTGTGGTGGTGCCACATGCGCCTTACTCGGTACCTGCTTCATTACTTCAATTACTAGCGGCCGAATACGGATCACATACTGTTAGCATTCACAACCAAGAAACAAAAGCAGAGAACGATTTTTTTGAACATAAAATAGGCGCTTTTGTAGACATGTATGCAAGAGTGGGTGTTGGATTAGATTTTTTTACACCTACAAAAACAACGAGCTTACAATCAGTGCTTCCTTATTTAGAATCTGCTGCAAAAACAATTTGGGTACACAATAGTTTTACATCGGTATCAGATATTGGTGCCGTGCAAGCAACTAACACAGATGCCTATTGGTGCTTATGTCCAAGCGCTAACCAGTATATCGAAAACACCATGCCGCCCGTTCAACTACTTCGGGAGCAACATGCTAATATTATTGTAGGAACAGATAGTTACGCAAGTAACTGGTCATTAAATATGCTAGATGAATTAAAAAAGATTCAAGCGCATAATCCTGAAATACCCTTAGCTGAAATGCTCACATGGATTACCAGTAATGGTGCGCGTGCCCTTCAAATGGAAGACACACTTGGAAGTATCGAAAAAGGAAAGAAGCCGGGGCTAGTATTCATTGAAAATATGTCAACTAGTACTAGAATAATTTAATGCGCCTCATTGATATGCGGATATACCCGCTCAATATTTTGTAATAATTCTTTACCTGCTTTTAATAATATAACAGATTGGTTCGCGTTGGTTGACATGCGAATTCCATTGAGCTGTAACATCCTGTTCAAATAGATAGATCTATCAAAAACTTTTAACGTAAGGTTATCGGGTATAAAAGCCTTGTTCAATTTAAAATCCCATGTTTTATTACGGTACTGTATCAATGCGGAAGTCATAATGCTGCCTTTAACGTTAACAAAGGAATCTAAACTATCCCTAGTTGTACGGTAGTGATAATCGAAAGGACCAATTCGAATGTCATCCATATAACGATTCATGAAATCTTCTTCTCTTTCTGTGCGGCCCTTAATTTGTAAAAGCCACAAATCATATTTTTCAATACAATCGCGCAACTTACTGTCTTTTACATTTTTTAAAATACCGGCAAACTTTAATTGATCAAGTGCAATACAACTTGTTTCAAATACGCCTTCCCTAGTAGATAAAAAGTTATGTAAATAAAAAAAGTTGACTTTGTTATCCTCTAAATTTGTATTTAAAATATAGTTCTCTAACACAATCGTAGCTGTATCTTGTTTGTTGTGGATCACATCAATTCTATGCAAACTAGCCGTATCTTTTTGCAACTCATGGTATAACTGAGCCATCACACTTTCTGTTTGATGCGCAATAATTTGCTCTTCTCTTAAATTTTCGGCTAAAAAGCCTAGCGTAACCGCTGTAAATAACATTAAAAACTCTGTAATATATTCTTTCCACTTTTTTGGGCCGTGGTGTGACGCGTGGTGATGTACTTCCATATTAATGTTGGGTCTTTAATGTGTTGGGATATTCGGCTTCGATATTTTTTATTAAATCAACAGCCCTTGTGTACGCAAGATCGCTTTGACGGTCTTGGGTAGAATTTCTGATGCCATTGAGTTTGAAAAGAGTATTCAAATATTCTTGTTTGTTAAATGATTTAAGCTCTAACTGATCCGGGATAAACGTTGGCAAAAGTCTTACATGAATAGAGGAATTATTACAAAATAAATCTACTTCAGAAACTGTTCGACCTTTTTCAGTATTTAGATACTCCAGATTTTCGCCAAAGTTTTTACTTATGTCAAAGGGTACTGTTTTTAATTCATCTACATATTTATCCATGAAATTATTTTCACGAAGCATTCTATTTTCAATATTCTTAAGGCTTATATTATAAAGTTCAATAGCGTGCCTTAACGACTCATTTTTGATATTTTTTAAGAGTCCTGTAAACTTTAACTGTTCGAGTGCTATACAACCTGATTCAAACATACCTGTCCTATAACATACATAGTTGTGCAGTAAATAAAAGGTTTCTTTATTTTTTTCTAACTGGTTGGTTTTTATAAAATAAGAAATGAATCCAACAGCAGAATCAGATTTAGCGCGCGCATTTTTTATACCAGTAAGCTGCGCAGTATCTTGCATCAGTTCTAAACGAAGTTGTGCAATTACACTTTCTGTTTGATGCGCAATAATTTGCTCTTCTCTTAAATTTTCGGCTAAAAAGCCTAGCGTAACTGCTAAAAATAACATTAAAAACTCGGTGATATATTCCTTCCACTTTTTGGGATGGTGCGAGTGGTGATGTACTTCCATATTAATGCTTTTCTTCTTTTTGTTCTATATATTTAAGCAGCGCTAACCCACTCTGTTTAGCTACCCCCATAAACCGTACAGTATTTATCAGGAGGCCTATTCTCCTATTAATTTTGGGTAATACATCAGATTTGATGTCATCTGATTTTGCGGCACTGCAATAAATAATTTGCTTAGGTTTTTGTGCACTTTTCAAAAAAACAACCTGGGCTGAATCAACTAATAGTTGAGATGTATTTTCTCTATTAACAACCGTATTGATTCCAGACCTTTCGATAATTATTTTCTCCATTGCTACAGACTGCGGCATCCATTTATACAGTTCTTTTGAATATTCTCCTAAAACAAATTCGGTTTCCATAGAACTACTCCTTGCTTCTGCAGCTTCACAATCACTTGCGTACTGTAAAATCTTATCCAATAAAACAGAATCTTTAATATAACGTAGTGATGCAGAGCTTTTCATTTGATCATAGGTGTCGTTTTTACTTAAAAAACGAAACACGCTTGGCGGCAAATTTTGATATAAGCTATCTAGAGAAATTTGCTTGTTTGCCATTAAATAAACGACAGCAGTATCAAATTCTTTTAGCATTGCTTTATCACGCAACACAACAGAATCAATAAGTTTGATGTTGTTTTTTATATCCGATTGTAATTGAAGAATAAGTTCATGCGACCTTTCTTTTTCTACATAAACTTCTCTTAAATTTTCGGCTAAAAAGCCTAGCGTAACCGCTAAAAACAACATTAAAAACTCGGTAATATATTCCTTCCACTTTTTGGGGTGGTGCGAGTGGTGATGTACTTCCATAGACGTATTAGTGTAAGACGGCTTGTAAGATAGGTAAAGATTTTATTTCATTAAACTTTTTGTAGTGCCAACTTAAAGAGAGCTGAAACAGTTCAAGTATCTTTTTTCGGTGGGCACCGTTTAACTCAATCGTTTCTAAATTATTATAAAACTGAAGGGTCATAAAATTAGACGCCGTTTGCGCTTCTACCCCTTCCAAAAAATAAGGGTGTGCCGGTTTTTCGCTCACAAATTGGCCTTCTTTAACGTCTAAAAAAGGCGTTTCCGAACTGTAATTTCCTTGCAGCCCAAAGCCAAGGGTTTCACTTAAATGAATCAAAAAATAAATGGGCAAATTACTTACCAGTACGGGCCCTCCTTTGTCTAATTGCTTCAGGGTGTCTTCAATTAAATAAAATAATTCGGGGTGGGGTTCGGGCTGTAAAATTTGTTGTAAGATTTCTACAATGTAGGTAGCCACTGCATTTCGAACCACATTCGAATACACCTCTTGGTACACATAACTCCAATTTGCATCCTTTAAAATTTGCATCGCTTTTAAAGGACTATGATACGCTTCTAATTCTAATATGGCAGCTGGCTGATAAAAAACACTTTTGGTAGCGCCCTTTTTACTTGAGGTTCTTACCCCTTTAACAATATATTGTTGCAAACCAAAAAGCTCGGTATAAACAGATGTGATAATACTTGTGTCGCCGTATTTAGTAACACGTAACACAATACCCTTGGTGTTATGCAGCATATTTTTTTATAAGGCGCCAGTAAATTGTTTCAGAAAACGCATGTCGTTTTGAGAATACAATCTTAAATCGTTGACCTGGTATTTTAACTGCGTGATTCTTTCTACACCCATACCAAACGCAAAGCCAGTATACTTTGTAGAATCGATCCCAAAATTTTCTAGCACTTTTGGATGCACCATACCACTACCTAATATTTCTACCCAACCCGTGTGCTTACAAATATTACATCCTTTGCCACTACAAATTTGACAACTGATATCCATCTCTGCACTAGGTTCTGTGAACGGAAAATAACTAGGTCTAAAACGCACTTTTACATCTTTGCCAAACATTTCTTGCACGAAAAAATAAAGTGTTTGCTTGAGATCTGCAAAGCTTACATTTTCATCGATATATAAACCTTCTACCTGATGAAAAAAACAATGCGCACGTGCACTAATGGTTTCGTTACGGTAAACACGGCCCGGGCAAATAACCCTGATAGGTGGCTTTTGCGTTTCCATCACCCTAGCCTGAACGCTACTGGTATGTGTACGCAATAACCAGTCTGGATTTTGTTGAATATAAAAAGTGTCCTGCATATCTCTCGCAGGGTGATCTTCTGGTAAATTCATGGCGCCAAAATTGTGCCAATCGTCTTCGATTTCTGGACCTTCTGCAACGGCAAAACCTAGTCTTCTAAAAATAGAAACCATTTGTCCGCGCACAATACTTAAAGGATGGCGGGTGCCCACTTCGGTAGGATCTGCTGGCAATGACCAATCAATACCTGAACTTGCCGCAGCACTCATCGGAGCCGCAGCGCCCTGTAACGCCTCATAACGAGCTTCTGCAAAAGCTTTAAATTCATTTAAAACCTGGCCAAATTCTTTGCGCTGATCGGGGGGTACGTTTTTCATTTCTCCCAGCACCGACTTCACTAACCCTTTGGTTCCCAGGTACTTAATACGAAAAGCCTCAACCGCATCAGGGGTTGTAGCTTCAAAAGCAGCCATTTCAGACTTATAGGCCTCAATTTGTTGCAGAATCTGTTCCATTTCCCAAAGATAAACAGCCTTTGCCACTGATTAAAAAATGATTTAAAGCCACTATTTCATACATTTGCCCTACCCTACGTAATAATTACACAACCATTACAGGTTTAGTAGGGACTACAATTTTTTACTTTACACCAAGATTTACATGGACTACAATACAGGAAGAAACTATTTAGGGATGAAAGAATATGGCCGTCACGTACAAAGGATGGTTGAATATTTACTCACAATTGAAGACAGAGCAAAACGTCAGCAACAAGCACAAGGCGTTATTGAACTGATGGGATTTTTAAATCCGCATTTAAAAAATGTAGAAGATTTCAAACATAAATTATGGGATCACTTATTTTTTATCAGTGATTTTAAATTAGACGTTGATAGTCCGTATCCGATTCCACAAAAAGAAACGTACAAATTAAAACCAGATCCACTTCCTTATCCAAAGCGTCATCCAAAATATGCGCACTTAGGAAAAAATTTAGAAGTGGTCATCAATAAAGCACTCGCACAAGAAGACCCAGAAAAAAAGGCTGGCTTCGCACATCATATCGCTTATTACATGAAGCTTGCGTACAGCAACTGGCACAAAGAACTTGTGCATGATGATGCGATTAGAAGTGAACTCGATACCATCACAGGTGGTCAATTAGAATTTAGCAACACGCCTTATATTAAACACCGCAATCAAAATTTTGAAAGAGATGATTACGGAAGCGGCGGCCGCAATAATGGTGGTCGTTGGCAGCAAAATTTTGGAGGCAGAAACAACCGCAACAACAATAACAACAGGGGTCGCAGCGGTGGCGGCAATAGACCTGGCGGTGGTGGACAAGGTAATGGCCAAGGTGGTCGCGACAACCGCAGCGGTGGTGGCTTTAAAAAACGCTACTAGTTTTATTTCCAATTACAAATGGTAAAAACAATTTTACTGTAGTTTTCTTTTTCATAAAGAACGCCTATTCGTTTTGCATCTAATGCAACAAGATCCGAATAAGCAGCGTAATCTCCTTTGTAATTTTCTGGCGCTTTCGCAATTACAATGGCTTTATTTTTTGTAGTGTTACTCGTCCAAGTTTTTCCTTCGTCATAACTAATGCGAAGTGTGAGGTTGTCTCTTTTTTTTGCATCGGCAGCATTTGAAAATGCGAGTATGGTTTTCCCTTTTTTATGGCCAACTTCGAGTATCGATCCCTCACATACTGGATCTACTAAACTAGAATCAAAATAATTTTCTTGCCAACTTACCCCACCATCATTACTATAAGAAATATGTCTGAGTTTAACAGTACCCGCTTGATTGCGTACATTTAAAATGAGCCTCCCATTAGTTAAAGTAGCAGCAGTTGCTTCATTACTGCCAGGTAATGAAACTATGTTTGCAAGCGAAAAGGTTTGGCCGTGGTCGTCAGTATAAAAACCATGCGCATTGTAGTCTTCAAAGTTTTTTTGTGGAGGACCGGAAGAGTGATTTGCGGCTACATACATGCGTCCCTTATAAGTGCCAGCAGTAAACTGCGTGGCATGACCCGGTGTATTGGCATAACTGCGCCAGTCTTCTTTAAATGAATAGGCCTTATTCACGCCCGGTTGGTTGGGGCGGTGTACTTGCGCTGTAATATTTGTAGGGCTAGACCAGGTATCACCACCATCTTCTGATGTTACATACCAAACTTCCCGAATACCCTTTGCCATCCGCATCGAATATTCATCATTATTGCCTGTATTGTAAAACAAAAAAATACGTCCCTTAGGATAACGTGGGTCCGTAACGTCTACTACGGGTGCTGGATTACCTGCTTGTAATTTATCATAATCGATAACGGTTGTAAGTGCAGACCAGGTAGCACCTCCATCGGTACTTTTTTTAAGTACAATATTGATATCACCAAAATCACCACCGCCGTTAACTCGCCCTTCACAAAATGCCAATAAATTTTTGTTTGGAAGCTTTACAATAGCTGGAATACGGTAAATTTTATGCCCTTCTGTACCAGACTCAAACACTGTGGTACCAGTGGTTTGCGCCATTACAAACTGAACAGAAGCAAATAAAACAAAAAGAAGAGAAGCGCGTTTACAAAACATAACTATAATTTATGGTGTTATAAATATAAGATAACGCACTTACATTTACAGCATGGAAAAAATCAATACGCTTTCTGAAATTATTTTATCGAGAAGATCAAGTAAGCCTGCTTCATTTAATGGCGCAAAAATTGAAGACGAAATCATCACGAATTTATTAAACCTCGCACACTGGGCGCCTACACATGGCAGGACTGAACCATGGCGATTTAAAGTATATGCTGGTAATGGCGTAGCAACATTTTGTGAAGCCCACGCGGCGCTCTATAAAACAAACACAGACCCCGAACTGTTTACCACTGCTAAATTCGAAAACCTGCAACAATTGGGGAGCCAAACTTCCCATATTATAGGCGTGTATATGCAAAGGCAGGTCCCTGCAAAAATTGCTGTCGTAGAAGAAATCGCGGCTACCGCCGCGGCCATGCAAAACATACTACTTGGTGCCGAAGCCCTTGGTATCAGTGCTCTTTGGAGCACGGGCGGCATGACGCATCATCCAGCACTCAAAAGTTTTTGGGGCCTCGCAGAAGAGGATATAGTGATGGGGTTGTTATATCTAGGCTACTCGGATGCACCAAAAGCGGAAGGCAAAAGAAATGGGACTGTCGCAGAAAAGACCAGTTGGATCAGATAGCATGGATTTGATAGCGCGGATTAAATAGCCGGGATCAGATAGCATTATTATTAAAAAGCGTTTCTTTGTATTCATGGAAAAAGGTTTGCAAAAATTAATTATCCTTACCGCGCCTTCCGGCGCGGGTAAGACATCCATTACAAGGTATTTACTAGATAAATATCCGGCGCTTTCTTTTTCTATATCGGCGGCTACAAGAGCGCCTCGTGGACAGGAAGTAAATGGTGTCGATTATCATTTTATGAGTGTTGATGAATTCAAACAAAAAATTGATGAAGACGCATTTATAGAATGGGAAATGGTATATGAGGGAAGTTATTATGGCACTTTAAAATCAGAACTGGACCGCATTTGGAATCTTGGAAAAATTCCGATGCTCGATATTGATGTACAAGGCGCAGTGCACGTGCAGCAAGAGTTTGCGCATAATAGTTTATCTCTTTTTATTTTACCGCCAAGTATCGAAGCCCTTCAAAAAAGATTATCTTTAAGAGGCACAGAAACACCAGAAAGTTTAGCCACTAGACTTAACAAAGCGAGTTACGAAATTTCATTTAGCCATCAGTTTAACCACTGTGTTGTTAATGATGATTTAGCTACTGCCTGTAAAGAAACCGAAAATTTAATTACCCAGTTTTTAGGCTGGAAATAAAACAGTACGTATGCCATTTAAAAATAGAACGGTACTCATTACTGGTGCCACCAGGGGTATTGGAAAAGCTATTGCCATTAAGCTTGCTAAAGAAGGCGCGAATATTATTATTGCTGCAAAAAGTGTTACCGAAGATCCACGTCTTGGAGGTACTATTTATACTGCTGCTGCCGAGGTAGAAGCTGCTGGTGGTAAGTGTTTGGCAGTACAAGTAGACATTAGATTTGAAGATCAAATAGAAGCCGCGATTGCAAAAGCCGCAGAAACATTTGGTGGCATCGATGTAGTGATTAACAACGCATCTGCTATTCAATTAACAGGAACCGAACAAACAGAAAGCAAAAAGTTTGATCTCATACACAGCATTAATGTGCGCGGCACTTTTTTAGTAGTGAAACATGCGTTGCCTTATTTAAAAAAAGGAAACAACCCACACATACTTACCCTTTCTCCACCCATTAACTTGAATCCAAAGTGGTTGGGACCACACGTAGCCTATACCATTAGCAAGTTTAACATGAGTATGCTCGCGATAGGTTGGGCGCAGGAGTTTAAAGCTGATGGTATTGCCTCCAATGCTATCTGGCCAAAAACAACCATTGATACCGCTGCCGTTCGAAATTTACTAGGCGGTCAGGCGCTTGCCAACATGAGCCGAACCACAGATATCATGGCCGATGCGGCGTATTATATTTTAAAGCAAAAAGCAACTGATTGCACCGGCAATACTTTTACCGACGAAGAAGTACTTGCCAAAGAAGGTATTACTAATTTAGATCACTACGCCGTAGTGCCTGGGGGACAATTATTCAACGACCTCTTTGTATAAAGCTTAGCTGTTTTTTAGTGGGCCGGATTTTCGGGGCGCATTTGAGGGAACAACAACACATCCTGAATAGAAGGTTGGTTGGTCATCATCATACACAAACGGTCTATCCCAATACCAATACCAGCGGTAGGTGGCATGCCATACTCGAGTGCACGTAAAAAGTCGTGGTCAATAAACATCGCTTCATCATCACCACGCTCCATCAGTTTCATTTGTTCTTCAAAACGTTCGCGCTGATCGATAGGGTCGTTTAATTCAGAATACGCGTTGGCAATTTCCTTACCATTCACCATGAGCTCAAAACGCTCTACAAGTCCGGGTTTAGAACGGTGCTTCTTGGTTAAAGGACTCATTTCTACAGGATAGTCAATTATAAATGTAGGCTGAATAAAAGTGTGTTCCGATGTAGCACCAAAAAGCTCATCAATAAGCTTACCTTTTCCAATATTGGTAGGCACATCAATATGTAATTGTTTGCACACGCCTCTTAATCCTTCTTCATCTAGGCCACTTACATCGATGCCTGTATTTTCTTTAATGGCATCGTGGATACTAATGCGCTTAAAGGGTGCTTTAAAGTCAATGGTTTTGTCGCCTACTGCAACAACAGTTGTGCCGTGTAACGCCAATGCAATTTTTTCAAATAATTGCTCGGTGGTTTCCATCATCCAGAAATAATCTTTGTACGCGGTGTACCATTCAAGCACCGTAAATTCTGGATTATGGGTTCTATCCATACCCTCATTTCTAAAGTTTCTACTAAACTCATATACCCAGTCAAATCCACCTACTATTAATCTTTTTAAATAAAGCTCATTGGCAATACGCAAATAAAAAGGCGTGTCTAGTGCATTATGATGCGTTGCAAATGGACGCGCTGCTGCGCCACCCGGAATGGCCTGTAACACAGGCGTATCCACCTCTAACGCACCTTGTGCATTTAAAAATTCACGAATGGTATTGATCAGTTTTGTTCTTTTTACAAACGTATCTTTTACATCCGGATTGATAATTAAATCGGCGTAGCGTTGACGGTATCTAAACTCTGGATCTGTTACTGCATCAAATACATTACCCTCATCATCACGTTTAACAACTGGTAATGGTTTTAATGATTTTGTAAGTAGGGTTAAGCTATCGGCGTGAATAGAGGTCTCTCCTGTTTTAGTAATAAAGGCATACCCCGTTACACCAATAATATCGCCTAAGTCTAAACCATGCTTTACAACATTGTCCCAAAAACTAAAATCTTCAGCTGGGCAAATATTATCTCTTTTTACATAGAGTTGAATAATGCCTTTGGTGTCCTGAATTTTTATAAAAAATACTTTACCCTTATCGTTGATACTCATGATGCGTCCTGCCACACAAACTGCTGCATAATGAGCCGCTGTTTCTTCGGTAAATCCTTCTTTAATATCAGTAGAGTAATGCGTTACTGGATAGAGTGCCGCAGGAAATGCATCCACGCCTGCACTTTGCATCGCTTGCAATTTTTCTCTACGAATGATTTCTTGTTCACTTAAATGTGGCTGACTCATATTTTATAAGAATTTAATGGCGCGGTAGATTCTTTACTAGCAAATCTATTAAGGCGCGCTGCGAAATTAAGACATGCGGCTCGTTTCCCAAAAAGAACTAAGGCGCAGCTTTATTATAGTAGCTGATACATCATTTCTTTCTGACCCATTTCAATGATATCGCCCGGCTGCATGCCCGCAATAGAAAGCTTTCCAATGCTATAACGTATAAGCCTTAGGGTAGGAAAGCCAACTGCAGCGGTCATTTTACGCACTTGTCTATTTTTTCCTTCGGTTAAAGACAAATGAATCCATGGCGCTGGAATTTCTTTTCTAAATCTGATAGGTGGATTTCTGGGAGGGACCACCGGATCGATTTCAAAAATGGCTGCCCTTGCTGATTTGGTGAGATAAGGTTTTCCATCTACCTGAATCGTTACACCTGCCTCTAACTTTTGAACCGCTTCTTTGGTAATGGCACCATCCACCTGCGCATAATAAGTACGTTGATGCGCAAAACTGGGATGCAATAATTGATGGTTTAAAGAAGTATCGTTTGTTAAAATAAGTAAGCCTTCACTATCTGCATCTAGCCTACCAACAGGATATACATCCTTTGGTACATCAAAGTAACTCGCTAGCGTTTCTTTGTTTTCGATGGGCGAAAACTGAGAAGCAACAAGGTAGGGTTTGTAGATAATAAAGTACTGATTCATATAAAAAACAAAAGTCTCGCAGAAGCGAGACTTTATATATGGATGGGTTAGTAAGTACAGGGAAATAAATTTCCCTACCACAATATTAAAAATACTTTTAGATGATTCAATATTATTTGTAAACAATTTTATTAACATTTTAGAATCAAATGGGTATACTGCATCAAATCACAGCGCGTAAAATGGAGTTGAGCACTTAATGCTTATGCGCATGGAGTATTACCTTTACAACAATCAAACGGTTTAGTATGAAGTTTCCAAGTCCTATTTTAGTGAGTCGTATTGCGGAATTAATTGGTGCAAGCGTTGTAGGTGATACCAATGCAAACGTGTATGGTATCAATGAAATTCATGTGGTGGAACCAGGGGATTTGGTTTTTGTAGACCATCCAAAATATTATGATACCTGCCTTAATAGCGCAGCTAGTTTTATCATCATCAATACATCTGATGTTACCGTACCGGAAGGAAAAACAATACTCGTTACCAAGGATCCATTTGAATCTTACCTAACCATTGTGCATCATTTTAATCCCGTACTAAAAGCAACAGAACCTATATCAGACAATGCTTTCATAGGAGAAGGCACTTATATTATGCCGCAGGTTTTTATGGGTAATCATGTTCGGATTGGAAAAAATTGTAGGATTTATCCGGGTGTTTGCATACTAGATAATACCATTATTGGAGACAACGTTATTGTACAAGCTGGTACCATCATTGGTAGCGATGCATTCTATTATAACACTAAAAAAAATAGAGACCAGTGGTTTAAAAAAATGGAAAGTTGTGGATCTGTGGTACTTGAAGATGGAGTAGAAATTGGTGCCAACTGTACCATTGATAGAGGCGTTACTGCCATCACAAAAATTGGAGCCGGCACAAAAATTGACAACCAGGTACATATTGGACACGATACCATTATTGGAAAAAACTGTTTGCTTGCCGCACAGGTTGGCATTGCAGGTGGTACGATTTTAGAAGACGGCGTTACCCTGTGGGGACAGGTTGGTGTGAATAAAACCATTCGAATTGGAGCCGGCGCTGTGGTTTTAGGTCAGGCGGGCGTTACCAATAATTTAGAAGGCGGCAAAACCTATATGGGCTTTCCTGCCACAGAAGCATCAGCAAAAAGACGCGAACTAGTGTGGATCAAAAGAATCCCTGAACTCTGGAAAAAAGTAATGGACTAGCGCTACCTGACTATCCCTTTAAATTATATTTTACCCTTAACTCATCTGCCACTCTATTGATGGTTTGTTCCAGTGGCGTGTACGAAAAATCAGGTAAGGCTTTTAATAATTTACTATTGTCAAAATAAACAGCAGCCTGAGCCGTTAACGTCGTTTCTTTGGTTAACAGCGGTGAACTACCTGTAAAAAAGGTTTTTACCGCTTCGATCCTCCACACAATGGCAGCTAATAGAGGCGTTACCTTTTTAGACGGACGGGGTACTTTAAAAGCGTCGGCAATTAAATTAAATATGGTGCGGTAAGGGGTATTATGGCCACTAATAATAAAGCGCTGTGACTTAATATCACTATTCATAAGCTGAGTCATGGCGCTTGAAACGTCTTTTACGTCTACAAACCCACTCACACCTGTTGTATACCATGGGAAACGGTTATATGCCGATTTAAATATACTCGTAGACCCAGTATGCCAGCTGCCACTTCCTAAAATAATAACCGGATTTACGATTACCGCGTCGAGGCCTTCTCCAATCCCTCTCCACACTTCCATTTCGGCTAAATATTTTGTTTTACCATATTCACTATTACTTGTTTTTTCGGACCAGTTCATCGTTTCATTGATAGGACCGTCTTCTCTTATTCTACCCAGTGCAGCTACCGAACTTACAAATAACAACTTTTTAATGCCAGCATCAATACAAGCATTTACAACGTTGGCCGTGCCATCAATATTGGTGGCATGCATCTTCTGTTTTAGCTTCGGATGAAAGGACACAATAGCCGCGCAGTGGTATACTTGTTCTACACCTTTCATGGCCTCTTCCAACACCACAACATCTAGAACATCTCCTTCGATCCACTCAACTTTTTCTGCAAATTGTATAGCAGGAATTTGCTTTCGGTATAGTGCACGAATTTTAAGTGGCCTGGTGCCCGTATGTTTTTCAAACAATGTTTCTATCAATGAAGATCCGAGTAAACCGCTAGCGCCTGTAATAAATATCATACAAAAATTTAAGTTGTAGCATTACAATAATTACAAATACCACTTACCACCATATCAATTTGTGAAGCAGCAAAACCAACCGGCATGTGAACGGCAGGGACAACAACATGCTCTAAACAAAAAGTTTTATTACAATTGTCACAAATAAAATGAACATGATTGTCGTGGTGATGCCCCGCACTGCAACTGTCTTTGCAAAGTGCATACAAAACAGCATTGTCTGGTGTAGGTATAGTATGGATAATCCCTTTGTCTACAAAGGTTTGAAGGGTTCTATAAATCGTAACGCGGTCAAAATCTTCACCTACATGATCTTCAATATCCGCATGTGCGAGCGCAGAATCTTCCTCAAAAAAACTTTCGAGAATTTTTTTTCTGCTATCCGTAATACTTAAATTACTTCTTTTTAATAGATCAATAATTTTTTGCTCCACCTATTATTTATTGGGGGTTGTTGGTAAATACGCCATTTACAAAAGTGCCTGAAATACTTTCTGCTAATAATTTTTTGAGGTCTATTTGCAGTTGTTGTAAATCTGTTTGTTTGAGGGCGTCGTATACTTGTCCGCGTACTTTTCCATTACGGTCTACCAGCGCAAAAAACTGGGTATGAATAAATTGATCTTCAATTTTTTCTACGTTATTTTTTGGATCATCCAGTAAATAAGAGCTTCTGGCCATTTGGTACAAACTATCTTTTCTTCCAGTAAGTAACACCCATTTTTTAGTGTCAATTTGTAAAGAGTCGGCATATTTTTTAAGGCGTGCCACCGAATCGGTTTCTGGATTACAGGTGTGCGCCACAATCAAAAAATCAGGATTGGATTTGTTGGCCTCGTAAATGGTACGCATACTTTCATGCATGCGTGGGCAAATACCTTTGCAGGTTGTAAAAAAATACTGCACCACGGTTACCTTTCCTTTTAAATCTTCGTTGGTAAAAGATTTGCCATTTTGTGTGGTAAACTTAAATGGCTTGACATAACCGAGGGTGGTTAGTTTGGGCTTCCAGTTATCGGTGCCGCGAAACAAGAAGTAATAGAACCCTGCCAAAAGGAGGGTAAAAAACACTAAATAAATTGCCAGTTTCTTGCTCATACTATTCGAATTGGCTTCAAAGTTACGGTTATTGCCGCTCCACAAGGGCATTTTAACATTTTGCAACATAGTTGCAATAGTGTACCTTTGTATCCATGAAATTCAAAATCAATTGGGATGCTTTTGGTATTGCCGCATCGGTTGCATGCGCTATACATTGTGCGGTGCTTCCTCTTATTTTGAGCAGCTTACCTCTTTTTGGGGTCAATATTATCGAAAACCAAGGCTTTGAATTTATCATGATTGCCCTTGCGTTTGTTGTAGGTGTTTACTCGTTATACCATGGTCGCAAAAAACACCACCACAGTTATTATCCAATGCTGTTGTTTGCAGCGGGCATTGGTTTACTATTTGTAAAATCAATGCTGCACTCGCATAGCCTTATGCTGCTACTTCCAGCGGTAGCACTGGTTGTAATAGCCCATTATTTAAATTATAAATTGTGTAGGGTACATAACCATGCACACGCCGACGATTGCAATCATTAATTTGATACAGAATAACTAACGCTTCCGTCTTTCTCGTCTTTTAATTGAATGCCTAGTGCCATTAGCTGATTTCGGATTTTATCTGATGTGACAAAATCTTTACTTGCCTTGGCTTGACTGCGCACTTCAATTAGTAATTGCAATACCCCATCTAGTACAGCAGTATTTGCGGCAGAAGGCGCAACGAGTCCAAAAATATCTTGGAGGTATATTTTTAAAGAACGCTGTAGATGTAGGAGGGTACTATTCGATAGTGCTGCTACGGCTGTGTGTTTATCTTTAATGCCATTAATAATGGGCACTAGTTCAAACATATTTGCAAGGACTTTGGGCGTACTAAAATCGTCGCTCATGAATACCGCAAAATCATCAACAAGTTGATTTACTTTTTTATCCAATTCAATATCGGATGGGGCTGATGCTACCGCTGAAACCTCTAGTTTAGACAACCACTCATACGCTTCCCATAAACGCTTTGCCGCTTTATCGGCAGCAATTAGCGCTTCATTGCTAAAATCAAGTGTGCCTCTATAATGACTTTGTAAAATAAAAAAGCGAACGGTATTAGGGGCATATGCTTGCTCTAATATTGGATGGGTACCCGCAAAAAGTTCGGAGAGTTTGATAACGTTGTTATAACTCTTTCCCATCTTTTTTCCATTGATGGTAATCATATTATTATGCAACCAATAATTGGCAGGTGCCACATGATTACATACGGTGCTCTGTGCAATTTCACATTCGTGGTGCGGAAATTGTAAATCCATTCCACCACCGTGTATATCAAATTTTTTACCTAAATATTTTGAACTCATCGCAGAACACTCAATATGCCAACCTGGGAAACCCTCACCCCAGGGGCTTTGCCAACGCATGATATGTTCTAGAGGTGCTTTTTTCCATAACGCAAAATCAGATTTGTTTTGCTTTTCATCTTGGTTATCAAGCTCCCTTGTTGTATCCAGTTGATCTTCTAAATTACGGCCACTTAAGATCCCATACGGCTGACCTTTTTTAGAAAAATCTGTGTTGTATTTTTCTACATTAAAATAAACAGATCCGTTGGCTTCATACGCATAACCATCTGCAATAATTTGTTTAATCATTTCTATTTGCTCCACAATATGACCCGTAGCAGTAGGCTCAATACTTGGTGGCAAATTGTTAAACTGCTGCATAGCCCAATGAAACATGTTGGTGTATTTCTGCACCAGCTCCATCGGTTCTAATTTTTCGAGAACTGCTTTAGTTGCAATTTTATCCTCTGCTTCTCTACCTTCTTCTTCAAAGTGTCCAGCATCCGTAATATTTCTCACATAACGCACTTTGTATCCAAGGTGATGTAAGTAACGAAATACCACATCAAAAGTAATAAAGGGCCTAGCATGACCTAAATGGCTTTCGCCAGAAACAGTAGGACCACACACATACATGCCCACATAAGGCGCATTGATGGGCGTAAATACTTCTTTTTGACGCGTTAACGAGTTGTATACTTTTAAAGGTGCCATGAGGTCACGAAGGTATTTTATTTTTTTAATTGTACGTCAGAAACCAGCATCACATGGTCACTAAGACCTTCATCAATCATATCAAATGTAATGATGTCAAAGGGAGGACTTGCTAAAATATAGTCGATACGAAGTGTTGGAGCGAGGGTTGTAAAACTACTGCCAATGCCAAACCCTTTTTGCAAAAATGCATCCTTCCAGTTGTTTCGGATGGTAAAATAGGTGTAGGAATTGGGAACGTCATTAAAATCACCGCAAATGATAGATGGATACGGCGAGGATTCAAGTGCTTTTTTAACGAGCTCGGCTTGTGGACCTCTTCTTTTAAACGCCTGTCCCATTTTATTGAAAAGGTTCATTGAAGCGTCAATGGTTTTAGCATCCTGCTCTTTAATTTTTTCAATATCAGAATAATCGTTTTGCTTGAATTTAAAAGATTGGAGGTGCGTGTTAAAAATTCGAATGGTATCGTCGCCTTTTAAAATATCAACATAAATAAGACTCTCTGCTACTGGAAATTTAATTTTTCCCGAATCAATAATTTGATATTTAGAAAAAATGATACAGCCCGATTGATACGCACCATCATTTCTAGAATAGTCTTTCGAAAAATAAAAATATTTATACCGCTTTTTAAATAACGCAATATTATTGGTTTGTGCGCCACCGACCTGAGAACTATTAAATTCTTGCAAGCATACAACATCAGGTTCTAGAAGCAATATGCTAGCAGCAATATCTTTACGTATTTGCTTTTTAACAAGTGCTTTTTGGGATAGTCCATTAAAACTTTGAATGTTCCAATCGATAATTCGGATATGATTTTCTCTTTTTCGGTCGGACAACATGGGACCCGGCTTTACCGCAGCAATAACCCCAATTTGTTGCCATCCAATACAAAGCACTACAATAGAAATGAGTGATAGCTTGGGTTTAGCGATGAGCCAAAAAATAGCGAAGAAAAATAAAATGATAATAGCATAGGGTACTGCTAATCCTGTAAATCCTAAAATCCACCAAGTACTAGTAGGTGCAAAAGGCGTCAAACAAGCCAACAAAAAAATAACGGCAACTAATAAGTTGATGCATAAAAAAACCGTTTTTGTTGCGCGCCTAATAAAACTTCCCGCCATACATTAAAAATAAGAATTAATGATGGGAAAAAAAATTATTCCTGACTCGCAGACTTCAAAAATGCTTTTTCGCTTTCAGTTAAATTGTCATACCCTACGATATTCATTTTATCTAAAATTGCATTTAACTTATTTTCTGTAGAATCAAAACCTCTTGTATCAGCTTTTACAATACGCGTATTTTTAGGGGCCAACAAATTGTTACCCCAGTGGTAAAAACGTATCATCCAATCGCCTGTGTTGGTTCCATTTTGCAACAGCCTCATATAACCAAATCCTACAATTGCAGCAGTTATATGTGATATAAGGATGGAAGGAACAACCATCGAAGTTGAAAAATCCAATACTAAAAATATAAGGGTCAATACCCAAAGCGGAATGCCGCCATATACCAAGGGAAATAGCTTGTATTTGGGTGCTAATACCGTAGTAGCCACCGCAATGCCCACTATACTCGCACCTGCACCCATAATAGGTTGCGCGCCATTTACCAAACCAGGCAGCAGGGCATTAGCAGTTAAAAAACCAATTGCACCGGTAGCGCCCGCATATATGTATACAGGAATGATGTGTTTGTTGCCAGATAAATCTTGAAAAATATAGCCAAAACTCCAAAGCCATAACATGCTACTCACCAGCTGCCAAAATTGATATTGGCTAAAAAAATGAATCAAAAAAGTCCATGGCTTATGTAGTAAAGCTCCAAAACTGCTTGGCATTCTAAAAAAGTCCACAATTTGACGCTCAAAAAGCTCCAGCGGTGTATCGGTTAAGTAATACACTGTTTTTAGAAAACTAATGAGCACAAAAATGGTCATGTTTACTGCAAATAAAAAAACAAGCGCATTTCTGTCTTCTCCGAGTAGCATTTTTCTATTTGACATAAAACGTTGTTGTGGCATGAATGGGCTTTATACTAGTAAAACGTTTTTTTGTTTGTTTTGTTCCAAGTAATCACAATGATAAGTCCAACTATTGCACCACCCACGTGGGCCCACCTTGCTACATTGTCTCCAGCGGCATTTTGAACGGCACTGAAAATTTCAAACCCAAAATAAATAAGGCCTACCCACTTTGCTTTAACGGGTACAAAAAAGTACAAGTAGATATAGGTGTTAGGGAATAAATAAACAAACGCAGCCAATATTCCAAATACAGCACCACTAGCGCCAAGCGTGGCTGTATTAATAATTTGATTGTATTTGAAAGCCACTGCTTCGTTGAGAAATCCTAGTTTTTCCCTTGTTTGGAATTCCTGAATGAGCGGTGTTAACTCGTAACTCAAAAACAACAAGTGAATGAGCGCTGCGCCGAGTCCGCAAACCAAATAAAAAGTAAGAAAACGAGCAGAGCCCCATAAATTTTCTAGCACCGATCCAAACATCCATAGCGCAAACATATTACCCAAAATATGGTAAAAGTCGCCGTGCATAAATAAGTGGGTAACAAGTTGCCAAGGTTTAAATAATTCACTTTGCCATGCATGCAGTGCAAACATATCTTCTAGACTAAAATTTGCAGTTGGGGATTCTGGAAATGTAATTTGTGCCAAAAAAAATAACCCATTAATAATCAAAAGATTCTTAATGATTACAGGCAAAATTTCAAATCGACTGGGTCTAAATTCTGTCATACTATTTTTTTAATTTTAACTGTACCACATTTTCGATATGGAGTGTGTGTGGGAACATGTCTACCGGCTGAATTTTAGTGACCTCATATTTTTCATCAAGGAGGGCTAAATCTCTGGCCTGTGTAGCAGGGTTACAACTCACGTACACAATAGTTGGTGCTGCTATTTCTAATAATTTTTTTACGAGTTTATCGTGCATGCCCGCTCTGGGTGGATCTGTGATAACCACGTCCGGCTTGCCATGCGTGGCAAAAAAAGCGTCATCTACAATATCAATAACGTCACCAGCAAAAAATGCAGTGTGGTTTAAATTGTTGAGTGCTGCATTTATTTTTGCATCTTCGATAGCGTCAGCTACCACTTCTACGCCCACAACTTTTTTAGCGCCTTCGCTTAAAAAAATTCCAATGCTTCCGGTTCCACAATACAAATCATACACCACTTGCGAACCATCTAGTTCAGCAAATTCGCGCGTTACTTGATAGAGTTTTTCGGCCTGCTTGGTATTGGTTTGAAAAAATGATTTAGGACTAATTTTAAACGAAAATTTTTCTAGTTTTTCGGTGATACTTCCGTTTCCAAAATATATTTTGGGATCCAGGTCATACAAACTATCATTTCGTTTTGGATTGATGGTATACAGTAAGGTGGTAATCGATGGAAACGCTTCTAAGAGTTGATCTAGTAATGCAAGGCGGTGTGGCTCGTCTTCGTAACCAAACACAACATTGATCATGAGTTCACCAGTGGTGGTGTTACGCACAAACATATTACGCAACCAGCCTGTATGCTGTTTTACATCGTAGTATGGAAGGTCATGATCGAGCGCATACTGTGCAACCATTTTACGAATGAGGTTGGTAGGCTCTTCTTGCAAATGACAAGTGTCTATCTCTACCACCTTATCAAAAAAACCACGCACATGAAAACCAGCAGCACCTGGTTGATTGGAAAAATCAGCACCAGCTGCTTTCATTTCCCTAAATTGTTCCGAAGGGATATATTTTTTAGTAGCAAACGTGTATTCCATTTTATTGCGGTACAACTCCGTTTGACTAGCGCCAATAATGGGGTTAATTGCCGGCAAGTGAACGCGTCCAATTCTGGTTAAATTATCGGTTACTTGTTGTTGTTTATACACCAGCTGTTTTGCATAAGGAAGCATTTGCCACTGACATCCGCCACAAATACCAAAATGCGAACAAAAGGGTTGCACCCGGTCTTCAGAATAAGATCGAAAGGACACGACAAAGCCTTCTGCCCAATCGGCTTTATTTTTTTTGAGTTGCACATCTACAACGTCGCCAGGTACGGCGCCTTCGATAAATACCACTTTGCCATCTACACGTGCTAATGCCTTGCCCTCGGCTGCATAGTCTTGCACCAATACCTGTTCTAAAATGGGCTGTCTTTTTTGTTTTCTCACTGCATGCAAATATAAGATGCTTTGAGAGGCGGCATGGTCTAATTACCTAAATTTGCTTAGAATTTAATTGTATGAAGAACTTTTTAGCAAAATATTGTATCGCTTTTTTAACACTGTTATGTTTGAATAGCGCTATTAGTGCACAAACAAAACCTGCTGGTAGGCGTATTAGTATCAAATTAAAGCCCCTTACAAATTGCAAAGTGTATATTGGGAGTTATTATGGTAAAAGTTTAGTGCTTGTTGACTCTACCATGCTAGATGCGAGTGGTCAAGGCGTTTTTAAAGGCGATACTAAATTAACGAGTGGCGTGTACTTTGTAGTAACGCCGCAAATTACCAAGCAGTTTGAATTTTTAATGGACGATATCCAACATTTTAATATTGAAGGCGATACCACCATCAAAGAAAAAGCAACCATCACCGGTTCACGCGACAACGATTTGTTTAAAGCCTATATTGGTTTTTCTTCTGAAAAAGGACAACAACTTCAAAACATCAGAAACGAATTTAATGCGGCTAAAACCAAAGCCGATTCTACACGCTTAGCGGACGAGTATGGAAAGGTAGATAAGCTTGTGGAAGGCTACCGAAACGATATCGTAAAAAAATATCCTGGATCATTATTAGCGATGCTATTTAGTGCCATGAAACGCCCTGTAGCCCCTGCTGTGCCTATGGTTAACGGAAAACCAGATTCGTTGGCACCGTACCGTTTTGTCAAAAATCATTTTTGGGATGACGTACTTTTTAATGACGACAGACTTTTAAGAACGCCTTTTTTTGAAGCCAAATTAGACGAGTATTTTAAGTACTATGTTTCTGCCGAACCAGACTCTTTAATTGAAGAAATTAAGTACATGTTACTAATGGCAAAAACAGGAAAAGAAATTTATCCATACTTACTAACTAAGTTTACCAATAAATATATGGCGCCCGAATTTATGGGTCAAGACAAAGTGTTTGTGTATTTATTTGAAAACTTTTATGCCAAAGGAGATACGGTTATTTTAAACCCTGCGTCTAGAAAAACAGTTACTGACAGAGCGTACAGTTTAATGGCCAATCAACTCGGATTACCCGCACCAACACTAGATTTAGTGGACTCCTTGGGCAAACCCGTTTCGCTCTATAAGATACCTTCTACCTATACCATGGTGGTATTTTACGATCCAAATTGCGGGCATTGTAAAGAAGAACTTCCAAGACTAGATTCTTTTTATAGAGCCAAATGGAAAAGCGTTGGCATGACCATGCTAGGCGTAAATATTTACGACGCCGAACAAGCCGCCTGGAAAAAATTTGTAACAGAAAAAAACTTGAAAAATTGGATTCACGCCTACCAAACAAAAGCTGCAAAAGAGGCCGATGAAAGAGCAGGCAGGGCCAATTACAGACAACTTTACGATATCTATAAAACACCTACTGTTTATTTGTTAGACAAAGACAAACGCATCATTGCAAAACAATTAACGATCGAACAGTTTGACGATATTATTCAGGTAAAAAGTAAAAAACCACCTACTAAATAATTACACCAATTCTTTAACGGCGTTAAAGATCACTTTTGGTTTTCCGAGTGTATAATAGTGAAGTACAGGAACGCCAAATGCTTTAAGCTCCCTACTTTGTTGTATCAACCATTCGGTTCCAACTTGTTCGCAGTCGGCATCCGTTTTACATTTATTAATCGCATTAGATAATTCTGTTGGAATGTCTACATGGAATATTCTTGGTAAAACAGAGAGTTGTTTTTTATTGGTAATAGGTTTAAGTCCGGGTATGATAGGAACGCTGATACCCATATCCCTACACGCTTTCACGAAATCATAAAATTTTTGATTGTCAAAAAACATTTGTGTCATGATGTAGCTTGCGCCTTCATCTACTTTGTTTTTTAAATGCTTTAAATCAATTTCTAAATTGGGTGCTTCGAAATGTTTTTCGGGGTATCCGGCAACACCCACACAAAATTTTGTTTGGCCACCGTTTTTAATATCTTCATCTAAATAAACACCATTGTTCATGTTATTTACCTGCTTAATTAAATCGATGGCAAAATGATTACCATCTTTTTCAGGTTCAAACGATGATTCATTTTTTGCAGCATCTCCTCTTAACACAAGTGCATTGTCAATGCCTAAAAAGTCTAAATCAATTAAAGCATCCTCGGTTTCTCTTTTTGTAAAACCACCACAAATAATGTGCGGAACTGCGTCCACTTGGTAATGGTTCATAATAGCGGCACAAATACCCACCGTGCCCGGACGCTTACGCACTTCTACTTTTTCAAAAGTACCATCTACTTTTTTCTTGAACATGGTTTCACTACGGTGGTAGGTTACATTAATCCAAGACGGTTTAAACTCCGTTAAAGGGTCTAAATGCTCATATAAAGTATTGATGGTCTTACCTTTTAGCGGAGGTAACACTTCAAAAGAAATAAGGGTGTCTTTTGCCTGCTGTAAATGATCCGTTACTTTCATGATTGCTGCTTTGTGGGGGGCAAATATTAAAATTGTTGCAATATACAGCCAAAATGGCTTTATAAAAAGGACTATGGGCCTCAAAACCTGATACAGAAGAGGGTTAGAAGCCCTATTTTTGTAGAAAGCAACTATTTTGAACGGAATTATACATACAAGTGCGCTTCAAAAAAGTTACAAGGGTAGAACCGTTGTAAACAATGTAAGCGTTACGGTTAAACAAGGTGAAATTGTTGGTTTACTCGGGCCCAATGGTGCTGGTAAGACAACTACTTTTTACATGGTGGTGGGTCTTATTAAACCGGACGAAGGCACCGTTTTTTTAAATGAAGAAGATATCACAAAGCTACCCATGTACAAAAGAGCCCAAATGGGTATTGGCTATTTGCCGCAAGAAGCCAGCGTTTTTAGAAGCCTCAGTGTAGAAGATAATATTTTGGCGGTACTTGAAATGACATCACTTTCCAAAGAAGAGCGCTTATTAAAATTAGAATCATTACTCGACGAATTTAATTTACAACTCGTTCGAAAAAATAATGGCGATAGTTTAAGTGGTGGCGAAAGAAGAAGAACGGAAATCGCAAGAGCGCTAGCGGTAGATCCTAAATTTATTTTATTAGATGAACCGTTTGCTGGCGTTGACCCAATAGCAGTAGAAGATATTCAAACCGTAGTAGCAAAATTAAAAACAAAAAATATTGGGATTTTAATTACAGACCATAATGTAAATGAAACCTTATCTATTTGTGATAGAGCTTACCTTTTAATTGAAGGAAAAATATTTAAGCACGGAACTGCCGAAGAATTAGCAGACGATGAAGACGTTAGACGTTTGTATTTAGGAACCAATTTTACGCTTCGTAGAAAAGATTGGATTATTGACATGGGAAAAGAAGCTAAGCTTTAATTCGCATGAAATTTTTAAGTCCTGCCATATCACGACTTGCCCTTTTAAGAATTGCGCATATTGAAAGATGGGTTGCCAATCCTATTGAAACGCAAAGAGAAGTATTGCAAGATTTAATAACGCATGGACAGTACACTTCCTTTGGTAGAAAATATGGTTTCAACGAAATATTTAATATCCGAAAGTTTAAAGAAGCCGTTCCTATTAGCGAATACGAAGACCTGAAACCCTTTATTGATAGGCTTTTTGAGGGAGAAGAACAAGTGCTGTGGAACACACCTGTACAATGGTTTGCAAAAAGTAGCGGCACCACTTCAGACAAAAGTAAATTCATTCCTATCACCAAAGAAAGTTTAGAAGATTGTCATTACCAAGCAGCAAAAGATGTACTAGCCCTCTATTATAAATTTAACAATGATAGTGATTTACTAACTGGTAAAGGACTCGTGATTGGGGGAAGTCATCAGATTAGTAAATTTAACGATGACATTAGTGTGGGCGATTTAAGCGCCGTTCTACTTCAAAATACACCCATGTGGGCAAACTGGATTCGCACACCAGAATTATCCATTGCACTGATGGATGAATGGGAAACAAAAATTGAACAACTAGCACAATCCACGATTGAAGAAAATGTAACTTCTATTTCTGGCGTTCCAACTTGGACACTTTTACTCATCAAAAGAATTTTAGAAATTACAGGCAAGCAAACTTTAAAAGAAGTGTGGCCTAGTTTAGAATTATACATTCATGGAGGTGTTTCTTTTACACCTTACAAAGAGCAGTTTCAAAAATTAATTGGCCCCGGTTGCCACTATCTTGAAATGTACAATGCCTCCGAAGGTTTTTTTGCAGCACAAGATGACCCAAGTGCAGAAGGCATGCTTTTGTTTTTAGACCATGGAGTTTTTTATGAGTTCATGCCCACCGAAGAATATGGTAAAGAAAACCCACGCACCATTGGACTAGACAAAGTAGAATTAGATAAAAATTATGCGCTGGTTATTAGTACCAATGGAGGACTATGGCGCTATTTGGTAGGCGACACGGTTAAATTTACAAGTCTTACTCCATATAGGATTGTCGTAACCGGCAGGCTCAAACAGTTTATCAATGCATTTGGCGAAGAAGTGATGGTCGATAATACCGACAAAGCCATTGCAGCAGCAGCGGCCAGCACCGGACTCGTGGTGAAAGATTATACTGCGGCGCCCATTTATTTTGGAGATCAAAACCAAGGAGCGCACGAATGGCTTATTGAGTTTGAAAACACGCCGGAAAGCCTCTCGGCCTTTACATTGGCACTTGACCAAAATTTAAAATCTGTAAATAGCGACTACGAAGCCAAACGCTACAAAGACATCGCACTTGGGCTTCCAAAAGTCACCGCGCTACCGGAAGGATTGTTTCATACATGGCTTAAAAACAAAGGAAAACTGGGGGGGCAGCATAAAGTGCCAAGACTCAGCAATGACCGCAGGTACGTCGATGAATTATTGTTGCTTTTGCAACAATATACATAGCTAAATTTCGTTCTATATATCTATAAATACTGGATATGAAATTACTAGCAGGCAAAGTCTCCATCGTAACAGGTGCAGCCCGTGGAATCGGTGCAGCCATCGCATTAAAATTAGCAGAACAAGGAAGCCATATCGCATTTACCTATGTAAGCAGCGGTAGTGCCGAAAAAGCAAATGCGCTAGTAAGCCAAATTGAAGCTTTAGGCGTTAAAGCTAAAGCCTACCAAAGCAATGCGGGCGTTTTTGAAGAGTGTGAGTCTTTTGTAAATGATGTAGTTGCAACATTTGGTACCGTTGATATTTGCGTAAACAACGCGGGTATTTCAAAAGATAATTTACTGCTCCGTATGAACGCAGAACAGTGGGATGAAGTGATGGACACCAATTTAAAGAGTGTTTTTAATATGACCAAGCAGGTGATCAGACCCATGATGAAAGCAAAGTCTGGCAGCATTATCAACATGAGTTCTATCATTGGCATTAGAGGCAATGCTGGTCAAAGTAGTTATGCAGCAAGTAAAGCGGGTATTATTGGATTTACAAAATCTGTAGCGCTAGAACTTGGAAGCAGAAATATTAGATGCAATGCCATTGCCCCTGGTTTTGTTGAAACAGACATGACCCATTACTTAAAAGAAGGAGAAGCCGCTACTACATTTTTAAGCAAAATACCGTTAGGTAGGTTTGGTAAGGCAGAAGAAATTGCTAATACCACACTTTTTTTAGCGAGTGATATGAGTTCATATGTTACCGGGCAGGTAATTAGCGCCTGCGGCGGTTTAAACATTTAAATAAATTATTGATTGTCATATCGTTGTCAAATAATGCTTATAAACTTGTTAAACTATTTAACACTCCAATTGTTGTAATACCCGGGTGCTATATTTGTACATCATTATGAAAAGAACTTTTATAAATATCATTTTACTGGGGGTGCTCCTGATACAGGTGTTACCCGTTCGTGAAATAGGTGAAATCCTATTTGACAACCAGCTAAATGAAGAAATTAATTGTTCTGGCGCAAGCATTAAAGAATTGAGTAAATGCAACGATTCATTCGTTGACAACCAAGATCAAGAAGTCCATTACCAAGTTAACTTACAAAACAGTTTAACAACTGCATACGCTGCATTTCAAACCAGCTTACCCGTACATCATATTAGCGATGTACCCGTCCCGCCGCCCAACAAATTATTTGCATAAGCACTTTCGCATATCTACTAGTTCAACTAGATTAATTTGGGTTTTATCAAATACAATAAATGAAAAAATTATATACGCACCTAGGTGACAACCTTTCTGCATCCATTGTAGTACTACTTGTAGCACTACCACTTTGTGTTGGCATTGCGCTTGCATCTGGAACACCAATTTTTTCAGGCATTATTGCAGGTATCATTGGAGGAATTGTAGTTGGACAATTAAGCGGATCACAGTTAAGTGTTTCTGGACCCGCAGCTAGTTTAACATTTGTGGTATCTGCCATGCTTATTAAATTAGGAAGTTTTGAAACATTTTTATTGGCTGTTTTAATTGCTGGAGCTTTTCAAATTTTATTTGCCTTTTTAAAAGGTGGGATTGTGGGAGACTATATTCCCAATGCTGTGATTAAAGGAATGGTTGCCGCTATTGGAATTATTTTAATGATGAAACAAATTCCGCATTTACTAGGCTATGATGCAGATTTTGAAGGAGACGAATCTTTTTTACAAGATGATCACAACAATACCATCACAACTATTTTAACAGCGGTAGAGTTTTTGACACCCATGTCTGTACTTATTGGTATAGTGTCTTTAATTTTATTGATACTTTGGGAGCAGTTCAATTACAAGAGTAGTAAATGGATTCATTATGTACCAGGGCCACTCGTTGTTGTACTCTTAGCAGTTTTGCTTAACACCTATGGTTCAGATATATTACAGATGGCACCACTTGAACAAAAACATTTGGTATCGCTACCTGTTGCTAATACTATGCAAGATTTTTTATCATTTTTTACATTTCCTAACTTTCATGAAATTGGTAACCATGAGGTTTGGCTTGCTGGATTTATGCTAGCAGTGATTGCTTCGCTTGAAACACTTTTAGGGATTGAGGCTATCGATAAATTAGATCCTTTAAAAAGAGTAACGCCATCTAATCAAGAGTTAAAGGCACAAGGAATAGGCAATATTTTATCAGGTCTAATTGGTGGGCTTCCCATCACTTCGGTTATTGTAAGAAGCTCTGCTAATGTTAGTGCAGGCGGTAAAACAAAACAGTCTACTATATTTCATGGTGCGCTCATACTCGTATGTGCAGCATTCATTCCATTTATACTCAATAAAATTCCTTTAAGTGCAATCGCTGCAATACTTATTGTTACGGGTTACAAAATAGCGAGAATTAATTTATTTAAAGAAATGTTTAAAAAAGGGTTCAATCAGTTTATTCCTTTTTTGGTTACGATCATTGCCATTTTATTTAGCAATTTATTGTTTGGTATCGCAATTGGCATTATTGTAAGTGTCATTTTTATTATTCGCGGGAATTTTAAATCTGCCATATTAATGATACAAGACAACAATCAATACCTCATCAGATTTAGAAAAGATATCACGTTTTTAAATAAAGCTATTATCAAGCAAAAATTAGAGTCGCTACCTAACAACTCTTACGTCTTAATTGATGTTAAAAAAGCAGACTTTATTGACAAAGATGTAATAGATGAAATAAATGACTTTTTATGTCACGTTCATTTAAAAAATATTTCGGTATCGTTTAGTTTACACGAATACAATCCCAATCATTTGCTCATAAATTATACAAAAAAATGAAAATCTACGAAAAACTACTTTTAGAAAATAAGGCTTGGGCAGAAGAACGTAAACTTGATGACCCTGGATTTTTTTCCAGGCTTTCTGAAATTCAAACGCCTGATTTTTTATGGATTGGTTGTAGCGATAGTCGTGTGCCAGCCAACGAAATCACAAATACCCAGCCCGGTGAAATTTTTGTGCACAGAAACATTGCCAACATGGTAGTACATACCGATGTTAATTTATTAAGTGTACTAGATTATGCAGTAACCTATTTAAAAGTTAAGCATGTAATTGTATGCGGACACTATGGTTGCGGAGGTGTTAAAGCAGCCATGTCTAACCATAGCTACAATAAAATATTAAACATGTGGCTTAAAAATATAAAAGATGTTTACAGGTTTCATAAAACAGAACTTGATACACATACCAATGAAGAGCGCAAGTTTGACCGTCTAGTAGAATTAAATGTACAAGAACAGGTTTTACAATTATCTAAAACTTCTATTATACAAAAAGCTTGGCAAAATGAACAAAGGCCTCACCTTCATGGTTGGGTATACGGTTTAAAAGATGGTATTATCAAGCCCGTGTTTGAAATGGAAGCATGTTCAGAAATAGACCCTTTATATAAATATGATGACTTATAAAAAAATTACACCCATTGTAGCTGCTAGAAAATTAGTAGCCATCTTACAGCTAGACAAAAAAGAAGTGTCAGCAATTTATATTTATGCCATACTTGCTGGACTAGTTCAGCTTGTTACACCCCTTGGCATACAAAGTATTATTGGATTTGTAATGGCAGGTGCGCTATCCACTTCGATTGTTGTGCTTATTGCTGTTGTTGTATTAGGCGTTTTTTTAAATGGCCTTTTTCAAATCAGACAACTCCAAATTATTGAAAAAATCAAACAAAAGATTTATACCAGGGATGCTTTAAGCTTTGCGCACAAAATTCCGCATTTGAATATTGAAAAGCTAGACAACTATTATTTGCCAGAACTTGTTAATAGGTTTTTTGATACCATTACTTTACAAAAGGGTATTGAAAAGATTTTACTAGAAATTCCTGCGGCTTTTATTCAAATTTTGTTTGGTATCATTTTACTATCACTCTACCACCCAGTGTTTATTGCCTTTGGTATTGTGCTAGTTGTGCTTTTGTATGTTATACTTGCAACAACACTACCTAAAGGTTTTACCAAAAACTTACTAGCTAGCGACTATAAATATAAAACTGCCGCCTGGTTACAAGAATTGGCGAGGGTTGTCAAAACATTTAAGTACGCTAAAAAAACATCTTTACATATCGATAAAACAGATGATTTAGTTAGCAACTATTTAATTGCACGCACTAGTTATTTCAAAATTTTATTGACACAGTTTTGGAGTCTTGTAGCCTTTAAAATTATCATTACGGCAGCTATGTTAATTGTGGGTGTTTATTTGTTACTCAATCAGCAAATCAATATTGGACAATTTATTGCAGCGGATATCGTAATTCTAGCAGTTATCAATTCAGTAGAAAAATTAATTTTAACACTAGACAAAGCATACGACACTTTAACTGCCATTGAAAAATTAGATAAAATAAAAAGTGCCGAATTAGAAAGTGCTGGAACTGATATAATAGCTGGATCAAATGGGATGAAAATAGATTTTAAAAATGTTTCATTCAATTATCCAAATGGCAAAAATGTATTATCTGAAATTAATTTAGAGGTACAACCTGGAGAAAAGGTATTGATTGTTGGTAATTCTGGATCAGGAAAATCAACTTTATTACGCCTACTTACTGGCACGTTTACTAATTTTTCAGGTGCCATCAGAATCAACAATATAGCCTTAGGTAGCTATTCCATTGACTCACTGAGATCTAGTACCGGGGTGCTAATCAGTCAACAAGATATTTTCCAAGGTACGATTAGAGACAATATCACGATGGGAGATAAAAATATCAGCAATGAAGAGTTGTATCAACTTACAAAATCTACTGGATTGGAATCATTTATTGGCGAACTAGAAATTGGTTTTGACACCGACATTGATCCAGCGGGGAAAAAACTTCCTGTAAAAATCAAACAAGGAATACTATTAGCAAGAGCGCTGTTTTGTAGAAAAACATTGTTACTATTAGAAAATCCGTTTGATGGTTTAGAAGTAAACACTATTGAATCTGTAAAAGAAATGATGGCGAAATTGGAAAATGTGACCATGCTTGTAACAGCCGGAACGAATACACATCAAGAAATCTTTGATAAAATTATTTATCTAGAAAATGGATCGGTGGTTTCATTTCAAAGTAAAAATAAATAAGAATGAAGGCGTATAAAAATATTTATCAAATAGAGAAAGAAAATAGAATAACTCGGGTATTTGTTATTCTACTAATTGTTATGGTGGTGATTTTGTTTTTGCCGTGGACTCAAAATATTAGGGCTAAAGGTAGTATCACCACATTAAAACAGGAGCAAAGAAGACAAGAAGTGAATACCATTATTGCTGGTAA
The DNA here is from genome assembly GCA_903958045.1 of uncultured Bacteroidota bacterium. Lineage (GTDB taxonomy): Bacteria > Bacteroidota > Bacteroidia > Chitinophagales > Chitinophagaceae > Sediminibacterium. Next base: position 49,306 of record CAJBRT010000083.1, on the reverse strand, counting down.
AGTAGTAAAATGGTGGGTAAGAGAAGGGGATGCTATTAAGGCGGGCGATACCATCATGCAATTAAGCGAGGTAAAAGTAGAATACTTAGATCCGCAGTTATTAGAAAAAACCAGGGCGCAAATTCAAGCCAAAGCTGCCGCCATTGAAGGTTACACCAGAAAAGGTGAAATGGCAGGTAAACAGGAGCGGGCCTTAGGAGAACTTCAGCTCATTAAACTGGACCAACTTAAAATCAAACAACAGCAACTACAATTAAAACTAATTTCAGATAGCATGGAATTGGTAGCTCAAATCAATGAATTGCAGGTCACAAAAAGACAAATTGATGCTGCTAAAAACATGTTGGATAGTGGTGTAATTTCATTAGTAGATTTTGAAAGAAGAAAAGTGAATTATCAAAACGCTTTTGCTAAAAAAACAGCCGCAGAAAATAAGTATGCACAATCCAAACAAGAAACCCTTGCTTTATTGTTTGAGCAAAGTAGTATTTTACAAGACTACAATGATAAAATTGCAAAAGTTACTGGCGATAAATACACTGCAAGTGCAGACCAGGCTATTGGCATGGGTGATATAGCAAAACTTGAAAATAACTATGCTAATTATGACGTGAGAAATAAACTCTACTACATTATTGCACCTCAAACCGGACAAATTACAAAAGCAAAAAAAGCGGGTATTGGGGAATATGTAAAAGAGGGTGAAATGATTGTAGAAATTGTTCCTAAAGACATCAAATACGCCGTAGAGCTATTTGTTGAACCCATGGACTTACCCCTCATTAGCAAGGGTCAAAAAGTAAGATTTATTTTTGATGGTTTTCCTGCTATCGTATTTAGCGGATGGCCCAATAGTTCATATGGTACCTTTGGCGGGGTTATTACTGTAATCGAAAATGGTATCAGCGAAAATGGAAAATTTAGAGTTTTAGTTTCCGAAGATAGTTCCGATAAGCCTTGGCCAAAACAATTAAAATTTGGTGGTGGTGCCAATGGAATAGCCCTTTTAAAAGATGTTAGCATTGGTTATGAACTTTGGAGAAATATAAACGGATTTCCACCAGAATATTATCAAGCAAAAGTTGAAACAACAAAATAATGAGGTATCTAAAGCAAATATTAGTACTCCTATTGATATGCACAAAGGGATTTAGTCAACAGCTTACCTATACTGAATTCATAGATCAGGTTAAAAAAAATCATCCCCTTAGCAAACAAGCAAAGATTATTGTTGATAAAGCGAACGCCGATGCCATGATTGCTCGGTCAAACTTTGACCCTACTATTGGTTTTAATGCTGACATGAAAACATTTGATGGCAAAAATTATTTCAATTACCAAAACACGGAATTAAAAATTCCAACATGGACTGGTATTGATATTAGTACAGGTATTGAAAGTAATAGAGGACAATTTTTAAATAGTGAAGTATCCAAAGGACAAAGTAGCTACTTGGGCATAAGTGTTCCAGTCATTAAGAATTTAGTGATTGATAAACGCAGAGCAGCAGTATTGCAAGCTAAAAATTTAATACTTGCCAGCGAACAAGAAAAACAGTCAATTGTCAACAACCTCTTATTAGATGCTAGTGTACAGTACTGGAAATGGGCTGCCCAATACCAGCTGCTTAAACTGTACAATCAATATGTAGTCACTTCAAGTAATAGATTTAACATCACTAAAATTGCGTTCAATAATGGGGAAAGAGCTTCACTAGATACCCTAGAAGCACTTACACAATTACAGCAATTAAAAATTTTAGAAAACGATGCTGATTTGCTTTTTACCAACGCAGGTATAGAACTATCCTATTATTTATGGGACAATCAGGATAGTGCTTTACAGCTAAGCCCAACTATACTTCCTGACACATTAGATAGTAAACAAATCTCTATAGAAAACACTATTGGCGACTTAATTAGTTTATCCATACTCCAAAACCCAGAAGTGCGTGCTTATGAGTATAAAATCAATAATTTACTCATTGATAAGAAATTAAAATTTCAATCGCTACTTCCCATGTTAGATGTAAAAACCAACATTTTAAATCAGAACTACAACGTATTTAAAAATGCGGGCGCACAGTTATATCAGAACAACTACAAGTTTGGTGTAGATTTTAAAATGCCTTTATTTTTAAGAGAAGGTCGGGGAGAATATAGAAAAGCAAAACTGAAAATTGACGAAACAAATTTAGCTTTTGCGGCTAAAAAAATAGAGGTTCAAAACAAGGTTAAAACCTACAGCAACGAAAACTTTTTCCTAAAAAATCAATTGGAAACACTTTTCGTCATCAATAATAATACCAATTCATTACTGAGGGGTGAGCTCATCAAGTTTTACAATGGAGATAGTAACTTGTTTGTCGTAAACGCAAGGGAAAATAAAGTGATTGAAACTGCAGAGAAACTTATTTCTCTGCAGTTCAAAATTGTAAAATCTTATTACGGCCTTAAATGGGCTAGTGGCACCATTAATCAATAAGGGAAGCATGCGGTAATTGCAATGCTTTGCACTTTTCATTAAAGTTTTTAATATCTTTTTCAATAAGGCTATTGAATTGTGCTTTGTATATATACCACTCATCACGTAGTTCCTTGAATCTATTTAAATGGCCTGACGTAACATGAGGGGTATTGGTATCTAATTCGCCTCTTAAAAAGATATAATTTGCGCTTAGTTTATTTACAAAATTGATAACATCATCATTTGATTCAGACTTTGTTTGTATAAGCTTTTCTTCCCATTCATCTATTTTGGTATTGATGGAGTCCGCAAGCGCTACAATGCTTTTGTAGACTTCATCATTTTCGGTTCTGTCTACTATAGCATTCAATTGCTTTTGAACACTACGCATACGTACAACCGCCACATGAATATCATTTACATCTGTGGCAATATTGTGTAATAAATTGGCCTGTGCCTCATATTCTGCAGCAGTAGCTTTAATTCGAGGGTCTGCCATCACTTGAAATGTTTTTTCAGAAACAAGTGTATCTAAATGAAGTGCTACTTTATAAGTACCCGGTACCACGCGCGCACCATCATAACTTCCTTCTATAAATACACCAGGAATAGATGCAATAGACTCCTCGCGTAAATCCCAAACAAAACGGTTTAAGCCATCGCTTACCAACATTTCAGGATCGTTTTCGTTTTTATTGTTACTCGTTTTATTGGTTGGCGCATTGGCGTAAAAAGTTCTAACCACTTTTCCATTAGCGTCAGAAAAAACAAGTTTAGCTTTTTTAGTTGCAGGAGCGGCTGCATGTACCGTGTAATAAACAACAGCGCCACTTGCTTGATTAGCTCCTAGTGTGTTTATAGCTTTACCATTTTTATCTGTTAAGTTGCTGTAATCTAAAACACTACCACCAGAAATGCGGTGTACATTATTAACAGTAAATAAATTACTAACTGCCGTATCTTTACTGTATTGTCTAATTGGTTCTAAATCGTCTAAAATCCAAAAAGCCCTCCCTTGTGTAGAAGCCAATAAATGATTTTCATGCACTTTTAAATCCGTAATGGGAACCACTGGTAAATTTAATTGTAGTTGCTTCCAATTTTCTCCGGAGTTATAAGAAATATAAAATCCTGTTTCTGTACCTGCATATAAAATTTGGGGATTCGAAGGGTCTTCTCTTACAACTCTTACAAAAGCGCCATAAGGTATGCCATTTGAAATTTGCTTCCAGCTAACACCGTAATCATTTGTTTTATAAATAATAGGCGTGAAATCATTCACCTTATATTTATTAACGGCGATATATGCAGTGCCCTTGTTAACGCTAGAAACTTCAATAGCATTTATTAAAGACTCCTCTAAATTTTTAGGTGTGATATTTGTCCAATTGTTACCACCATCTTTTGTTAAGTATACTAGTCCATCATCACTACCAGTATAAATAACGCCTTTTTCATTTTCAGACAATGCTACATAACTTATGGTGCAGTAGTTTTCACCACCCGCCCCTTCATTGGTATAAGGCACACCACTAATACCCATTTTAGTGGTATCGTGTTTTGTTAAATCAGGAGAAACCGCTTTCCAGGTTTTACCTAAATCAGTGGTTTTAAATAAAATATTACCGGCATGGTAATAAGCGCCTGGTTCTAATGGATCATACACAATAGGGGCATTCCAATTGAACCTGTACTTCATATCTTTTGGCTGAAGTGCTTGGTACTGCACCGGATGCTCCATAATATTCACACCTTCTTTCGTAACATTATTATACGCTTCAATAGTACCCTGATACGACCCACCCATGGTAATTACCGGATTGTTAGGATCAAATGCAACAAAGGCAGATTCGCCACCCGCGGTACTTGTCCAATCTTTATCAGAAATGCGGTAACCATTGGTTACGCGGCTTGCCATTTTAATTGAACTATTGTCTTGTTGACCTCCGTATAAATTATACGGGAATAAATGATCGGCATTGACACGATAAATTTGTGAAGTAGGTTGGTTAGCCTGGGTAGACCATACTTTACCGGTATTAAATGTTACAGCAGCACCACCATCATTGGCAACAATCATATTACTACTGTTTTTTGGATGAATCCAAAGTTGGTGATAATCACCATGCGTGCCGCCCATATTGCTCCATGTTTTTCCGCCATCACTAGATCTTAAACCTGGAGAATTTAATACATACACCACATTTTCATTTTGTGGATCTGCAAACACTTCGATATAATACCAAGCGCGCTGTGTTAAGCGGTGGTCTTTGCTTATTCTATTCCAGTTTTTTCCAGCATCGTTAGAAACAAAAAGTCCGCCTAATTCATTTTCGGTATCGCTTTCTACTAATGCATATACTTTTTCAGGATTAGCTCTCGAAACTGATACACTCATTTTACCTAATTCACCTGGGAGTCCATTTTCAATTTTATTCCACGTAACTCCTGCATCGGTAGATTTATACAAACCACTGCCCGGACCCCCACTTTTAATTTCCCATGGCAATCTTTGGTATTCCCACATAGCAGCATATAAAATACGTGGATTGTTCATGTCCATGGCTAAATCGGCACAACCCGTGTTATTATCAACAAATAAAACTTTATTCCAGTGTGCGCCGCCATCCACAGATTTATAAACACCACGATCTGCAGAAGGGCCATGTGTTGCACCTTGTGCGGCAACATAAACGATATCAGGATTTGAAGGATCAATACGTATCCAAGATATTTGGCGCGTTAATTCAAGCCCCATATGCTTCCATGTTTTTCCAGCATCGGTAGACTTATAAACACCATCACCATAAGAACTCATCACACCTCTTGGTGCATGTTCTCCCATACCAACGTATACCACATTTGGATCAGATTCTGCAACAGCTACTGCACCTACACTTCCTGTTTTAAAAAATCCATCAGATATATTATTCCATGTTTGTCCTGCATCTTCTGTTTTCCAAACACCACCACCTGTGGTACCCATGTAATAGGTTAGTTGATTTTGCACTACTCCTGTTGCAGTTACAGATCTACCGCCACGCAGTGGGCCAATATTTCGCCACAATAAATTATTAAAGTGTGAAGGCACTATATTTTCTTCAACGTTTGTTACAACAGGCGCTTTTGAAACCGCTTTTTTTTGTGCTTGAACGAGGGGTGTACATGCAATGATAGACGCCAATGCACCCACTAAATACTTTGAAAACATAAGAGATATTTGATGAAGAGTTAATAAAATAAATAACGCTTGGCACTATTACGCCAGCCGGCCTGACTTTCATAATCTACAAAAAAGATTTTAACGTCTGCTTGACTTTCGTATTCAACAAAAAAGATTTTCTTTTTTGATTTTGAAGCAAAAGATGTAAAAAACCATTTTCCGTTATTATCACCAGCCTGACTTTCATATTTAACCTTGAATACTTTTAAGTCCGCCTGACTTTCGTATTTAACAACAAAAACTTTTACATCTGCTTGTGATGCATAGTCGACGGCAAATATTTTTTGCGCTTGAATAGTGCCAGCAATTACGAACAGAAAAAGGAGAAGGACAAATTTTTTCATAGAAATAAATTTAAGCCTTCAAGTTATAAATATTCCTGCATAATCGCTTACTTCACCACAATCTCATCTGCAAAAATCCAAGCACCCGTTCCTGCTGCATGATGCCAATAAGGTGGTGACTTCATATTTTTTCCAGTAACCCTAATAAACCTAGCTTTTTGGCTTTTTGAACGGGTGGCAAAAACTTGTATATCATTGACTTTGCTTGTTTTTGCTAACGGAAATACATTGTCGACTGTTTGTATCGGCATATAGTTAATACCGTCTTCGGAAGCTTCAAATGTAACAGATGTTGGAAAAAATACCACATGATTGGTCACCTGCAAAAAAGACACGGAAACCTCGGAGAAACTCGTAACCGCACCTAGATCAATGGTAGCTTTCATATCATCCAAAAATCCCAGCCAATTGGCATAAAAGCTCCAACCACCAAAAGCTCCATCGGTAAGGGCTTGCGGGTCTTCTTTGGCATATTTAACCGGCTTTATGGCAAGGCTTACCTTACTATTTTTGGCCTTATTTACCTCTTTGGCACTAGCTATTAATTTTTGATACCCTTGTAAATAATCGGTTAAGGGTAAACCCATTTCATTGATGATTTTAATGCCCTGTGCGCCTGTTGCATTTGTAAAACGGTTCACTCTTTTTTGAATTGCTGTAACGTCAGATAATGGAAAAGAGGATCTATTTAAGCGGTAAAATTCGAGTGTTGCAAAATCAAGTCCAATGCGCGCTTCATTTACGCGCGCTTGTAATACCGCATTACCCGCTGTAACATTTGTAGCAGTATCAAATAGTGCATTATACTGCTTTAATTTTTGTTCACTCAACCAGGTTTCAAAACCCTGTGCAGGATCTCCATATAAGAACAAATAAAATTTAGGCGTCTCTTTTATCGCAGCATGTAAATCATTTAAATAGGTAACAATAAAAGGAGCTGCTACTCCGTAATAATTGTTTGCAAACGATTGAAGTAAATTTGCATAATTCAATTTTGGGTTCCATAAAAATTTTGAAAGTAACCAACTACGGAGTTCAAAAAATTCGGAAGGATTATGACTATGCTGTTCAAAAATCCAATTGGCATTGTTGTCTACAAATAAATTAATATTAGGTTGAAGCGTTTCTAAATTTGGAAAAGGTGCTAAAAAATTGGTGAACTGCGTGGTGTAATCCCAAATTTGAATGGTGGCACCAATAGCACCCCATGCTTTTAAATCTGATTCAAAATCTTTGCACTTGTCTGCAATAGGACCACTTCTATCACACTCAATAGAACAAAGCGTTACTAAAACATTTTTTTCTGGCTTGATATGTAGTGGCGCTTTTCTGGTGTACTGATACGCTAATGTTGCAATTGTTTTCTTTGGAAAGTCTTTGGCAATGCGGTTTACAAGGGTTATCATAGTTCCAGAAGGAGAACCCTCGTAAGCATCGATGGCCGCACATTTATCACAAGTACAGTATTGTGTATTGTCATCTTGGCTCACTGATAAAACAGAAGCCGTTGGTCTTCGATTAAAAAATGCAGCCACAGAATCTTTGATTATTTGATACACGGTATCGTTGGATAAACAAAGTTGTGTGGGCTGTCTTTTATTTTTTACGAGCGCATAAAAAGTAGGATGGGTTTCAAAAAAGTTTTTTTCTGGCAAAAACTTATTGAAGGTATGCACACGCGCTTCCGGTACAAATTTTGGAAACCCTTCGGTGGTTACTCTTCTTTTTGCAGCAAAAGACGGATTGTCATAAAATAATTTTGAATGAACGGTTCTAGTTAATACTGCTGGCGTATAATGATAATCTGGGGCAACAACTATATTTTTTGTAGATGGAATTTTTTCGACTGTTGGCGATAAAAATTGACAGCCTAAAAATTCTTCCAATAAAACGTACACCGTTTCAAGTGTTTGATAGGGTGTTGCGCCTGTTATTTGTAGCGTATTATGAGTACTCGTAATGGCATATTCTTTTTTAATAAGTGCCGCGTAATTTGGACAAGCACGGCCAATATAAATCACCGGATTTGAAGTGCTTTTTTTTGACACAACTGGTATTCGTGCACCTGTTATTTTAAAAACATAATCACTAAGCTCATTAGCAGCTAAACGCTCGTCGCTATCTGCATTTTCAGCTATTTGAATAACCGCTTTTGAACTCCCCTGTTGCACCATCTTAAAACTAATATTGGTGGCTTTTTGGGCATTTACTTGACTGCTATTCAAAGAAAGCAAAAGCACGAATAAAAATGAAAATGTAGTACGAACGAATAACTGCATGGTTATGATTTTAGATACCCTAAATTTAAATTATTTCAATAACTCAATTCTAACCTTTTTTAAGTCTATTTGAACCGGTTAAAAAATAATTAATGAGCTCACTTAATAGTGGCGTAAATTAACTGCAAATAAAAATTCATGAAAAAAATATTGTTCGTATGTGCAATGCTATGTTCAAGTGTTTTACTTGCGCAAGATGTATTTTACTTTACTAGCGGACTGGCTTCCGGAAAAACACACCAATATGGTAGAGAAGCTATGTACTCCGACGCTCTCGCTTATAGTTTGTATAAGGGAGAAAGTAAACCACAGGAAGGTTTACCTGTTTCAAATGGCGCAAATACCAACTGGACAAGTATTAAAGCAGACAGTGCGCATAATTTTAGAAGCCAAGCACTTGCCAATGGTTATTTATATCTACAATACAATGCCTCAAAAGCTGGAACAGCTGTGTTTATTGGTACTGGGCACTCCATGGTGTTTATCAATGGGGCGCCGCATGCTGGCGATATGTACCGTTATGGTTGGATGTATATTCCCGTTCAGTTAAAAAAAGGAATCAATGAATTTTATATCCGCGCCGCAGGCGCTGGCCGGTTTGCTTCTGTAAAAGCCATGTTAGATTTTTCTTTTAAGCCTGTACAATTAAGTACCAAAGATGCTACACTGCCATTTTTTATTGAAGGAGAAAATGTTTCCAAAAAATGGGCAGGCCTTGTTGTAGTCAATAGTTCTAAAAATAATTCGACAGGCATGCGTATTACAGCAGCAGTTGAAAATCAAAAAATAGAAACCAATATTGCTAGTATTGCTCCACAAATAGCAAGAAAAGTAGCCGTAGAAATTCCAGTTCCAAAAAATACAACAAAAGGAAGCTACAGGGTTTCACTTACTTTAATGGCCAACAACCAAATCATTGACACTACATCCGTTGTAGTAACAGCAGTAAAAAGTAATGAACATGCTTCTCATACTTTTATTAGTAATATAGACGGCTCTGTTCAGTACTATGCAGTGGCACCTCAAGCCAACGACAATAAAAATAATCCAAGTTTATTTTTATCGGTACATGGTGCAGAAGTAGAAGCCATTTCGCAAGCAAGAGCCTACAAGCCAAAACAAGAAGGACCGATTGTAGCACCTACCAATAGAAGACCAAGGGGTTTTAATTGGGAAGATTGGGGTAGACTCGATGCACTAGAAGTTTTTGAAATTGCTAAAAAAATATATCAACCCAACCCACAAAATATATACTTAACTGGGCACTCTATGGGTGGTCATGGCACTTGGTATTTAGGGGCTACTTATCCTGGAAAGTGGGCTGCTATTGCACCATCGGCAGGCTATCCAACCCTTGCTGCGTATGGCTCACACGATGGTCTGGTTCCAAACGACACCAGCACAGCCGTTAAAAAAATATTGACAAGAGCAAGCACGCCAAGCAATGTACTGGGCATGGTCAATAACTACAAAGCGAATGGTGTTTATATTTTTCATGGTGATGCAGACGAAACCGTTTCGGTAAACTATGCTAGACAAATGAAAAAAGTACTCGCCGAATTTCATCCTGATTTTAGTTACTACGAATACCCAGGGGGTTCACATTGGTTTAGTGATGAGAGTGTAGATTGGGCACCTATTTTTGATTATTTCAAAAGACATACCATTCCTGTTAGCAGTAAAGTAAATGTGATTGATTACACACTTCCTTCTACAGCTATATCCAATACGTATCACTGGTTACAAGTGTTACAACAAACAAAAAGTTTTGATTATAGTCGCGTGCAACTTACGCGCAATATGAAAACAAAAAACATTACAGGTACCACTACCAATATTAATGCTGTTGCGATTGATACCAAAGACTTTGCTGTTGGTGATACGGTTACTGTTGTACTAGACGGTAGTCAGTTAACACATATTGTTAATGGTACTGCGCTAGTATTAGAAAAAAATACAAATTGGGCAAAAGGAACATCGCCGCTTTTAACCAACAAGGGTATCCAAAGAAATGGTGGATTAAAAGAAGCATTTAACCATAATATGGTTTTTGTATACGCTACGCATGGCACGGAAGCAGAAAATAACTGGGCGCTCCAAAAAGCAAAATATGACGCCGAAACTTGGTACTATAGAGGCAACGGTGCTGTAAGTATAATTGCAGATAAAGATTTTAATGCTGCGACTTATCAAAATCAAGGCGTTATTTTATATGGTAACGAAACAACCAATACCGCAGCAGCAGTGCTCCTTACCAACTGTCCGATCAAAGTAACTACTGGAAAAATTGTAATGGGGAGCACCGTTTTTGAAGGTCAAGATCTAGGGGCTTACTTTATATATCCTGCACAAAACAATGGTATTACAAGCGTTGCACTCATTGGTGGTACTGGTGTACAAGGTATGCAAGCCGCAGATGCCAATCAATATTTTAGTGGCGGAAGTGGTTTCCCTGACTTTATGGTTTTTTCACTTGATATGCTAATTAAAGGAGAGGACGGTATTAAAGCCGTGGGTTATTTTAACAATGACTGGAGTTTAGGCAAGGATTTTTATATTAAAAAGTAAAGAAGCATGAAAAAAATAGTATTTGCTATTTCGTTAATACTCGTAGGATATATTGCAGTAGCTCAAAAGCAGGTAAGTATTATTCCAGAGCCGCAATTTTTGAAAGTAAATACTGGAAATTTTACTTTTTATAAAAACACACAGTTTATAGCGCCTGCTAGCTGGAAGCCCATTGCAAAATATGTGCAGCAAATTACGAGCACCTCTATTAGTACGCTTCCAAAAGGAAATACGCGCATTGTATTTAAAGAGAATAAAAATTTAGCGAAAAGCGAATACACTTTAACTGTTTCTGCAAGCACCGTTACGATTTCTGCTAAAGATTACGCTGGCGCGCTCTATGGGGCTCAAACCATTGTTCAACTTTGGTACACTTCTGGTACACCTAGTCGTATTGCCTGTGTTACGGTAAAAGACAAGCCCAGATTCGAATACAGAGGACTTATGTTAGACGTGTCTCGAAATTTTTACCCAGTATCTTTTATCAAAAGTTTAATGGATGTTTTAAGTATTTATAAAATCAATAACCTGCATTTACACTTAACAGATGGTGCAGGTTGGAGACTTGAAATAAAAAAATACCCACTCTTAACAAAGCAGGCTGCTTTTAGAACACACAAAACATGGAAAGAATGGTGGAAAAATGGAATGGGGTATGCACAAGAAGGAGATCCACTTGCATACGGAGGTTATTACACACAAAATGATGCAAAAGATATTGTGGCATATGCAGCAGCAAAAGCCATCAACGTTATTCCAGAAATTGAAATGCCAGGACACTCCGATGAAGTATTAGCAGCCTATCCAAATCTAGCCTGTGATAGTGTGAAAGGTAGAAGCGGCGAATTTTGTATTGGTAACGATTCGACATTCACTTTTATGCAGGATGTCATTACAGAGGTGATGGAGTTATTTCCTTCAAAATATATTCATATTGGAGGCGATGAAGCCGCAAAAGGACACTGGAAAAAATGTACAAAATGTCAAAAGCGCATTCGAGATAATAACCTAAAAAATGAGGATGAACTCCAAAGCTATGCCATCAAAAGAATGGAAAAATTTATTTCTGGTAAAGGTCGTTACCTACTAGGCTGGGATGAAATATTAGAGGGTGGCCTTGCCCCAGGTGCCCGCGTAATGAGCTGGAGAGGGGAACAAGGTGGTATTGATGCAGCAAGACAAAACCACGATGTTATTATGACCCCTGGTGGTACTTGTTATTTTGATAAATACCAACAAAACCCGGCTGGCGAACCAGAAGCCATTGGTGGATTTTTACCACTTCAAAAAGTGTATGAATATGAACCGATGCCCGCAGTACTTGAAAAAGAAAAACAACAATATGTAAAAGGTGCACAGGCCAACTTATGGACCGAATATGTACCTACGCAGGAGCATGCGGCATACATGATTTTCCCACGCATCATTGCATTAAGTGAAGTGATATGGAGTAATCCGGCTGCTAAAAATTGGGCACAGTTTCAAGAAAAATTAACTGCTCATTATACATTACTACACGCATTTAATATCAATTATTGTAGACCTTCCAATAGAGTAGATATTGCCACAACCATTGATACTGCGTCACGTGCTGCTACTGTTCGTTTTAATAGCGAGCAGTTTAAACCTACTATCTATTATACCACCAATGGAACCGAACCTACCACAGCTTCTACTATTTATTCAACGCCGTTTTTAATTGATTCAAAAGCAACTATTAAAGCTGCTATTATTAATGCAAAAAAATCAGCACCGGATTCGGTACTCATTAATTTTCATAAAGCATTTAATAAGCCCGTTACTTACAACATACCGTATAGTAAAGGTTATCCGGCTGATGGTGCGCGCACACTTGTGAATGGTTACCGTGGAACTTTAACCTACCAAGATGGACAGTGGCAGGGCTTTATCACCAATATGGATGTGGTGATTGATTTACAAAAAATTGATACGGTAAGTTTGGTGCAAGCAAATTTTATGCAAATTATTGGGCCTGGTGTTTATATGCCTAAATACATAGAAGTGCAAACATCCGTGGATGGTATCAATTATACCCATCAGGGTAGAGACAACAATACGGTATCTCCTACAGAAAGTAGTTTACTCTTTAAAGATTTTAAAGTACAAATGAAACCAACGGCTGCGCGCTATATTAAGTTTATTTCAAAACTTCAAAGCGGCTTTCAATTTATCGATGAAATTATTGTAGAATAAAAAAGCGGCTCCCAATTACTAGAAAAGGGAGCCGCTTTACATTTTTACTCATTAGTATTTTGTAACACCAGGCACCGGCACTGGATAGAATCCATCAGGTCCCGGATTAACAGGCGCAGCAGCATCAAATGCATACACCGAAGGGTGTAAATTAAGGCCAGAATTAATGGCTTTATCCCAATCTATAATTTGTCCACTATACGAAGCCATTCGGCCTAAAATAGATGTCATAGTTGAGTAGGCACCGTTTTCAGCATCGGCATATTTATACTCACCTTTTGCAATCGCTGCAAAAAGTTCGTCATGCTCGGTTTGATATGGATTACGCTCTTTTGATTTATCAAATTGAAAAATTGTTTTGCCGCGTAAATCTGTGATACGTGCCGCATCGCAATATATTTTTCCCTTAGTACCTACAAGCAGTTCATCTACTTTACTTGAAGTGCCTGGCATATGTCTACATTGAGAATTTAAAATAGATCCATCGGCGTAATGAAACTCGACATAATGGTGGTCAAATATTTCACCGTGCTCTTTTGATTTTCTTACTTGTCGTCCACCAAAACCTTGTGCCTTAACTGGATACCCATTTTTAAACCAGTTGATCACATCTAAATTGTGAATATGCTGCTCTGTAATATGATCGCCACAAAGCCATACAAAATAATACCAGTTTCGCATTTGGTATTCCATTTCTGTTTGACCTGCTTTACGTGGTCTTGTCCATACGCCATCGTTATTCCACCAAGCTTGCATCGATGTAATATCTCCAATCATGTCTTTTTTTGCAAAAAGCGCACGGTATGAATCTTGGTAATGTCTTTGAAGACCTACCACCACATTTAATTTCTTTTGTTTTGCAATTTTAGCTGCTGCTAAAACTCTTTGTACACCAGCAGGATCTGTGGCTACCGGCTTTTCCATAAAAATATGTTTACCTTGTTTTACCGCTTCTTCAAAATGAATGGGTCTAAAACCTGGAGGCGTTGCAAGTATTACAACATCTGCAAGTGGTATGGCTTTCAAATACCCATCAAAGCCTACAAATTTTCTTTCTTCTGGAACATCGAGTGTGCCTTTTGTACCAGCGCCAGCGCTTGCAAGTTCTCCACTTACATTTTTATAACATTCATCCAATCGGTCTCTAAATGCATCCGCCATCGCAACAATTTTTACATTTTGTTTGCTCATTAGTGCCTGAACGGCAGCGCCTGTTCCACGTCCACCGCAACCAATAACGGCTACTTTGATAACGTCGTCAGAACCAGAAAAAAAGTTTGCTTTAGAAATAATAGGTGCAGCTGCAATAGCACCTGCTAGCATCGAACTTTGTTTTACAAAGTCTCTGCGTTTGTCTTGAAAAGATGAATTTGACATATGGCTGTTGTTTTTATTTTATTAAGTAGGTTGTATAAAATTGTTGCGCTTGTTCGGGGGTTGGTTGTTGTAATGGACGCACCAGTCTAATGCCTACATCTGTTGCTTCTGTGAGCCACCATTTACTTTTTGGAATTTGTGGATCGCGTCTATTCCAAATGGGATCTGATTTAATGCGCTTGCCATTTCTGCAAGTATTGGCATCCGATAAATACGAACCACCACGCAATACCTTAGGATACACCCCTTGCGTAGGCGCAACCATGGGGTTGTTTAATTCAATAGTCGCGTATCTACCCGGCAAATAATGATCTGTGGTCCACTCCATTAAATTGCCAAGCATATCGTAAAGTCCCCAAGCATTGGGTAATTTTTGAGCTACCTTTTGGTATTTATTGGCACTGTTTTTTTGAAACCATGCATATTTGGTAAGCAGGTTAGGGTCTGTTCCAAAAGAGTACGGAGTTGTTGTTCCAGCCCTGCTTGCGTATTCCCATTCGGCCTCTGTTGGGAGCCTATAAAAAATTCCGGTTTGTGTGTAGAGCCATTTGCAAAACATGAGTGCAGCATACTGCGACATACTATTGGCAGGAAATCCACCCTCTTTACCCATGCCCCAGGTTAAATCTACATATTGAGGACTAGGTCTAGTAATTGCATCTACATCAGAATTTTGAGACGTCGTTTCGTCTTTTAAAAAAACATCAAATACATCGCGGGTTACTTCTGTCGAACTCATCCAAAATGCATCTAGTGTAATTTCTTTTTGAGGCGTTTCGTCAGCATTGATTTTGGGAGATGCTATTGTGGAACCCATTTTAAATTGTCCCGCAGGAATTGGCACCATTGCAAAACGCAAATTACTGACTGGTAATTTTTGCTCATACTTTTCAAAACTGACACCCGTTTGTTGCGCAGATGCACCAATAGCAATGAAACAAAATATGATTACAAAAAATTTCTTGACCACAATTAAATTTTAGAATTAGGAAGTTATGAATTTTTTATAATAGCTACAACAATTATTGTTCTAGATAGCTATCAAATTTTCCAAAACTAACTTTCTGGATCTTTCCATTTTGTAATGTGGTAATGAGTACTTCTGATTTGTACTTTTTTGCCAATATTTTAACCTGATCGAGTGTTAAGATGCTACATGCCGTTGCCAACCAATCTGCGGTGGTAGCAGTAGGCGAAACCACGGTTACATTCCGCTGAAAAGTAACGCCATAGCCAGTTCTAGCATCAATGATATGCGCATACTTTTTACCCTCGTGTAGCATATATTGAAATGCATCACCAGATGTAGCTACTGCCTTATTGGTCAAGATGAGCTTACGATTCCACAATGCTTCCTGCTGCCCCGGGATGTTTACGCCAACGCGCCATCCCTTTTTTTGAATTGGCGTACCAGCAGTTATCATATCTCCTCCGGCATCTACAAGGGCGTTTGTTATTCCAAATGATTGTAATAAAGCGAGTACTTTATCAGCAGCATATCCTTTTGCAATACCGCCCATATCAAGTTGCATATTGGGTTGTAAAAACGTAATCGTTTGGGCGTTACTATCTATTTCAATTTTTTCAAATCCAACATATTTGCGTGCCTCGTTAATTGCATTGGCTGTTGGAAATATTAGAGAGGTACGTGCGCTTCGCCATAGCCTAGAAAGTGGGCCTACTGTAATATCAAAACTACCATGAGAATCGGTGTAAGCCTGGCGCGCAGTACAAAAAAGTTCCATTAAAATAGGTGAGACCTTAATGGGTTTTCCGGCTGTTGCAAATTGCAGTTTATACAATTCGGCGCTGCTATCATAATCACTACATCTTAAATTAATAGAATCGATAAGTCTAAAACTTTGATCAGCTGCACTATCAGCCAGCTGTTTAGTTGCTGCATAGAGCACTAAATTAAATGGAGAGCCCATTTTTTGCATAGTATACGCATACCTATTTTCTTGCGCTGCCGATATACATACCTGCACAAAAAATAACAAAAAGAAAAGTAGCTTTTTCAAATAAAAGAAGTTTGCGTTCAAAAGATTTGTAATTTAGAAAAACTTTAATCGTGATTGGGAAAATTAAGCGGGTTTTATTGTATTTATTTGTTAGCTCGTTTTTATACGTGTTGATAACAAAGTTTGTGGATCCTCCTATCACCATCACACAGCTCACCAATGCATTTGGGCTTGGTTTAAAAAGAGATTATGTAAGTTGGGATGAACTGGGCTATCAGAGTAAGCTAGCAGCTATCGCTAGCGAAGATCAACTATTTGCAGAGCATATTGGATTTGATTTTGACGCCATCGAAAAAAGCCTACGGCCAAAAAAGAAAAAGAAGAAAAGTAAAATTCCATTAGGTGGAGGCGCTAGCACGATAACACAACAGGTTGCAAAAAATGTTTTTTTATGGCAGGGTGGTTCTTATGATAAATACATTCGAAAAATTCCAGAAATATATTTCACGTTTTTGATAGAACTTATTTGGGGTAAAAAAAGAATTTTAGAAGTTTATTTAAATGTCATTGAAACCGGACCAGGCTGTTTTGGAATGGAAGCAGCGGCCAGACATTATTTTAATAAATCAGCCAAATCATTAACACCTTCGCAGGCTGCCATGATTGTGGCCGGGTTTCCAAATCCCAAAAAATTTACAGCAAGTCCAATGAGTCGGCGTGTAAGTTGGCGCTACCCACAAATTTTAAAACAAATGAGCAATATAGATACTGATGAAGACATCTATACATTACTTCGAAAATAATATACTTAATTGCCGGCTTTAAAGAAACGATACGAATAGATGATAGGCACAATTACCATAGGTATCATGATCACAAAAAAACTAATAAATGACCACATACCTGGTAACACAAAACCAAGTATCATTTGAAGTATGCCTCCATACAACCAAAATTTACCAGCAACGATATGCGTGGCTTTCCAATTTTCTTCATTAGCTAATGTCCACGGCAGTTTAAATCCCGCAAAATAGTTTTGAGTTAGCTTTGGAAAAAAAGAACCCATTACGGCAAAAAACAGGCCGAGAAGTGGAAGTATCAATTTATCGATAGGAAGATCTGGTTGTTTGGTTTTAGTCAATATCACCATATTTATCCCAGACAAAAATGCTACAGTGATGAGTCCAAATATTTTAAAATAGGCGTCATTATTGTTTTCATATCTTTTAGGATCAATTTTTTTGATATTGATCATTACTAAATAGGTAAACAAACTAACGATTCCAATAAAAACAGGTCCAAAAAAAGCCATGCTTTTTGATCCAAACCCATCAGCCTCTCCTTTAATGTTAAAGTGGGTAGGAATGGTTGCCGGTAAACTAGCATAAAAAGTAGATAGGTATGCAAAAGGTGCTGCCAGTAAAATAGCAACCAAGATGTAATGAGAATAATTCTTATTCATAGTTGGCGTATTAATATATTTGTAATGAACCATTACAAACGGTTGTAAAATTAAGAAAAATGAAGATTAAATTAGTAATTATCGGCTTATTCGCTATTGTAGTTTGCGGACTCTTTTCTTTTACATCCAAAACAGCTCCAACGAATACAACGGGAGAAGCCCTTGCAAAACAATATTGTGGGAGTTGTCATATGTATACGGCGCCCGATTTACTAGATAAAAAAACCTGGAAAGAAAGTATACTACCTAATATGGGTTGGCGCATGGGAATTAGAGGCGTTAATGATAGCCCCTATGCAGAAATGGAGCCAGATGAAGCGGCCATTGTAGAAAAATTGAGGGTCTATCCAAATTCACCTATTATTTCTAAATCGGACTGGCAAAAAATTGTAGACTTTTATATTGCAAAAGCTCCAGCAACTGTTATTCCATCAAAAACTACCACTGTCGTAAAAACTTCCATAAGACAATTTTTTAGTCAGCCTGTATTTATCGATAACAAACAAGCACCCAAAACAAGCATGATTAAATACAATGAAGCAACCGGCACATTGTATGCGAGCGATGCCATTAATGAGTTATATGCTTTAGATAAAAATTTACAACTCACCGAAACTTGGAATACACCATCTGCGGTAGTTGATTTATTGTTTGAGAAAAATAAAGAACCAAGGGTCTTATGTATTGGTAGTATTGCACCTTCTGAAAAAAAGGAAGGGTTGTTGTTGTCACTTGACTCTTCGGATCAGAAAAACTCTTTTGGCGGTTTGGCAAGACCTGTACATGTTGAAAAGGCAGATGTCAACCAAGACGGAAAAGAAGATATTATTATTTGTCAATTTGGTAATCATACCGGCAAAATAAGTTGGTTAGATGGTGGTGACATCCGTAAAGAAAATGTTTTAATATACCGTCCGGGTGCTAGAAAAGCAGAAATAGTAGATTTAAATAAAGATGGCAAACTAGACATCGTTGTAATGATGGCGCAGGCCTACGAAGGAATCTACTATTTAGAAAATAAAGGAGGTGGTAGTTTTAAAGAAACAACGCTCGTTAAATTTCCACCCGTGTATGGTGTAAGTTATTTTGAAATGGTGGATATGAACAAAGACGGTTATTTAGACATCGTTATGACCAATGGAGACAACTGGGATTTGTCGAGGGTTAAAAAAAGGTTTCATGGCGTTCGCATTTTAATGAATGACAAACTCAATCATTTTAAAGAAAGCTTTTTCTTTCCAATGTATGGGGCTAGTAAAGCTGTGGCAAGAGACTTTGATGGAGATGGGGATCTAGATATTGCTGCAATTTCTTTTTATGATGACCTTGCTAAACCTGAACAAGGATTTATATACTATGAAAACACGGGCAATATGCAGTTCAGCGCTTCCTCTACACCAGAAACAGCCAATGGAAAATGGCTTACCATGGAAGTAGCTGATATAGATAAAGATGGTGACACAGATATCGTACTTGGTTCATTTATTTATACCTTTAGTGAAATGACGCAACTCCTAATGAAAGGGATTGAACATTTCCCACAGTTATTGGTGTTGCGCAACAATAAAACAAATTAAGATGCTGCGCCTACTATTGATTTTTCTTTTTCCACTCATTCAACTATCTCCTACTTGGGAATCAAATTTTGATGTTGCAAAACAGCGTTCAATCAAAGAAAACAAAATCATTCTCATTCATTTTGTGAAAAAAACTAGTGATGCTAAAAATGCTAAATTAGAAAAAGCAATATTTGATACCAACGAATTTGTAGCATATGCAAACAAACAGGTGGTGCTGTTAAAAATAGATATAGGAATACCGCTTCATCCTGAAAACGAAAAACAGTATTACCATAATACAATACTAATTGAACGCTTTAACAATAAAATGTTGGCACCTTATAGCATCCTTACAGATGCCGAAGGAAAAATTTTGAAACGCTGGAATCATGAACAACCAATGGTTGCTGCTGATTTTATCAAAGCAATTAATGAATCAATAGAAGCAAATAAACAATAGTACCCATGAAAAAAATCATTCAATATATTGGATTTGGAATCGTAACAATCCTAGTTGCTGTTGGTGGAGGGATTTTGGTGCTAGCAGAAAAGGATAAAAAATTAGAAACACTACTGCCTATTTATGCGAACAAAGAATCAAAATTCTTACCGGTTTTAGGCATGCAGGTACATTATAGAGTAGAGGGTCCTGCCTCAGATACGCTTCCAATCGTGTTAATTCACGGCACATCGGCATCCCTGCATACCTGGGATAGTTTAACACTACTTCTAAAAAACAAGAAAAAAATAATTCGTTTTGACTTACCTGCTTTTGGACTTACTGGTCCCAACAAAGAAAATACATACAATGCAGAAGTGTATAACATTTTTGTAGATTCGGTATTAGAAAAATTACAAATTACATCTTGTATTGTAGCCGGAAACTCACTAGGGGGAAGCATTGCATGGCATTACGCGCTCTATAACAAAAAACGGGTGCAGCAATTAATATTACTTGACGCGAGTGGATATCCCAAAAAAAATGAAAAGGGGTCGATTGGTTTTAAAATTGCAAGTATGCCTGTTATCAATAATTTATTATTATGGGTAACGCCTAAATTTTTAGTCAAAAAAAGTTTGGAGGGCGTTTTTGTAGATAAAACCAAAATCAATAACGAATCTATTGATCGTTACCACGATTTACTTTTAAGAGAAGGTAATAGAAAAGCGGCACTCTCAATTTTTAAGGCCGGCTTTAAACCTAACCCTGAGCCCATCAAAACAATTCAAATTCCAACACTGATTATATGGGGCGATCAGGATCAACTCATCAACGTTTCCAATGCATATCTTTTTAATAAAGACATAATGGGAAGTAAGCTAGTTGTATTTCAAAATGTTGGACATGCGCCTATGGAAGAAACACCTGCCAAAGTAGCTGCTGCGATCTGTACGTTTTTAAACATCCCTTAATCAAGTGCTATGCCCGGATTTTCGAGGGCATTTGAACTATCCGGAGCATCATTTAAAACCTCTACATCCCTTAATTGACGCTGAATAGCACGGGTACGCACACCCACCACTTCGTCTAGTTGCTTAAGTCCATTTTGAATATTGCCTTGTGCCTTTTCGATAAGGCCGCCAAATTTTTCGAACTCCGTTTTTACATTACCGAGCACTTTCCAAACTTCGCCACTTCGCTTTTGAATAGCAAGTGTTTTAAAGCCCATTTGTAAACTGTTTAAAATGGCGGCTAGGGTGCTTGGTCCCGTCACCACTATTTTATAATTGCGTTGTAAATCTTCTAGTAGGCTTGCTTTTCTTACTACTTCGGCATAAATGCCCTCAAATGGTAAAAATAGAATTCCGAAATCTGTAGTATTAGGCGGATCTATGTATTTATCAGAAATATCTTTGGCCATTTTTTTTATGGTTTGCTCTAAATTTTTTTGCGCTATTTCTATCTGTGCAATATCAGAAGTGTCATAAGCGGTTTGTAACTGCTCATACACATCTTTGGGAAATTTTGCATCGATAGGAAGCCACACCTGTTTATTGCTATCGTCACGGCCAGGTAGTTTAATGGCAAATTCCACAATGTCTGCACTGTTTTGTTTGGTTTTAACATTGGCAGCATACTGCTCTGGTGCTAGTATTTGCTCTAATAGCATGGCTAGTTGCACTTCGCCTATACCACCGCGCATTTTAACATTGCTGAGTACTTTTTTTAATCCGCCCACATCGTTTGCAAGCGTTTTCATTTCGCCAAGACCAAGCTGTACGGCTTCCAATTGTTTACCCACCGCTTCAAAGGATTGACCGAGTCTTTCATTCAACGTTTTTTGAAGCTTTTCGTCGACTGTTTCGCGCATTTGTTCTAACTTTTTTTCGGTCTGTTGCACCAGTTTAGATTGACCGTCTGTTAGTTCGGTAAATTTATTTTTAAGCTCTTGGGTTAAATCAATTAAGCCAGTTCTTAAATCATCTCTATTGTGTTTATGGTTGGTATCCGTTTTTTGAATAAGACCGTCAAGTCCAGATTGTAGCCTGTTGTTGATCTCTGTTCTGTTCATACTAAAATCTGTTTTTATAGAGTGTTCTAATTGTGCGATTTTAGATTGTAGTACGGCCATTTCTTTTTGCAAACCTGCGCCACTATTGGATTTTGAAAGTAATAGGACTACGAGAAAAAGCGATACGCTCGTAACGGCAAGCAAAGCATATAAAACAAATTCATTCATTGGTAGAATTTTAGAATGCAAAGATACGCGCAGTGTCCTCCACCTATTGGAGCGCTATTATTTTTAACAAAAAAATGTAACGATCAATTATGAAATAGTTGGTGTAATTTGAGGTTATGTCTGCCACCAATTCTTATCAAATTTATTCTGTATCGGATCAAGCGGTTACACTTGATTTTGGTGGACCCATCAGTATTAAAACAAATGAAAGGGTGTACATGATATTGGGGTCCCTTATAAAAAATAAATTGGAAGGCGTTACAGACATTATTCCTGCGTATAGTTCTATAACTGTTGTTTACGATTATATGACAGTGTACCAGCATCAATTAAAAAATGGACATACGGTTCCCGTTCATGCATTCGTAAAAAAATGGATGGAAGATACTATAACAGCGGAGATGAATCCTGTTGAAACCATTCATGAAGAAATCATCATTCCTGTTTGTTATGATAAAAGTGTGGGACTCGATATTGAATCAGTGGCAAGAATGCATAATCTAACTACCCAACAGGTTATTGAATTACATACAGCTATAACATACCGTGTTTTTATGAATGGCTTTTTACCTGGCTTTGCTTATATGGGAATTGTAGATCCTGCTATTCAAACACCAAGACATGAAAGTCCAAGACCACTGGTACATGCTGGAAGCGTTGGTATTGCTGGCGTTCAAACAGGTATATACCCAACAGGTTCACCAGGTGGTTGGCAAATTATTGGTAAAACGCCAGTTCCATTAATGGATGAAAACGAAAACATTTTATTAAAGCCTGGAAGCTTTGTAAAATTTAATGCGATTTCTCTTTTAGAATTTGAAAAACTAAATAAACAATGAGTATTCAAATTATAAAAGCTGGAATTTTAGATAGCTTACAAGGTTTACCTAAAAACGGAAAACAACAGGAAGGATTTAGTCCGGGCGGATCTATGGATATCGTGGCCCATGCGGTTGCCAACGCACTTGTAGGGAACAAAAGGAACGCTACTGTATTAGAAATGCATATTCCTGCCGCAGAACTTGTATTTCATAAAGAAACCATTTTTGCATTTACAGGTGCTGCGAGTTCAGCTACACTGGATAATGAAACCGTTTGCGCCAATCAACCCATCATTGTAAACGCTGGATCAATACTTTCATTTAACACACGCGTTATTGGGGCTAGAATTTATCTAGCCGTGCAAGGTGGGTTTGAAAATAAAAAAGGACGGCTTATTAAAAACGATATATTAAACACCGTAGCATCATTTGGTTATCACTTTGAAGGAGTGGGACAATTACATGCATTAACACTTGGGTGGACAGCCAATACAAAGGAATTTTATCGTTCCAATATTATTCGCTGCATTCAAGGACCCAACTTTACTGTATTATCAAAAGAGGAAATAGAAAAATTTCAAAGTAAAATCTTTGAAATAGACGTACAAAGTAACCGAATGGGCTTTCGCTTACATAGTGGGCCCATTTCCCATACCATTCCACCAGATTTATTGTCCACGGCAGTCACAAGGGGTACTTTACAATTAACGCCAAGTGGGCAACTCATTGTGCTAATGGCCGATCATCAAACCACTGGTGGCTATCCTCGCATTGGAACCGTGATTAGCGCAGACATGCCTTCGCTGGCACAAATGCCTATTGGAAGTTCATTTGGGATAGCATGGATAAGCATTGAAAATGCAGAAGCACTTTTATTACAGCAGGAAACAAATTTGCAGCAATTAGAAAATGCCTGTAAATTCAGGTTACAAGAATACTTTTCAGAAAAATAAGATGCTACTGATTAATTGTGATATGGGCGAGGGGTTAGACAATGACGAAACGCTCATGCCCTATATAGACGCTGCAAACATTGCCTGCGGTTATCATGCAGGTAATACGGATACCATCAAAAAAACAATTGCGTTAGCGCAAAAAAATAAAGTACAAATAGGGGCGCACTTTTCTTACGCAGACAAAGAAAATTTTGGAAGAAAAGAAATGTTTTTGTCAAATGAAGCGGTTTATGATATAGTAGCTGAACAGCTACTGCAATTTTCAAGCATCGCAAAAGAAATGGGAGAAATTGTAACACATGTAAAACCACATGGCGCTTTATACAACCAAGCTGCTAAAAATATAGAACTAGCTACAACCATTGCCACGGCTGTATTTGACCAGTTACCTACTGCTGTATATTTTGGTTTAAGCGGCAGCATTATGTTAGAGGCAGCAAGGAATCAAAAACTTGCCATTGCACATGAAGTTTTTGCAGATAGAGCCTATTTAAACGATGGTAGTTTGTGCCCAAGAAATATTAGTGGGTCTGTATTTACAAATGAAAAAAGCGTGGAGAAACAGGTATCGCTTTTAATGCAAGAGAAAAAAATAAGAGCCATGGATGGAACCATCATTAATGTGGCTGCAGACACCATTTGTATTCATGCCGATACACCCAACGCGCTTGCATTCGCAAAAGTAATTTTTAGACTTGTAAAAAATAAATAGCATTGAATTCAGGAAAAAAACAAAATGCAATATTGGGTGCGGCTTTTTTAATGGCCACTTCTGCAATAGGCCCTGGATTTTTAACGCAAACCACTGTCTTTACCCAGCAGCTACTTGCTAGTTTTGGTTTTGTCATTCTACTATCGATACTATTAGATATTGGCGCACAATTAAATATTTGGAGAATTTTGGTTGTAAGTAGTAAACGTGCACCCATCATCGCCAATGAACTATTGCCTGGCCTCGGGTATTTGATAACGGGGCTCATTGTAATCGGCGGCCTCGCTTTTAATATTGGCAATATTGGGGGTTGTGGGCTAGGGCTCGAAGTATTAACCGGACTAAACCCAAAACTGGGGGCAGTAATCAGTTGCTTTTTAGCCCTATTTATATTTTGGATGAAGGAAGCCGGTGATCTACTGGACCGTTTTACCAAAATACTAGGGCTTGTTATGATGGCGCTTACCTTATTTATCGCACTAAGTTCCAATCCGCCTGTGTATGAAGCCATAACCCATAGTTTTATGCCCACAGTGTTTAGTGCTAAATCGGTGGTAACACTCGTTGGCGGAACAGTAGGTGGATATATTTGTTTTGCGGGTGGTCACCGCTTGTTGGATGCTGGTTATTCCGGAACAGCATCACTAGGCGATACCAACAGAAGTGCCGTTTCGGGTATATTCATTACCGCTATCATGCGCATCGTTTTATTTTTAGCAGCATTAGGCGTTATATCGGGTGGTGCCATTTTAGATCCTGCAAATCCGGCGGCTAGTGTTTTTAAAATAGCTGCTGGAAATATTGGTTATATATTTTTTGGGGTGGTGCTCTGGTGTGCAGCCATTACATCCGTTGTAGGAGCTGCTTATACTTCTATTTCTTTTTTACGAAATTTTAGTAGCTGGGTAGATAAGTATCAGCAAATAGCAATTAGTATTTTCATAATTATGAGCACCCTACTATTTGCAGTTTTAGGAAATCCTGTAAAAATACTTGTAACGGTTGGTGCACTTAACGGTCTTATTTTACCCATAGCATTAGCCGTTATTTTAATAGCCGCACACCACAAAAAAATAGTAGGAAATTATAAGCAGCCTTTGTGGCTAGATATAGCAGGGTGGATGGTTGTAGCGGTTATGACTACACTAAGTATAGTTACCATTAAAAATTGGATTGCTGGGTTATTGTAACCCAGCTCTGGCTAATAATGTAGCTGCATTTACAGCTGCGTCAACAGTAGGTGCTTCAATTGTATGAATCAATGTTTCCGCATTTTCTCTATTATAGGCGCCTTTCAAATATAATTTATCGTAGTAAGTAAGCAGTATTTTAAAACTACTTTCAACATCATCTTCTATTAAATAATTGATAGCAGTTTTTGTTTCTAATCCACCCAATCTTTTTTTGATTCGAAGAATGGCACTCATCAATTTATCTTTTTCAAATTTGCCATATCCCTTTAAAATAAATTGAAGCCTTTCAGTAAAAGAAATATCTAAAAAATACAATTTGCTTTTTCTGATTTGCTCAAATAGTTGAGGAGGTATATTAACAAGTCCAATGCGCCTACTTTCGTCTTCTATCCAAATGTAAGACTGACTTTGACTGATTTTATATAGTGACTGTGCCAGTAAATTTTCAAACTGTTCTTGCGAAGGTTGCACGGGCTGTCCCAAATTTCCAAATGTAGAACCCTTATGATGCGCAAGGCCTTCTAAATCTATAATGGGCTCGTTTAATCCTTGAAGTGCATGCAAGGTTTCTGTTTTACCAGATCCCGTATAACCACCTATCACTTTAAAGGAGTACTCCAAGTTAAATTGTGCTAATACCCAGTTACGGTAGGCTTTATAGCCACCCGCGAGTGTGTACACAGAATAGCCGTATAAGTCTAAAAGCCATGCTACGCCGGCACTACGCATGCCCCCACGCCAACAGTGCACCAGTACCACTTTATTGTTAGGATCTGGGCTAGCCGCTAGCAGCGCCTCCACTTCACCAACCATTGAAGCCATTTTGACCCCAAAATAATGGAGGCCTAATTTAATGGCAGGTTGCTTCCCTTGTTGTTTGTAAGCCGTGCCTACTACTTTTCGTTCTTCGTCGGTAAACAAGGGTAAAGAGTGCGCGTTTTTCATATGCGCATGCGCATATTCTGATGGGCTTCGTACATCCAGTATTGGATACTGTTCCATCATTGAAACAAATTCTGTTATAGGTATCCGTTTTACAGCCATCCTTACAAATATAAAGAAACGCTGTTAGATTGCTTTTTTTCTATTCACTAAATAAACACCCGAAAAAATAAGTACAGCTGCTGCTGCTTTAATGAATGTAAAATGTTCGCCAGCAAAAACCATTGCGATAATGGTTGCAAAAACGGGTTGGGTGTAAATGTATGCGCCCGTTACAGATGGGCCCAGCTCCTGCAATCCATACACCGTAAATAAATACGATAAAAAAGTAACAAGGAGAACCACAAACGCAAGTGCTAACCACTGTGGGGTTCCAAACAAAGACCAATCGGTGGCTACAAAATCAGGAAGCGCAATTGGTAAAATAAAAATGCTGCCAAAGGTAAATACCCAGCGCAATACATGGAGTGCATTGTATTTTTCCATGAGTGGCTTTACAAGCACCATATAAAATGCATAAGAAATAGCATTGATCAGAATAAACAAATCGCCGAGCAAACTACTGCCATTATTTGATTGACCATCTTTAACCAGTACGAGTAAAGTAGCGCCACCAATACCTAGTAATAAGCCAATTAATTTATTGATACTAAACTTTTCACCAATAAGCCAAATGGCAATGATGGTAATAAATATGGGTGTGGCTAAAGAAAGTAAAGAACTATGAATCGCCGATGTTAATGCCAATCCTTTTACAAACATAATTTGATTGATGGCTACACCTGTGATACCACATATTATAAATAAGGGTATATCTTTTTTATCGATAGATACTTTTGATGGTTTGAAAAATAACAAAGACCAAAATAATACAAGACTCACTACCACACGCACCACATTTAAAGAATAGGGCGCTAAATAAGCTGGCGTAATTGTTTTTATAACCGCGTACCCCGCTCCAAAAATTAAATTGGCAATTAATACAGCAAGATGCGCCTTTGTTTTTGAATTCATGTGGCAAATATAAAGCAATGCTTGTCTGCTTTTTCATTAAGTGTGTTCAGATCAAATGTAGCCTGATCGATCATTACAGCCATTTGACGACTTGCAAGAGATCTAGCCAAATATACCTGCTCTGTTTGACCCGGTGTAGGTACTAATATCATTTTTTTGTGCAGCGGTAATAGTTCCATGAGCGTAGAATATCCACTTCGACACACAATATATTCAGACTGCATAATAATGTCTAACAAATCTTGACCACGCGCATACCGCAGTTTGGTAAGTGTTTCATTAATTTGATAATGATTGGGTAAATCGGAAGGCCTTCCTTCAATTAGTATGGAAGGTTCATGTAAACGCGCTGCCCCTGATTCAATTAAATTTTGTAGTAACGTTCGTTGTGGCTCTGGACCAGACAATAAAAAACAGTATGTATATTTTTTGGGTGGCGCAGTAGTAGTTGCGTTTTGTAAAACACTAAACTGGCTTAGAGCACCAATATACTTAACCGGTATTTTTGGCATGACAGCTGGGTGAGACAAATCCGCTGCAAAGCCTGGATAATCCAGCGTGTCAGGAACCCAGCACTCCGAAAATTTATTGATAAAATAGTACTGCGTTTTTTGAATGATTGTTTCTACCCATTTAAATGGGGCTTTAACAAGTAATTGATGGCTGATAAATATGGTTTTTAATTGGCTGTTGTACAGACCATACCTATTATCAGAAATCACCTGATCAAACGCTGTTGCATGCACTTGTAACCAGCGGTGCTCTTTATAAATTGCAGCAGCAATTTTAGGTAACTGAAAAAATAAAACAACAGGGAGCCACCAAGCTTTTTTACTATACCTGATATTATATTTTGGAATTGTTACATAACTGGCATTTGGAAAATAATATTGTAACAATTTTTTTTGTGCACCATCAGCAGCAATAGTAACTAAATGGCCTTTTTCAATACAATCATGAATAATAGGCACACATCTAGATGCATGTCCAAGTCCCCAATCGAGTGGAGCAATTAAAATTCGTTGTATGGGCGCGGCTGTTTTGATGGTAAATGGCTAAATTTTTACGTAATTTAGTATTCAATTATGAAACACAGCCTACTTAAAATTATTATCATCACACTTGTGATGGCTGTTACAGCCTCTTCTTGCAGCGTATTTAAGCCTGGCTATCAGCGAAAAGGCGGTTGCGGCTGCGCAAAAGATGTTAGATAAGTCTACCAGAATTTAACGTACAAGGCACTTAATAGCATGAGTATAATTACGATCAGCACGAGTGTTGATTTACTTACCTTAAACATACTTGCATCTATTTCAAATGCTTTAGGGTTTACTTTAGGACCTGCCATACTTACAATAACCATTATAAGTATCGTAAGTACAAATGACCACCCCATATTTATTAAAAATGGAATTTCGTAAGCACCGCTTTTATTTAGGTACGCGGTATACATGATATTGTCTGTGCCAAAAAGCGGGATAGCATAGCTGTTAAAAAATATAGCCAATAAAAATCCGGTAATCAATCCTGTCATAGCAGCTGCACCAGTGGTGCGCTTCCAGAAAAATCCAAGCATAAACATCGCAAATACACCCGGGCTAATAAAGCCGGTATATTTTTGTATGAAAGTAAATCCACCTTCGCCACTAATTCCCAATAAATCTTTCCAAGTAAATATTACGGCTATCACCATTGAAATAAATACGGTTAAACGGCCTGTCCATACCAACTTTTTTTCGTCGGCATGTTGGTTGATATATTTTTTGTAAATATCTAATGTAAAAATGGTGGAAATGCTATTTGCCTTTCCAGCAAGTGATGCAACAATCGCAGCAGTAAGTGCAGCAATCGCTAGTCCTTTTAAACCGGCTGGTAAAAATGCAAGTATCGCAGAGTATGCACCGTCTTTTCCACCTTCAAAACCTGCTAACTGACCATTTTTATAGAGCACAAATGCTGCAATACCCGGAAGCATTACAATAACAGGCATAAATAATTTCATGAAGCCGGCAAACAAGATACCTTTTCTTGCCGTTTCTAATTGTGCGCCTAGTGCGCGTTGTGTGATGTACTGATTACAACCCCAATAATTTAAATTCAAAATCCATTGGCCTGCAAAATACATAGCGATACCAGGTAAAATAATATACTTATCTCTTGCCAATTGCCCAGCAGCACTCATGTCAGTATTATTGGGTTTTGGTAAAATTAAATGGAAGTGTTCCGGAGCTTGCGATAACAAAGTATTAAACCCTGCAAGAGCACTGCCGTCAACAACGTGATTGATGCGTTGATCAACAATTTCTAATGCCATGTATACGGTTGCAAAACCACCAATAATTAAAACAGCCACCTGAATAACATCGGTGTAACCAATCACTTTCATTCCCCCAAGCGTAATGATAAGCGCCATGAGCATAAGTCCAATCATTACGAGGTGTAAATAATCGCCACCCAATAAACCATTGATCGCAACGGCTCCTAAATACAATATAGAAGTAAAGTTTACAAACACATACAACAACAACCAAAATATGGCCATTACAAGCGCCACAGATTCGTTATACCTCGTTTTTAAAAATTGAGGCATGGTGTAAATCTTGTTCTTCAAATAAATAGGGATGAACCAAACAGCGATAATGATTAAACCAAGTGCCGCAATCCATTCGTAGGCTGCAATGGCAACGCCTACAAAAAAACCTTCGCCACTCATACCAATAAACTGCTCAGCAGAAATATTGGAGGCAATTAACGAAGCTCCAATAGCCCACCAGGTAAGTGATCCTTCGGCTAAAAAAAAGTCTTGAGATGCCGAAACGGTATCCTTTTTTTTACGGTATACCCAATAACCATAACTAGCAACTATTAAAAAATAAAGTACAAAAACAATTTTATCTGATAGTGCTAATGAACTCATAATTGGTTGCTAGTTATGATTGTAAAAATATTGGGGTATTCAAAATTTATTTATTCGATTGTAGTGTAATCTTTAAAGATTTTTACAGGTGCCGCTTCTGCAAGTGATCGCAATGTTTTCCAAGTACCCTCAAAAAACTTATTGGCGCGTGTAATTACTTCTCCAACTTTTTGCTCAGCAAATGTAATAAGTCTATCTTCTTGTGCACCAGGTGCTACCGGCTTACCCATCACTGTCATTCTAGCCTCACCAAAAACACTACTTACTGTTACTTGCGGAATATTTCCGTAACCTTGTTTTGTTTGTGGTTTACCATTAAGCATTTCTCTAATCGCTTTTAATTCATCTTTAGCCGCGGTTACTGTTTTACGAATGGTATCTGCTGCTTTTTAATCCATATCTCTGAGGTTCGCTTCTATTTTAGCAATGATGCCATCCGCTTCTGTCATACGCTCATTTAGCGTATTTAGTTTTTCGGTAGTCTTATCTAAACGCGCATTTGCTTTTCTAATCGCGTCACGCACTTCCTTAGAAGTTGGTGCAAATGGATCATCGTTTACAACAAGCATGGTACTATCAGATACATTACGACCAACACTCACGACTACTTTATAGGTTCCTGGATCCACTGGTAAACCTGGTGCTTCTTGTGGTGCACCACCGCCAAAACCAGCGCCGCCGCCCATTCTACCACCTCTTCCGCCGCCGCCACTTGCGCGAAGGCCGCGTCCTTCCATACCCCAATAATATCTATTAAACCCAGCTTCTGTTTTAGAACGAATGGTTCTAACAAGTGTATTGTTGGCGTCATAAAAACGGAAAGTAGCGGTGTCGCCAATCGTATTTTTGCCCGTATCAGACGCTGCTTTATTTACATAAAAACTAATTGGAAGTCCAGCTCTTTTATTTTCACCTTCATAAGTACCCCAAACGCTATACTCGATACCCATTGCATTTTTGCGGTGGGCTTGGTAACCAGCTGGTGCATTAAATACAGTTACTTTATTAGCAAACACTTTACCCATATTAGCGGCTGCTTTTCTTAAACCACCTATATCATCTAAAATATAAATAGCTCTACCAAAAGTTGCAATGACTAAATCGTTTTCTCTTTCTTGAATCGCTAAATCGTAGGTAGAAACAGAAGGATAATCATTTTTAAATTGTTGGAATGTTGCGGCGTTATCTAGACTAATCCATAAGCCCTGCTCGGTACCAACAAAAATTAAATTTGGTTGAGTTGGATCTTGCAATACGCAAAGTGCATAACCAATTACCTTTTTATCTTCTAAAATATTGGTCCATGTTTTTCCAAAATCAGTGGTTCTAAAAACAGTAGGTTTCATGTTGCCTCTTCTGTAATCGTTAGCCACTACAAAAGCTTCTCCAGCATTAAAACGAGAAGCACGGATTTGTGGAACCCATGCGCCTAGTGGCATTCCGGGGATTTTACCTCTAAAGTTAGTCCATGTTTTTCCACCATCTTGCGTTAATTGAACGTTACCATCATCGGTACCTGCCCAAATAACGCCTTGTTGTTTTGCAGAAGGTTCGATACAAATAATCGTGCAATAGTTTTCAGCTCCGGTAATATCTACGTTTAATCCTCCATTATTAGACTGATCCATTTTTGCACTATCGCGCGTTGTTAGATCATCAGAAATTTGTGTCCAAGATGCGCCCTTATCGGTACTCTTGTTTACAAATTGAGAACCATAATAAATTGTTTTTTTATCAAAAGGATCTTGTGCAATCGCTGCGTTCCAATTAAAACGCTGACGCACACCTGGTGCTGGACTTGGAGGACGAATACTCCACTCTTCACCCGTAGCTATATTATAACGGCCCACTGCTCCGCCTTGACTCATGCTGTATACCCAGTTTGCATCTTCCGGATCTGGAACCACATCAAAGCCATCACCACCACCAACACCTTGCCAGTATGCATTTCTAATGCCGCTGTTTACCCATACATATGCAGGACCATGCCAACTTCCATTGTCTTGTAAACCACCCATTACGTTGTATGGAATTTTATTGTCAACATTGATATGATAAAATTGTCCGAGTGGTAATTTCTCATCAAACTGCCATGTTTTACCACGGTCTCTTGAAATGCCAATACCACCATCATTACCATCAATAATAAAATTTCCATTTTGTGGATGAATCCACCAAGCGTGGTGATCCGGATGAATACCACTGTACGGAATCACTGATTTAAATGTTTTACCAGCGTCTTCACTCACGGTAATCATTTGATTGATGTTGTACAATCTGTTTTCGTTGGTTGGATCAATAGCGATGTCTTGAAAATAAAATGCACGGTTTGTTACCACCGAAGGATCACTATTTACAAGCTCCCATTTTAAACCACCATCTTCTGATTTATATAAACCATTTTTTGTTGCTTCAACAAGTGCATATACCCTGTTTGGATCGTTACGACCCACTGTAATACCTATGCGGCCTAGGTTTCCGTCAGGTAAACCATCTTCTTTTCCTAATTTTTTAAATGTTTTACCGCCATCATAGGTAACATAAAATCCACTTCCTTTTCCACCACCTTGTAAGCTCCATGGAGTTCTTTGGTGTTGATACATGTTTACAAATAACTTGTTTGGATTTACTGGATCCATTACCATATCACCAACACCACTGCTATCATTGGTATGTAAAATTATATTCCATGTTTGACCACCATCTGTTGTTTTGTATAAGCCTCTTTCTGGATGTGGAACAAATGGATTACCAATAACACCCGCGTATACAACATTCGGATTTGTTGGATCAATAATGATGCGGTGAATGTTTCTAGTTTTTTCTAGACCCATACACTTCCATGTTTTACCACCATCTAAACTTTTATAAATACCTTCTCCTAAACTCACAGAGTTTCTTGGATTACCTTCGCCCGTTCCTGCCCAAACAATACTTGGATTGCTTTGTGTAATTGCGACAGAACCAATATTTAAAATAGGTTGTTCATCAAAAATGGAAGCCCAACTAGCACCGCCATTTTCAGATTTCCAAACGCCGCCACTAGCCGTTCCCAAATAAATAATATTAGGATTAGACCACACTGCATCAATCGCAGTAACACGTCCACTCATACCAGCCGGACCAATGCTTCTTGGTTTTAAACCTTTAAAATGCTTCGCAATGTCAATGTTTTGCGCGCTTGTGCAAAGAGCAATTACAAGAAATGTAAATGCAGAAAAGAATTTTTTCATAAATGGTGATTTTGTAACGGGTAATTTCCTAAATAATTGGTCAATTTCCAAAAAAGTTAGCTGAATGGTTACATAAAATAGATGAATTATTGAATGGTGAACCAGGTATAACTTTCTGGCTCTATCGTAACAGTAAGCATAAGCTCGTGATTTCTATTCAATGTGTATTTTTTTGCAGTTGTCATGTCGTCTTTGATTGCCAGGGTTGCCGTATTAGTCAAGCCTGTGTAATAAAGCGGTACTGGTATGGTTCTGGTAATTTTTTCTTTGGTTGGATTATAAAGCATGCCCAGCGCTTTTTGTTTTGAACTAGGATCTACGTGAATGAGTCCATCCCAATCTCTACCATCGGCCCTACGGAGCTGAATCATATCGGCGTTGAGTATAGAGCGGTATTTCTTATACCAGTTAATGGTACGCGCAACCATTTGTCTAGTGGTTTCTGTGTCGTATAGACGGGGACCTCTGTAACAAGCCTGAACACCCGCGCCATAATACTGAATCATGAGTTGTTCATAATCGGCTAAATGCTCCGAAAGTGGCTCTAGCACTGCTCTTGGATCAGTACCTTGGTAATTGGTTAATGGCACAAAGCCCCAACTCATAGACCCTGTTTTTTCGATGGTACCATCATGAATATTTTGTCTATTTAAAATGCGTTGTTGCTCGCGTGGTAATGAAAAATTGACTTCGCGGTAGCCAATGGCAATTTTATGCGTGCCATCTAAAAAATACCAATCCGGTGCATTGATATACACACCTCTTTCATTTAACCAGTGGTACAATTCTTTTTGAATTTCCATTTGACGCCACTGCGAATCATTAAAACCTTTGTGTCCTGGATGTGTGGTAGAAGCACAAACGTCACCCGGATAAGGACCATCATTTTCCCAAATGTCAAATCCAGTTTTGTCAAAAAAGTTTTTTATTTTTTCTCTGTACGCAAGTCCCCACTTGCTTCCAAAGCATGGTGCGTTTCCAAAAAATGCGCCGCCCGGTTTTCCTGTTTTAATATCTACTACATCATCAGCATCTGAAATACGTCTACTACTAAAAAGTGAATAACCACCTAACATAATACCACGTGCATGCGCATAATCAGTTAGCTCTTTCCAGCGTTGTATATTTTTTTGTGTGGTGTCTTCCATATTTAAGTGACTACCAAAACTTAAAATGACGGCTTCGTATCCAGTAGCCACGCACTGATCAATCGCAGTTTTTACTTCTTCGTCATTTTTACTAACGAGGTGCATAAAAATAGGATTCTGTGCAGTCCAAGGTGCAACAGCTGTGTACATTTTTCGAATCATAAGGCCTCTACGCTGTCTATCATAGCTATCCATGAGTAGCTCGTGTGTACGCACCGATTTAAATAGTTCATTAGGCTGTAAGTCAATACCAGGAGCCTTTTCAGGATATATTTCTAAAAGGCAAGGCGTTTGGTAATTATAATTTACTTGCGAAGTATATACCGAATCTGTTTTCCAGTGTGTAGTTTGATCACTGATATCATAACGCATCGCATTGTTAAAAGCATAATTTGTTTCGACATAAATACCATGCTGCTTTTTCATTTCTTCCGGAGATCCTACTACCGCACTTTCTTCTTCAACAAGCCCTAATACTTCATTAACCACCCTGTCAAGTGCGTGTGGCGTTGTAGATGAATTTAATATAGAAACCCATTTTACAATGAGGGGCAAATGATCATAGAGTTCATAATGCACTTCTATGGTAACGCCATTTAGTTTTTGAGATGGGTGCGCGTAACTAACAATTAATTCTTTACCTGTTGGCGCTGCTGTGTGGTGTGCCCAACTTTTATTTTTCCATTTTAAAAATGGTTCAAGTGGTGTTATTTTATGAGAAACATATTTGAAATCGTTTGCACCGGCTTTTAAAGTATCGGCGAGGCCCGGTAAAATATAGCCGTTTTCTTTTTGACCTACCAGTCCACCCACATTATACAACGCTCCATCTAATACAATGCGAGCTTCCGGTTTAATAGCACGTAACAATTGTTGTTGGTTGGCTAGATTGGTATAATCGGTACAGGCAAAATTGGCGCCAATGGTAAACCTTCTTCGTACGAGACCATTGTTAAGTTCAATGACAGTGCCCTTTTGCGTGATAGCTGCTTTGTAGGATGAAGCGTCAATTAACCAATCTTGTGCGCGCACAACTACAGTTAGCTGCAGTGTAAAAAGGCAACCAACAAAAACGATTTTTTTAAAATTCATTCGGAGAAATTTAGGTATCCAAAATAATATGTCTATAAAAGTGCTCTGTCTAAATGTGTGTATCCACCATCTACGTGTATTAGTTGTCCAGTGGTATGACTTGAAACTTCAGAAAGTAATACCGCAACCATATTTGCAATTTCTATATCGGTGGTCATTCGGTTTTCTAATGGAATTTTTGCGGTGATGCTTGCTAATTTTTCGGTAGGATCATCAAAGGTTTGTATCCAGCTTTCATACAGTGGC
This sequence comes from uncultured Bacteroidota bacterium, assembly GCA_903958045.1. Taxonomy (GTDB): domain Bacteria; phylum Bacteroidota; class Bacteroidia; order Chitinophagales; family Chitinophagaceae; genus Sediminibacterium. Next base: position 12,898 of record CAJBRT010000083.1, on the reverse strand, counting down.
GTAAAACATTCGGCTACAATAACTGCGTTTACGCGAATACCATATTTTAATAATTCTACAGCCCACTCTCTTGTTAGCGCATTTCTACCGCCATTAGATGCTGCATACGCAGATGTATTTCCCTGACCCGTTTCGGCAGTTTTTGAACCAATATTTACGATCGCTCCTTTTGATTTTTTTAAAGCGGGTAGTGCATGGTGTGCTAATAAATAATAGTGTACTAAATTTTTATGAAGCGACGCGATAAAACCTTCATAGCTTCCGTTTTCTAATCCCACGCCATCGTTAACACCGGCATTGTTTACAAGTCCATCAATAGTACCATAGGTTGCAAGTACGGTATCTATGGCCTGTTTACAAGCATTTGGATCTGTTAATTCAGCTTCTATACCAAACGCCTTGCCACCAGCTGCTATGAGGGCATCGACAGCTGCTTGATTATCACTAGCGCTGCGACCAATAATACAAACTGTTGCACCTTCTCTCGCAAGTACTTTTGCAATACCATAACCGATTCCTTTGGCACCACCCGACACAACAATCACTTTATTTGAAAGTCCTAGTTCCATATTATTTTATTAAGGAAGTGTAAATATTTTTTCTAATAACACCCATTTTTCTCCGGGCTTAGATCCTGGCATGGCTTGTTGATAGTTCCACATGAGTGTTTCCCATTTTTGAACCACTTCATTTGCAGCATCCGCTGCAGACTTGGCTGCAAAAGAAAAATTTTCGTTTGCTTCTAACACCATAAATAAACGGTTAGATACACAATAAATATCGAGACAGGTAATGCCCGAACTTTTTATGCTTTCAATAATTTCTGGCCACACATTTTGATGGTACGCTTTATACTCCGCTATGAGTGCCGGATCCTCTTTTAAATCGAGTGCTAAAAAGTATTGTTGTGCTGCCATGTTTTTATTTTTTTGTATACGCAACCGCTGATTGCTTACTACTGCCTAATCCTTCGATACCTAATTCTATAACATCGCCCGGCTTTACATACACCGGTTCTGGCTTAATGCCCAAACCTACGCCAGGAGGGGTTCCTGTGCTAATTACATCACCCGGTAAGAGGGTCATAAACTGGCTTAAGTAATGCACCAAAAAAGGAATTTTAAATACTAGGTTTAACGTATTGCTATTTTGATAGGTTTTACCGTTTACGGTTAACCACATTTTTAAATTGTTCACGTCTGCGATTTCATCAGGTGTTGCTAAAAAGGGTCCGAGTGGTGCAAATGTGTCACAACCTTTTCCTTTAGCCCACTGACCACCTCTTTCTAATTGAAATTCTCTTTCGCTATAATCATTGTGAAGGCAATACCCTGCAACATAATCGAGTGCATCTGCTTCTTCTACATAAGAAGCTTTTTTACCAATCACAAAAGCTAGTTCTACTTCCCAATCTGTTTTCACGCTATTTTTTGGAATTATAACATCGTCGTTTGGACCACACAATGCAGTAGTAGATTTAAAAAACAAAACAGGTTCGGTTGGAATAGGAGCATTGGTTTCGAGACAGTGGTCTACATAGTTAAGGCCAATACAAATAATTTTTGAAGGCCTCGCTACCACAGAACCCAGTCTGGTAGAAGGTTCTACAACAGGAAACGATGTACCCGCAGCCACCGCATCTTGTAATTTTTTGATATCGTTGTTTGTAAAAAACGCTTCGTTGTAATCTGTTACCACACCCGATACATCATACCATGTGTCATTTACAATGATACCCGGTTTTTCATGTCCTTCATTTCCAAATCGAATTAATTTCATTGATTGTTATTTTTGATGCTAATTATTAAGTTTTATAAATCCGCCATCTATTGGATAATCACAACCGGTAATAAATGAAGCTTCATCGCTAGCTAAATAAAGTGCGAGCGCTGCTACTTCGTTAGGTTCTGCCATTCTACCAATGGGTTGTGAGGCAGATAATTTTTCAAACATTTCTTTTTCTTTACCCGGATAATTTTTTGCAATAAATCCATCCACAAACGGTGTGTGCACACGCGCTGGAGAAATAGAATTACACCTAATATTTTCGTGCATATAATCTTTGGCAACAGAAAGTGTCATGGCCATAACAGCACCTTTTGCAGTAGAATATACAAAACGATCTGCTAGTCCTACCCAAGCAGCAATGGAAGCCATGTTAATGATAACACCTCTACCGTTGGCACGAAAGCCTGGTATAGCAGCAGCTATGCACTGATACACCCCTTTTACATTGATAGACATCACCCTGTCAAAATCAGCTTCAGGTGTTGTATCGGCTTTACCAATATGTGCAACGCCCGCATTGTTTACCAAAATATCTAGTTGACCAATACTTGCAAAAACAGCGGCCACTTCTTCTTTACTAGCCACATTACAAGCGTGTACCGTTACCTGTCCACCCGCTGCTTTAATAGTAGCAGCTGTATCTGCACCCGCCTCCGTAGTTAGTTCTAACACATGCACTGCCGCACCTTGTGCTGCAAATGTTACGGCTATTGCTTTTCCAATGCCACTACCACCACCGGTGATAACTGCTTTTTTATTTACTAATGAAAACATAAAAAATAATTATAAAGAAACACCGCGCTTCCACGGTATAAAATCATCTTGATTTAACAGCACCGCTTTTGGAGTAACTTCTCCACTAGCAGCCTTGATGCAATATTCTAAAATTTCAACACCCATTTGTTCAATGGTTTTTTCACCACTAATAATAGGTCCGCAATCAATGTCAATGATGTCCTTCATTCGTTTTGCTAGTGATGAATTGGTGGCCACTTTAATCACTGGACAAACCGGGTTACCCGTTGGTGTGCCAAGTCCAGTAGTAAATAATATAAGGGTAGCACCTGCTGCAGCCTTACCTGTGGTCGCTTCTACGTCATTGCCTGGCGTACATACAAGGCTAAGTCCGGCCTTAGTAGCAGGCTCTGTGTAATCTAATACATCTACAACAGGAGAAGTGCCTCCCTTTTTTGCCGCCCCTGCACTTTTGATGGCGTCGGTAATGAGTCCATCCTTAATATTTCCTGGAGAAGGATTCATATGAAATCCGGAACCCACTTTATGCGCTAGTGCATCATAACTGCGCATGAGGTCTATAAATTTACTGGCAGAAGAGGCGCTTTCACACCTGTCAATTAAATCCTGTTCTGCACCGCATAATTCTGGAAACTCTGCCAACAATACTTTTCCACCAAGCGCCACTACTAAATCTGATGCATAGCCAACAGCTGGGTTTGCAGATACCCCACTAAACCCATCGCTTCCACCGCATTTAACACCCAGTGTAAGTGCACTTAATGGAGCAGGCGTTCTTTCTAATTTATTAATCTCTATAAGACCTTCAAATGTTTTTCTAATAGCAGAAGCAATCAACACTTCTTCGCTTTCAGATTGTTGTTGTTCGAAAACATAAAGCGGTTTGTCAAAATTCGGCGCTAGTCTTTGAATATCGTTTTTAAAATCTTCTACCTGTAAATGTTGACAACCAAGGCTTAAAACCGTTATCCCGCCTACGTTTGGATGATTTGCATAGGAAGCAAGTAATGCGCTTAATGTGGCTGCATCCGCTCTTGTTCCACCACAACCTCCATTATGGTTTAAAAATTTAATGCCATCTATATTTTTAAATACCCTGTTTTGTTGAGGTGTATTACTAGGCGAAAAATTAATATTTGAAACTGATTCTCCTTTTTCATACGCTTCCAACAGCGACTGTGTATACTTGCTATATTTATCACTCACTGCATAACCTAGTTTGTGATGCAACGCCTCTTTAATGACGTCTAAATTTCTGTTCTCACAAAATACGGTAGGAATAAATAACCAATAATTGGCTGTTCCCACTTGACCGTTTGATCTTACAAAACCATTAAAAGTTTTATTGGCAAACCCTGACACATCCGGCTTTTCCCATGAAAAATTTGTTTCACGGATTGCATAAGGCTCTGCCGCATGTTGTAAATTAGCCGTTGAAACAAGGCTTCCCTTAGCAACGTCTTGTTGGGTTGTACCCACTAACACGCCGTACATGAATACAGAAGCGCCTTTTGGTAAATTTGTGGTATAAAATTTATGCTTGCATTGAATAGGCTCCAAAATAGTATACTGCTGTTCACGATATTCCACAACCTGTCCGGCGGCTAAATGGGTTAGCGCCACCAACACATTGTCTTTGGGGTGCATCTCTATCACGAATCTTTTTGGTGGCACAGTAGTCATGGGTACTATACAGATTTTACTTTATGTCCTTTGGTTGCAAATAAAAACACCACCACAAAACAAAGAAGTGGTACAATATATCCATTTTGAATACTACCGGTTGCATCAGAAATAACACCGAGCACAGGAGGCAATAACGCGCCGCCAACAATTGACATCACAATTAAACTAGATGCCATTTTTGTATCGGCACCAACTTCTTTAATGCCCAATGAAAAAATGGTAGGAAACATAATAGACATAAAAAATGCAATGGCTATAAGTGCATAGACAACAACTATACCTGATCCAAAAATAGCTACCGCAGATAAAACAATATTGATCAGCGCATAGGTACTTAATAATTTTTCAGATGCAAACTTGCCCATTAAAAAAGTGCCTACAAATCTGCCCAGCATAAATGCAGCACCATAACCCCATCCTAAATATTGTGCAGCCGTTTTTTCATCCATACCTGCACCTGTTCTCGCCATTTTAATAAAAAAACTTCCCACACAAACCTGTGCACCTACATAAAAGAATTGTGCTACTACAGCCCATGTCAAATGCCTGTGTCGAAAGGCTTTGAGCGGATTGTTACCAGCCGTATTATCATCTCCCTCTTTTACGTCAGGAAGTTTGGATACCATAAATAATACAGCTACGAGTAATACAAGAATGCCTAAAATAAGATAGGGCATTTTTACGCTTTGTGCCTCGGTGGTCAAATAATTATTAAGCGCTTCGGGGGATAGTTGTGCATATGCTTCATCAGACATTTCTGTTCCAGACAAAATAAATTGACCTCCAATAATAGGAGCAACCATCGCAGCAAGTCCATTAAATGATTGCGCAAAATTTAATCGACGCGTTGCAGTTTCTGGAGGACCAATAATGGTTGCATATGGATTCGCCGCCGTTTCTAAAAAAGTTAATCCACTCGCAATAATAAAAAGTGCGCCCAAAAAATAAATGTATTGATGGGTATCGGCAGCGGGTAAAAATAAAAAGCAACCTAATGCAAACAACAAAAGGCCACCTACAATACCGGATTTGTAGCCATACTTACGCATCACATATCCGGCAGGAAGCGCCATTGCAAAGTAGGCTATGAAAACCGATGAATCAATCAGTGATGATTGTAAATCATTTAACCTGAAAGATTTACGCAAATGCGGTATTAAAATAGGGTCCAGATTATGTACAAAACCCCAAAAGAAAAATAAACTTGTTACAAGAATAAATGGGTAGAGCCAGTTTTTGGTTGGACTACCAAGACTATTGTTATTTGAAACAGATGGATTTATTGCCATAATTGTTTATTAGGGGTACGTTGAGGGCACCATTTTGATAAACAATATACTTAAATATTGCCTTTTTTTAATCATAAGATAATGCTAAGCAAGTATTTATTAATATGCATTAAATAGATAATCAATGTAACCAACTATGGTATATTTCAGTTTGTAACTTATCCATTATTTGAAGGGGCTCAAGGCTATATTTTTTATCATCCAAACGCTTAAGGCTAAGCCCTCCATACCCTAAAAATGTAGTGTAATCAAGCGGTTTAGCAGTATACACATATTCAAAAACATCGTTTAGAGAAGCCCCCGCTATTATTTCACAGGTCATTTGAAATTCAGCGTCGGTAAACCCTCTTTTTTTTGTTTGATAATATTCTTTGTATACTAAACGCATTACATCGTCTAGGCCTTTTTGGTTATTGGTTTTATGGCGAATATAAAAATCCAAAAAAAGCCCAACAATGGGACCTTTTTCATAATAAGAAATAGATTTATTTTTTTCCGGTCCTGTTGTGCCAAAAGGACCATCTTGCCAAGTAAAGTAACTAGACTGTGTTAAAGATTGATGGTTTTTTCCAGGTCCATTCTCGAAAGCAGTAATATTGCCTTCAAAAGATTTGAGTAATGCTTTTTCAGACATTATACCCGATCTTTTAACCATTAGGTATTCGTAATAAACAGATAATCCTTCACTAACCCAAAGTAAATTTGTTTTACTTCCTTTATCATAATTAAATGGTCCTAGTTCATAAGGACGAATTCGTTTTACATTGTAATTATGAAAAAATTCATGCGCTAGAAAAGACATTGTTTTATTAAGTCCCCCTTCTGTTTCAAGTCCCTTACCGTCAAAACTTACAGTTGTATTATTTAAGTGCTCAATGCCTCCTCTACCTGGACCAATACCAATAAAAGTATATTCACTATAAGGAATATCACCAATAATATCAATACCCGATTTTACTACTTTAGATAAGTCTTTAATAAATTTTTCTTTGTTAAAATTTCCTAGATTGTATCCAATAAAACGATGCTTAATTCCATTAATTGAGAAAGACTGAAGCTCTTCTAAGTTTCCAATTAAAATGGGAGAGTCAAAAAGGATATCGTAGTTAGAAGCTCTATAGGTATGGGTTGTAGCAGAAATTAGATTTAAACCAGTAGCTATATTTGACCAATTTTTTGATGGTATAATTTGTACAGTGGGTGAAATTTCTAATTGATTGTCGAGGTATAAAAATGTAGCGCAAGGAATTAAATATGCTCTCGATGTATCCACATAACTATTGGCAACAAATTTTTTGGTGGCTTTTATATTGTATGAAATAATAATTTTTTTACTGTTCGTATTTATAAATGTCCAGCTATTTGATGATGCATTTTTAAAATCAATATGTTTTTTATTTTCGTCTTTTATTTGAACACCAGAAACTGCGTTTGCATAATTCATAATTTGATAATAACCGGGCATCCACTGTGGCATTTTACAAGTCAGTTTACCGGGTTTAACACCTGATATCATCATTTCTACGTGCAAACTATTACTAGCAGCGCTATCAAAAGAAACAATGTAGTGAATTTGTAAAGCGGATTGCTGGGCAAATAGTTTAGACACTGCAAGAACAAGAAAAACTAGAACACTAAATCCCTTTTTCATGTTTGTTTATTTTACTTGGTATTCTATTTTTAAATCATTTAGCAAAATAACGGCTGAACCCATTATTTGATCTAACTGATACAATTGCTGGTTTTTTATTGAGTTTTTTATATGCGAAAGCCTATTTGCGTATTCTGTTAATACAGCTTTGTCGTAAGTCATCAATTGTGCACCCGATCTCGTAGTTTTGATTTCGTTTCTATTAATTTCATTGTAATAAAACTGATTAAAAATATTATAAGAACGCTCTCGTGCCTTTAGTTTCAGCTCTTCTGTTGTGGCCCCATATGCCTTAGCATACTCCTGCCAATGCCAATAATTAGCGATTTCATCGCTAATTTTGGAATTTTTAATGAGTCGCATGCCGCCAGCATTTTTTAATTGAACGCTTGTACGTTCCATTAAATTAAGCCCCCTATTTCCTAAGGTAGATAAATTTAAAACATAGATTTTATTGAGGTTGACATCATTCCATTCACCCACTCTAAATAGGTCAATGGTTGTGTCAATAAACTTCATTTGCTTAGTGTAAATACGCTTTAGATAATTTAACTCGACGGTGTCTTTTTTTAAGTCTTCGTACAAGCTTTGCATATACTGCTGCTCACGTAAATGTTCGATATAATGTTCTCGTTGATTTTCAGCAAAAAAACCAAGCGTTACAGCTGCAAATAACATTACAAATTCGGTAAGATACTCTTTCCATTTTTTCTTTTGATGACCGCTATGATGATGTGGGTGATGTACTTCCATAATAAGAATTGATAGTGCTACAATGTAAGAAAAAATATAATTACATTTAACATACGTTGTATATAAATCTAATTCTTTACTAAATGAAGAGAATCATTATTTTTATTTTTTGGGCCTTTTTTTACGCCAGCACAAATGCTCAAACCCTTGTCGTACTGGGTACTACACAAGATGCTGGGAAGCCACAAATAGGGTGTCAAAAAATTTGTTGCAAGTATTTAAAAGATAGGTTTTTGGTTTCGAGTCTTGGTGTTTCAGATACAAAAAATAAAAAGAACTATTTGTTTGATGCCACGCCAGATATAACAGCTCAATTTGAACGCTTATCAAAAACAAATGGAGTTACAAGTATCGACGGTATTTTTCTAACGCATGCGCACAGTGGGCATTACACCGGTTTGATGTATGTTGGTAAAGAAGGGATGAATGCAAGTAAAATACCGGTATACGCCATGCCTAGGTTTATAAACTATTTACGGAGTAACGGGCCTTGGAGCCAACTTGTAACCCTTGGTAACATTGACTTAAAACCACTTCAATCCGAGGCCCCTATTCTATTAGATAGTGGGCTTATGGTGATACCTATTGTTGTTCCGCACAGAGATGAATTTTCCGAAACAGTTGGTTTTAAAATTATTGGTGCGAAAAAGTCGGCACTATATATCCCCGACATTGATAAATGGAAGCTTTGGGAAAAAAAGATTGTTTCGGAAGTAAAAGCTGTAGACTTTGCATTTATTGATGGTACGTTTTATGAGGATGGAGAAATAAATAGACCCATTCATGAAGTCCCACATCCATTTATAAGTGAAACCATATCCCTCTTTAAAAATGAGTCGCTATTTGTCAAACAAAAAATCTACTTTATACATTTAAACCACACCAATCCTGCGCATAACAAAACAAGCAAGCAGAGAATTGCCGTAGAAAAACAAGGTTTTCATTTTGCAACCGTTGGAGCCCAATTTATTCTAAATTAATTGGTATTTTTAATTACATGAATTTGCAACCCAATCATTTAAGCAATCATTTAATTCGGTTAGAACCGCTGCAAACATTTCACTTCCCTGAACTCTATGCAGCCGCATCAGATCCGCTTATTTGGGAGCAACATCCAAATCCCAATAGATATCAAAAAGAAGTGTTTGAATCGTTTTTTGAAGGTGCCCTAGCATCAGGTGGCGCATTTATTGTTAGAGACGTAGACACCGGTAAAGCCCTTGGCTCCACTAGGTTTTATGATCTCAAACCACTTGACAATGAAATAAAAATTGGATACACTTTTTTTAGTAGAGACTGCTGGGGCAAGGGTATTAATCGACAAGTAAAAACACTCATGCTCAATTACGCTTTCATTTATATCGAAAAAGTTATTTTTCATATTGGTGCTCAAAACATTAGATCACAAATAGCCATAGAAAAATTAGGTGCAAAAAAAGTAGGCGAAGAAATGGTTGCCTATTACAACGAACCAGACCGGCTAAATTTTGTGTATGAAATGATGCGTTAATTTTAGAAATTAATTATATTTTTAATAAATGAAATTAACCCCATTACTATACGTTTGTTTTTTTGTACTTATCGCGTGTGGAAAATCTGGACCAAGCACACAGCCGTCCCCAAATCCAACAACGCCAACTACGCCAACAACACCTACTATTGATTATGCGACTAAATATGGCGCATCGGTAAATGTAGTATTATCTAGATCACTTAATTTACCTGACGTACATCCTGAAACACTTAAAGTAATTGAAAGAAGTGGGAAGTATCATTTAATTACCTGCTTTGCAAATAACCAAACAGCACCTTATGATTTTTTTAGATCTTTTTTGGTAGATACCACATCAGGTGGGTTAACCGAAAACACGAGTTCGTTTTTAGGTGGGTATATTGAAGCAGGTTTTCCAAAATCACCTTTCTGGTATGAAGATTTAAACAACGATGGAATAAAAGATTTATTTATATCGGACCATGGAAAAGAAATGCAATCAATGATGGTAAATGGCCAATATCCAGGTTATGTATGCCGGTATTTTGTTGGAAAAGCAGATGGTAGCTTTGCAAGAGGTGATATTGCAGATGTTACTTCAACAAACAGATTTTATCACAATTCAGCAGTTGGAGACGTTGATGGAGATGGGAAAAATGATTTAGTGGTTCAAAATTTTGGGAGTGAAGAAATGATGCTCTTCTTAAATGGGAACAGTGGGCTTACAAAAAAATCAAATATTACCATTAACAATCAAACCGGAAGTGTGTTCATCGCGGATATAGAGGGTGATAAACAGGCTGAAATTATTTCTGCGCCCTATATAGATAGAGGCAATACACCCAATACATTCATTAAAAAAGTTAACATCAATTCGAGTGGATTTATTGCAAGCAACCTTTCAACTGTCTCTCCTTTTGGACAAACATTTGGTTGCTATAAAATTTTGGCATTAAAAAATCCAAAAGATGTTAATAAGACACATTTATTTTATTTTGTTGAAGCAGGACCTGGTCAACAAAAAATATTTAGATCCAGAACAGATAATTCAAATGTAGTAGATGAAATTTCAACGCTTCAACCAACATTTAATTCCGGTGGTACAAGAGATTATCTAATTGCTGATTTAAATTTTGACGGCTTTCAAGATGTATTTTTCTTTGTGAATATTGGGCAAAATTTAAACTCTAGGGTTTGGTTAAACAATGGCGATAATACTTTTGTAAACCCTAGTTGGGAAATTGACAATACATTGACCAACCACTTTATCCCTCTAACCATAAACCCTAATAGTGGAAGGGTCAAGTTTTTATATTATACCGACAGACCAACACCAAATACAAGAGTGATTGACGTTTATACAAAGAAAAGATAAACCTACACTGCTAAAAATTGATTCAATGATTTTTGAATGATGGCAATGCTTTCTAAAATTTGATCACGTGTTATAATCAGTGGTGGCGCAAATCTTATTTTATTACCGTGGGTAGGTTTTGCAAGCAGTCCATTTTCTTTTAAGACCAAACAAAAATCCCAGGCTGCATTTGGATTTTGATGCGCAACTTCTATGGCATTTAAAAGACCTTTGCCTCTAACAACGCTTATAAAGGGTGATTTTATTTTTTCTAATTCCGATCTAAACAAAACACCCATTTCGTAAGCATTCGCTGCTAAATTTTGATCGCGTAACACGTTAAGTGCAGCTACTGCTACCACACAAGCAAGTGGGTTGCCACCAAAAGTACTCCCATGTTCACCAGGCTTTATGGTTTCCATGATATAATCATCACATAAAACAGCACTGATGGGCATTACACCACCACTCAGTGCTTTTCCTAACATTAAAATATCTGGTCGTACATTGTCATAATCGGATGCTAATAATTTGCCCGTTCTACACAGACCAGTTTGAATTTCATCCGCTATAAAAAGTACGTTGTGTTGTTTGCATAAATCATAAGCAGCTTTTAAATAACCGTTGTCCGGAACAATAACGCCTGCTTCTCCCTGAATAGGCTCTACCATAAATGCCGCCACATTTTTATTTTGAAGTGCTACGGCTAATGCACCTATATTATTATAGGGTATTTGCTGAAACCCAGGAACAAAGGGGCCAAAATTTTGGTAACTACTTGGATCCGATGAACTAGAAATCGCTGCGATAGTTCTACCCCAAAAATTACCTTCTGGAAATACTATTACTGCTTGGTTTTGCGGTACCCCTTTTTTCTCATAAGCCCAACGCCTAGCAAGCTTCACAGCTGTTTCTCCTGCTTCAACACCAGTATTCATGGGCAACACTTTTTGGTAACCAAAATACTGTGTTATAAACTGTTCGTATTCCCCTAGTTGATTGTTATAAAAAGCCCTAGACGTAAGTGTTAGCTTTGATGCCTGCTCCGTCATCGCATTGATTATAGCCGGATGACAATGCCCTTGGTTTACCGCCGAATAACCACTCAAAAAGTCGAAGTACTGCTTTTTTTCTACATCGTATAAGTATACACCTTGTCCTCTCTCGATAACAACGGGTAAAGGATGATAGTTATGGGCACCATACTTTTCTTCTAATGCGATATAATAAGAGGTGTTATTAAGATCCTGAGTAGTCATTATAAAACAGTTAATTGTTGTTCAAAATTAGAAAGAATTTGAAAAGCGGTTTCTGCCATTTTATTGCCTTTATTATCTAGCAAAGGATTTATTTCGGCAATTTCTAAACAAACAACTTTTTGGGTAGAAATCAATTGTTCGAGGATTTGATTTATTTCGTCTGGTAAAAAACCAGATTTTACGGGTGTGCCAGTACCATAAGATATTTGATCGCAATCCATAGAGTCTACATCAAATGAAATGTATATTTCATCTACATCTTCGAACTTTGTAATAATCGCCGCAAGCGTGTTTTGCAAACCATTTTCACGAAGCTGCTCCACTGTAAAATTTGAAATAGACGCTTCTTCAATCACTTGTTTTTCTGCGATTTCAAAATCTCTTAAACCAAAATAAACTAAATTATTGGGTGTTAATTTAGGGCCCTTGGTTCCAATGCTTTTTAAAACATTCCAATGGCTAATTGTGTCATCAGAAATTTGATTTACTTGAATATCTGCATGGTCTAAACCCAGCGCTGCCGCAAGTGGCATGCCATGAATGTTTCCTGATGGGGAAGTATAGGGAGAGTGCATATCGGCGTGTGCATCTATCCAAATAACACCTAGTTTTTTATTTGGATGCGCCTTTTTAATGCCACTTATCGTGCCAAGTGCAGAAGAGTGATCGCCAGATAAAACGATAGGAAAATAATTTTGTAAAAGCGCTGTTGATACCGCATCACAAACACGGTTACACTGCTCTGCTACATGTTCAATTCGTTTTGCAAAACTGTTGGTATTTTTTTGATAAATAGTTTCGTTGTGTGTAACTATGTCTTGAAACAAATGTCTATGAAAAAAATCGTTGTTTTGATTGATGGCAGCAATT